>NZ_CP049742.1:2815000-3125000 GCF_015482585.1 Mangrovibacillus cuniculi | reverse complement strand
AGTACTGTTCCGTAATATATCCTTAGAAAGGAGGTGATCCAGCCGCACCTTCCGATACGGCTACCTTGTTACGACTTCACCCCAATCATCTGTCCCACCTTAGGCGGCTGGCTCCAAAAGGTTACCCCACCGACTTCGGGTGTTACAAACTCTCGTGGTGTGACGGGCGGTGTGTACAAGGCCCGGGAACGTATTCACCGCGGCATGCTGATCCGCGATTACTAGCGATTCCAGCTTCATGTAGGCGAGTTGCAGCCTACAATCCGAACTGAGAACGGTTTTATGGGATTGGCTTAACCTCGCGGTCTTGCAGCCCTTTGTACCGTCCATTGTAGCACGTGTGTAGCCCAGCTCATAAGGGGCATGATGATTTGACGTCATCCCCACCTTCCTCCGGTTTGTCACCGGCAGTCACCTTAGAGTGCCCAACTAAATGATGGCAACTAAGATCAAGGGTTGCGCTCGTTGCGGGACTTAACCCAACATCTCACGACACGAGCTGACGACAACCATGCACCACCTGTCACTCTGTCCCCCGAAGGGGAACGCCCTATCTCTAGGGTTGTCAGAGGATGTCAAGAGCTGGTAAGGTTCTTCGCGTTGCTTCGAATTAAACCACATGCTCCACCGCTTGTGCGGGCCCCCGTCAATTCCTTTGAGTTTCAGTCTTGCGACCGTACTCCCCAGGCGGAGTGCTTAATGCGTTAGCTGCAGCACTGAAGGGCGGAAACCCTCCAACACTTAGCACTCATCGTTTACGGCGTGGACTACCAGGGTATCTAATCCTGTTTGCTCCCCACGCTTTCGCGCCTCAGTGTCAGTTACAGACCAGAAAGTCGCCTTCGCCACTGGTGTTCCTCCACATCTCTACGCATTTCACCGCTACACGTGGAATTCCACTTTCCTCTTCTGCACTCAAGTTTCCCAGTTTCCAATGACCCTCCACGGTTGAGCCGTGGGCTTTCACATCAGACTTAAGAAACCACCTGCGCGCGCTTTACGCCCAATAATTCCGGACAACGCTTGCCACCTACGTATTACCGCGGCTGCTGGCACGTAGTTAGCCGTGGCTTTCTGGTTAGGTACCGTCAAGGTACCGCCCTATTCGAACGGTACTTGTTCTTCCCTAACAACAGAGTTTTACGATCCGAAAACCTTCTTCACTCACGCGGCGTTGCTCCGTCAGACTTTCGTCCATTGCGGAAGATTCCCTACTGCTGCCTCCCGTAGGAGTCTGGGCCGTGTCTCAGTCCCAGTGTGGCCGATCACCCTCTCAGGTCGGCTACGCATCGTCGCCTTGGTGAGCCGTTACCTCACCAACTAGCTAATGCGCCGCGGGTCCATCTGTAAGTGATAGCCGAAGCCACCTTTGAATCATCTGTCATGCGACAAATGATGTTATTCGGTATTAGCCCCGGTTTCCCGGAGTTATCCCAATCTTACAGGCAGGTTACCCACGTGTTACTCACCCGTCCGCCGCTAACTTGCGGGAGCAAGCTCCCACAAGTCCGCTCGACTTGCATGTATTAGGCACGCCGCCAGCGTTCGTCCTGAGCCAGGATCAAACTCTCCAATAGATGTTTGATTAGCTCATAAAAAACTTGTTTTGTTGTTTCATAGAAACAACTGAATTAAACGTTGGCACTTGGTTTGTTTAGTTTTCAAAGTTCAATATCATTTAACCGCTCGTAAGCGACTAGATAATCATAACATCTTACTAAGTAATTCGTCAACAACTTTTTTAAAAAAGTTTTTTTATGAAATTTACTTTCATGTCGGAATTTGTTAGCTCGTTATGATGTTTTACTACTATAACATGCCTATTTGAACATTGCAACAGGAAATGTCGAAAAAACTTTTAATCTATTTCAACCTTACTAGATTAGTACTATTGGTTTCTTCTTTGTGGGAATCTACTCCCCTTTTGTTTTAGCAACATAATTGATTAGGACATGCATTTATTAGCCCTATCAATCTCCCCCTTACCTATGTAAGCATTTATGAAGCATACTCATCTAAGAACGGACCACAACACGTGGTCAACGATGAGTTGTTGCTGGTCACGCAACAAAAAAGCACGGAGTAGTAACCTCCGCACTTCAAATAGTTTAATAGTTATTTAGTTCGTTTGATGTTGATCTATTTTTTGTGCTAGATCTTTCGCTTTCACCAAAGCATCTGCTAGGATCGCATCTGCTCTTTCTGGCTCAGCCGCCATACCTTCTACAAACACAGCATGGTAGTTGTTAACACCCATGAAATTCATGATTCCTTTTAGGTAGTCGTTAGCGAAATGAACTGGCGCTTGTGAGTAAACCCCACCAGAAGCATGAACGTGTACAACTGTTTTACCTTTTAACAAACCAACAGGTCCTTCTGCTGTGTATGCAAATGTTTTACCAGCAACCATTAGAGAATCAATATATGCTTTTACACGTGGAGGGAAGCTTAAGTTCCACATTGGTGTCACAAAAACAACTTCATCTGCTTCAATAAATTGCGTTAACAGGTTGTTAAGTCTTGTAACTAAATGCGTTTGTTCTTCTGTTAGATTAGCAGAAGCCATATCTCCTCCTGCATTAGCAATCGCTCCCCAAGCAGATAGTACACAATCGTCAATCTCCGGAATTTCTTCTTTAAATAGATTTAGCGTGTACACTTCAGCATTCTCTACTACTTTTACGCGTTCTTCAATGTATTTTTCTCCGACTTGAAGTCCGAAGCTTTCTTTTGTGTGTTTAGGGTTTGCAGTAACATATAGAATCTTTTTCATGATTCGTCTCCTCCTTGATGTCGTTACATGTCGATTTTATGATAAATTATCACGAATTCCAACTATCTTAATTAAAGATAAGAACATTTATTATCTTACCAAGTCGGACACATTTCTTCTATCCTCAATGTGTCCGACTTTCTATACATCTAAAGGAGTAGGTACGCTAGAGACCACACTCTATACAGCCGAAAGTAGTGACTCATTATCTCACCCTAAGGAAACTCAGTTAAGTACTGGCCACATCACGTGGCCCTACTCGAGTTGTTACTGATCACATAACCAAAAAAACCGCATTTCTTCTATATAGAAGAAACACGGTAGTAACTACTACTCTACTAAAAAGATAAAGTAGCAAACGAAGATAACAAATAGTAAGTACATTATTGGGTGAATCTCTTTTCGTCTTCCTTTTACCATCATCGTAATTGGGTAGAAGATAAATCCAATTGCGATACCAGTTGCAATGGAATACGTTAAAGGCATTGCGATAATTGTTAAGAATGCTGGTACTGCGACTTCGAATTTGTTCCAATCAATTTTGCCTAGAGAACTTACCATTAATACCCCAACGATAATTAGTGCTGGCGCTGTTACTGCCGCAGTGATAACCGATAAAACCGGGAAGAAGAACAAGGATAGTAAGAAGAATCCACCTGTTACGATTGCAGCGAAACCTGTTCTCGCTCCTGCAGCTACACCTGCTGAAGACTCAATGTACGAAGTAGTCGTAGATGTTCCGAAGATTGCACCGACTACTGTTGCAGTCGAATCTGCTAGAAGAGCTTTACCGGCTCTTGGTAACTTGCCGTCTTTCATTAAACCAGCTTGGTTCGTCACTGCAACTAATGTTCCTGCAGTGTCGAAGAAATCTACGAATAAGAATGTTAAGACAACCACAAGCATTTGAATAGTAAAGATGCTATCCATTGGTGTTGCGAAAGCTTCAAATGCAGCACCAAACGTTGGAGCAACTGATGGTACCTCTCCTACAATTTGCGTAGGAACTTGAATAAGTCCAAAGATCATTCCCACAATAGATGTAGCAATCATCCCGATAAAAATTGCACCTTTTAGTCCACGTGTCATTAAGATAACTGTTAACACTAATCCAAAGATCGCTAGCAATGTTTCTGGGTTAGATAGATCACCTAGCCCCACAAGTACTGCATCGTTATTAACAATCACTCCAGCGTTTTGGAACCCAAGGAACGTGATGAATAACCCGATACCGGCTCCGACAGCTAACTTCAGTTCGTTCGGGATTGCATTGATAATTGCTTCACGTAAACCAGTTAAAGTAAGAAGAATAAAAATAATACCGGAAATTAAAACACCAGTTAACGCTGTTTGCCAAGGAATACCGAAAGTTAAAATAACTGTGTAAGCAAAGAATGCATTTAATCCCATCCCAGGAGCTAGTGCAATTGGATATTTAGCGAGCAAGCCCATGGCCAAGGAACCAACTGCTGCTGCTAAAGCTGTTGCTACGAATACCGCACCATAATCCATACGCATTGCATCTGGTAAATCTGGAATAGAAGCCAGTGATAACGTTAATGGGTTAACGACTAGGATATACGCCATTGCTAAGAACGTCGTAAATCCGCCGATAAATTCTCGACGATAGCTAGTACCTAGTTCGTCAAATTGGAAAAAGTTTTTCATTTTGTGTCCTCCTGTGTAGAAGATCACGTCGTGGAATTAGAAAAGCTCTAAGCCGAAAAGGCTTAGAGCTTGACTAGGTAAGTAGGTACAGGCAAGGATAACAAGAAACAACGACCGTTCCCCGAACCTTTACCTGCACGTACCTCGTAGTCAAGCCATTTACGGTAGCTTGGTAGAAACTTTCGGGCCATATTCCCGACTTTATACGACGTATCTCTTATTAAATTCATCCTTAGTGTACCAACGATTTGCGTAGGCGTCAACACAAAAATCGAACGTTATTAAAAATTATTTTATTAATGTTCGGTTTTTACTCCCACTCGATTGTGCTAGGTGGCTTACTCGTAATATCATAGAGAACTCGGTTAATGTTAGGAACTTCATTTACGATACGAGTCGAGATTAATTCTAGTACATCCCAAGGGATTCTCGCCCAATCCGATGTCATACCATCAATGGATGTTACTGCACGAATACCGATTGCATAGTCATATGTTCTAGAATCTCCCATTACGCCAACGCTACGGATATCAGGTAATACCGTGAAGTACTGCCAAATGTCACGCTCTAATCCTGCTTTCTTGATTTCTTCACGTAAGATTGCATCTGATTCACGGACAATCTCTAGCTTCTCTTCTGAAATCGCTCCAAGAACACGGATTCCTAAACCTGGTCCCGGGAACGGCTGACGCCAAACAATCTCATCAGATAAACCTAACTCTGAACCAAGAGCTCGTACTTCATCTTTAAATAATGTATTTAACGGCTCGATTAAAGTAAACTTCATATCTTCTGGTAGTCCACCAACGTTATGGTGTGACTTAATTGTTTCCGCAGTTGCTGTACCACTCTCGATAATATCTGTGTAAAGAGTACCTTGTGCTAAGAAATCAATCCCTTGCAACTTAGCCGCTTCATCATCGAATACATAGATAAACTCATTACCGATGATTTTACGTTTTTTCTCCGGATCGGAAACACCTTCTAGTTTCGATAAGAAGCGCTCTTGTGCATCAATTTTGATTACGTTCATATTAAAACCTTCAGAGAAAGTCTTCATAACAGACTCCGCTTCCCCTTTACGAAGAAGACCGTGGTCTACGAACATACATGTTAATTGATCACCAATTGCTTTATGGATTAATACTGCTACTACAGAAGAATCCACTCCACCACTTAGTGCACAAAGGACCTTTTTATCGCCAACCGTTTGACGAATTTTTTCAATCTCTAGTTCAATGAAACTCTCCATCGTCCAGTTGTCTTCCATACCACAGATGTTGAATACAAAATTACGTAGCATGTCATTTCCGTGCACAGAGTGACGAACCTCTGGGTGGAATTGAACCGCATAGAAGTTTTTAGAAGCGTTACTCATAGAAGCTACAGGACAAGATGCATTTGTCGCATCCACTGTAAATCCTTCAGGAGCTTGTGTCACTTTGTCTCCGTGGCTCATCCAAACCGTTTGTTCTGAAGGGAGGTCTTGGAATAGAGCTGATTCATTTTCAATTTTTAACTTTGCTTTTCCATATTCACGCTGAGAAGCACCTTCTACTTTTCCACCAAAATGGTGAGCCATCAATTGCATACCATAACAAATACCAAAGATCGGTAGACCCATATCAAAAATTGCTGGGTCACAAGAGAATGCATTTTCCCCGTAAACGCTATTAGGTCCACCAGAGAAAATAACACCTTGTGCATTCATCGCTTTAATCTCTTCTGCCGTAATTGTGTGTGGATGTAATTCACTATAGACACCAAATTCACGAATTCTTCGAGTGATTAATTGGTTATACTGACTTCCAAAATCTAATACAACGATCTTCGGCTGTTCTTGTAACAATGCTTTTTCCGTCATGTGCTCACCTCATATTAGTATTTAATCATCACGTTGGCTTCTATTACCTTCCCCTAGTATTTCAAAGGATACTCATCTAAGAACCGACTACATCACGTGGTCAACGATGAGTTGTTACTAGTCAGGTAACAAATAAAAAAGGCTAGAATTCTGTTCTCTATAAAAAAAGAGAAAGCAGAATTCTAGCCTTAACTATGTCAAGACAATAGAATCTGCCTTCATAGTCAGGTCATTTACGGCAACCCGGTAGAGACTCTCGAACCATATTATCGAGGATATATGAAGGAGTGAACTATCTTTAGCTCAGCACCAACTGTGTGTAATTTTTCATCATTTTAACGTTCATTTCTGGAATGGTCAAGCGGTTGTCTTTTTAATTAAATTTTCCCACAATTCAAGAGCGCGTTTCCATTCCTCTTCCGAAGACTCTTTTTTGTATAGTTCTTTTTCGTAAAGCTTTGTTAGTGACGACATCTCATCACTTCCATAGTACGTATCAATTCTTGCACTATAGGTACGAAGAGTATGCCCTTCATTTCTTGGCAAACCAATACGGTGAAGCTGTTTCAGTAATGCCGTATAGGCTTCTTCCATTACCTTTTCATCATGTTTACGATTTTTAAACTTACGCACAAGATAGTAGGGTAACCATTTGGACCTCCATCGATATAACACTATCAAAAGTAAGGTTACACCTATCGTAATGAACATAATCTTCCACATATTTTCCTTCACAAACGTCTCAACTTTTAGTTTGAAGGCCGTCCATGAGAAGGAAGAACCACCACTAGATTGTTCTACTTCTTCTGGAGTTTGTGGTTGCTCTGGTTTTTCCGCTGGATCTTCCACGTCAGGTGTAGTCGTGTCTGGTCGCTCCTCATCAAAATTTAACAGCACGGTTTGAGAGAATCCTTTCGTTGGCTCAAACGGGACCCAACCAACTTCTGGGAAGTACACTTCTACCCATGAGTGAGCATTGTTGTTCGTGATTTCATATTCATTGTACTGAGTATTGACAGCTCCTCTACTTTCACCAGATGTATACCCTTTCACCCACTGAGCAGGAATACCAATGGAACGCAGCATTACTACCATGGAAGTAGAGAAGTTATCACAGTATCCTCTTTGCGTATCAAATAGGAACTGGTCTACGTAATCCGTATTCCCTTCTGGTATTGCAACATCTGTCTGGTCGTACACAAACTCCGGGCGTTGGAAGTAGTTTTCGATTGCTTTCGCTTTATCGTACCAATTGTCTTCCTCTGCCGTTATTTGTTCCGCTAGTTCTCGAACACGATTCGGAAGCTCTGAAGGCAACTGCGTATAACGTTCCATTATCGCTTGCATCTCGATATCATTTCCGACTTTTGTATGAGCAGTTCTTAAACCATTCATACTGTATTGCGGGATTTGATACTCTAAAGAATACGTTCCGACGTTTACAGGTTCCCCTGCTTCATTTAGCGTACTTACTTTTTGCGTGATAGGTTGAACAGCTAACGATTGTACTTCATCGATGAAAATAGAGTTTAGTCCATATGGATAAACAATATGCGGATATTCTTGCTGGAATTGTAGCGTCGCACTTCGCTTTGGTCTTTCTGGTTGCTCTGGATTTAAGGAAAACGGTACTTGTTCACTGGGTAAGAATTCAAGAGGCGGAATTTGACTCGAGCTTACCCATCCTTTTCCCGTATACGTATCTTTCGTTTCAATACGCCAGTTATGTTGCACCTCTGCTAATGCGGTAAACACAACAGAGTTATCTGGTAAGAACGGTCCGCCAAGCTGACTATCATCTGTTCCATAACCTATTTTTCCGTATCGTCCTTGTCCCGCTCCATCTGCATATGACTGGATATATGGAACTGGGTCAGGCCATATGGGACCTGACTTTGGTGTTGCAAAAGCTACGGAGGTCGAGGCAACGATCAATACGATTAACGGTACAAGCCATCTTTTTAGAAGTCCACGTTTATGTAGATTTTCTAGCGAGACCATTCTCCGTAAAAACAACAAGCTTAGTGCCAAGAAGCCAAGTCCTACCATCCACACAATAGACGTGGATGCATCATAGTTCGTAAACGTATCAATGACCGTCACATAAATGAGCGTCATTACGTAAAACAGAAATAGTTTTTGACGTACAGCAATCCAGAAGTGTACTAGATAACTTAACAACCCTAATAAAACAAAGAATAGGACTGTTCTAAAAACATCCGAGATATTAGCTACTTGTTGGGATAGAATCAAACCAATGTCTTGCTGTATGAGTGCAATTAATTGATTAAACCAAAGGGAGCTTGTGAATGGTAGTGTCGGGTAAAACAGACTGTTAATCACCCACAATATAAACGTCGTCTTGATGATAAACGTTACACCCCACGGGATCCCAATCCAGGCCATCACCATACATAATGCAACAAAAAAGTAGAACCACATCAGGTTACCTGACTCTCCTACGTATTCAATTGGTACTATCCATTGCGTAAGGAGCAAGAATCCAATTAAATATAAGAGAAAGGATAACCCAAGACCTCCGATTAACTTATTCTGTTCTTTCATCTCCCCACCTCCGTAAACGCGGTAGTGATATTCTCAGGTGTTAGTAGGCGGACATGGACACCACGAGCAATAGCTATGGACCTTAAGCCATGCTCCTCTGAAGTCCAGTCATTTCCTTTTGGTTTAATGACAAAAAGAACGACTACTCCCTTGCGCTTCGTAAATACAGAGACACTGTCGACTAGCGCTTCTGATAAGCTTGCAGTCACGACGAATAAGGTTACGGCTTGCTGCGCACCAAACCTCTCCCCATGAAGAATAACCCCTAAATCTTTCTGGGTGTCAGATGTTACTTTCGCCAAATGATAGAGAACTTGCTGCTTTTGCGCATCTCCTTGTTTAGGCGCGAAATATGTTCGTTCTTCTCCAGCAGATAATAGCCCTACTTGCGCCCCTCGTTTTAAAATCGCCTGCGTTGCAGATGCGACCAATGTCACCATCGGCTCAAACATAGGATCTTCTCTACGATCTAACACTAATAGCACATCATGTGACTGTCTCTCTTCGAATTCCTTCGTCATCAATTGATTTGTTCTAGCGAAAGCCTTCCAGTGAACCCATGAGAAACGATCTCCCGTTTGATAGTCTCTGACCCCAGTTACCAAGGACGTATCTTTTTGGTGAATAACAGACGAAGCTGCTGCCCCTTGGTCGTACTTGGTGTCTAGCGGCCTGTACATCATTTCTTTAAGTGCAGGGTAAACCAGAATAGTTTGAGAGACTACTGTGCTCCATTCTTTTTCAAATAACCCAATTGGATCGCCTGTTTTTAGACGGATAGTAGAAAAAACATGCTCTCCACGGGGAAGTGAATCGATTTTGTAGGAGACAGTTACTTCTTTTTTAAACCATGGAAAGACCAATGCCTTGCCGTACATGGCGTTCGTACTAGCTTGGAGTGTCTTCGGAAAATTCTCTTCTATTAATAAAAATGGTAATGGGAGCCTGTTATTTCTCTTTAGGGTGATCGTTATCTCTAAAGGGTCCCCCGCTTTATATTCATTTCTTGAAAGATGCCTATCTACTTGAAAACTTCTAAGTGGGGCAACACCAACTAGTAGGCATAAAACGGCAAATGGTAGAAAGCTATAAAATAAGAACCAACTTACGAATCCACCTTGGAACATGGCATAACAAAATGTGATAACGGACAACAACGTTAGCGTAAGCCCTTTAAGAATGGTAACTATCAAGGACCATCTTTTTTTCATCACACTAACCTTTTTACTGGAACAGAAACTCGTTCCATTACTTTAGCGACAATCGTTTCTGGTGATAGTCCGTCATAACGAGACTCGGAGCGTAAGATCATTCGGTGAGAGAATACATATGGTGCTAAAAATTGAACGTCGTCTGGAATCACATAATCACGGTTTCGTAATAAGGCATATGCTTGTGCTGCTTTCATCAAAGCAATGGATCCACGCGGACTCACCCCTAGGTAGACATCCGGATGCGTACGTGTCTTGTGAGCAAGTTCTACAATATACTTTCGAAGCGTGTCGTCCACCACTACTTCTTTTACTTCCGCTTGCAGTGCTAGTAATTCTTCTCTTGTAATAGCAGGCTCTAATTCTTCTATCGGCTTTCTTTTTTGCGCTCTTGCTAGTACTTCCATCTCTTCAGCAAGTGTTGGGTATCCCATGTTTAGCTTTAATAAGAAACGGTCTAACTGCGCTTCTGGTAAAGGATATGTACCTTCGTATTCAATTGGATTTTGCGTAGCCATGACGAAAAACGGCTTCGGGATCTTTCGTGAGAAACCATCCACTGTGACGCTTCCTTCTTCTAGTCCCTCTAATAGTGCAGATTGTGTTTTTGGAGAAGTACGGTTGATTTCATCTGCTAAGACAATATTCCCCATGATTGGACCAGGTCTAAATTCAAATTCCATTTCCTTTGGATTATATAAAGACACCCCTACTACATCTGACGGTAGCAAGTCAGGTGTAAATTGAATTCGTTTAAATTCACAATCAACGGACTGCGAAAGTGCTCGTACCATCATCGTTTTCCCTACTCCTGGTACATCTTCCAGTAATACGTGACCTTCTGCTAGAAGTGCAACTAAGCTAAGTTCCGCTACTTCTTTCTTCCCCACCATTACTTTTTCGATATTTTCAAGCACCGTTGCTATTTTTGGATTCACTTCTGTTTTCGACATCTCCTTACCTCCTGCTGCAAACAATTTGGAAGAGCTCATATCGTAATACGTTGTAAACTTATTTAAGTTTCGACATTTCCAGTTTTATTCCTGTTTATTTTTACAATATTCTAAACAATTTTCTCGTAGATTGTTTGGGAGGTCAAATATAACGAGAAGGAAATATGCTGGTTACTAGTCAACCCACGTAAGGGTATTCATTGGTACTACGTTGCCTTGGACGAGGAAAAACGGCTGCATACAAAAAACCGCAGAAGCATTCGTCGCTTCTACGGCATTTTGTTTATATTATTTCCAAAAGTCATCAAACACAGTAATTGGTAAGTTACGTTTGTGTTCTGTTTTTAGGTAGTGACTTTCAATTTTCTCAGCGGCTTCTTTCGGCACTTCTTTACCTTCTAAATAATCGTCAATTTGATCATACGTTACGCCTAAAGCTGCCTCATCTGGTAGTTGTGGACGACCTTCTTCTAAGTCAGCTGTTGGCTTCTTTAAGTATAGATGTTCTGGGCAACCTAATTCTTTTAGTAACATCTTACCTTGGCGTTTGTTCAAACGGAAGATAGGTACTAAATCCGCTCCACCATCTCCATACTTCGTAAAGAAACCCGTCACCGCTTCTGCTGAGTGGTCTGTCCCTAAAACAACAGCATCTCTCATTGCTGCTACCGCGTATTGTACTTTCATACGTTCACGAGCTTTTTCGTTTCCTTTTACAAAGTCACTAAGCTCTACGCCAGCTTTCTTTAAAGAAGCTACACTCGCATCTACTGCAGATTGTATGTTTACCGTCAAAACACTTGAAGGTTGGATAAAATTGATCGCATCTTGGCAGTCGTCTTCATCTGCTTGTACTCCGTAAGGTAAACGGATTGCTGTAAAACAATACTTGTTTTCTCCCGCTTCCTCGTTTAACTCATTTATCGCTGTTTGCGCAAGTTTCCCTGTAAGTGTAGAGTCTTGTCCACCAGAGATACCAAGGACGAACCCTTTAATAAAAGGATACTTCTTTGCGTATGATTTTAAGAAATCAACAGAACGACGAATTTCTACTTTTGGGTCAATTTCTGGTTTTACCATCATTGCCTGTACAATTTCGTTTTGTAAATTAGACACATCAACAACCTCCTATTTCTTCATTTCCTTTTTAATCTTCTTAATTAGGTCCATTTTATTCGACCAACATGGCTCACTTAAGTCTACTGGATATTCTTCGGGATTTAACGAACGTTTATACTCATCCCACAAAAGTTCTAGGCCGTCTCGTACTTTTTGTTGCATACTTGTTAGGGATGGAGACTCGTAGACTGCTTCTCCGTTTTCAAATACTTTTTGATGTAGTTCCCTCGCTTCAAAGTTTGTGACTACTTTCATTAGGAACGTATGGACTGGATGGAACATGAGTAGTTCATCTGTCCCTTGCACATCTTCGTCCTCTAAAGCAATGTAATCTCCTTCTGACTTCATCGTTTCTTGATTAATGATTCTGTACACTCTCTTTAAACCTGGAGTGGAAACTTTTTCGGCGTTAGAAGAGATTTTGATCGTATCCACCATTTCGCCGTTTTCATCTTCAATGGAAACCATTTTATACACAGCTCCCAACGCTGGTTGGTCGTAGGCTGTAATTAACTTGGTTCCGATTCCCCAAACATCAATTTCGGCACCTTGTGCTTTCATGTTTAAAATGGTGTACTCGTCCAAGTCGTTAGAAGCAATAATTTTCGTATCGCGGAATCCTGCGTCATCCAGCATCTTTCTTGCTTTTTTAGAAAGATAGGACATATCACCACTATCTAAACGAATGCCACGGAAGTTAATTTTGTCACCTAATTCTTTTGCTACTTGTATAGCAGTTGGGACACCTGATTTTAATGTGTTGTATGTATCTACTAAAAAGACACAGTCTTTATGTCTTGCGGCGTATTTATGAAAAGCTGTGTATTCGTCTCTATATGCCTGTACCATGGAATGAGCATGTGTTCCGGCTACCGGTATTCCAAATTTTTTGCCTGCTCGAACGTTGCTTGTTGCGTCGAATCCACCGATAAATGCTGCTCTAGTACCCCAAATCGCTGCATCTAGTTCTTGAGCTCTTCTTGTCCCAAATTCCATGACAGAGTCGTCTCCAACCACCTGTTTAATACGGGATGCCTTCGTTGCAATAAGTGTCTGGTAGTTCACAATGTTAAGCAACGCCGTTTCAACCAATTGCGCTTCTGCTAAAGGTGCCTCCACACGCATAATCGGTTCGTTTCCAAAGACCAGCTCTCCTTCTTCCATAGAGTAAACGGTACCGGTAAATTTAACGTCTTTTAGATATGTTAAGAAGTCTTCTTCATAGTGAAGTTCTTCACGTAGATAGGTAATATCGGATTCTGTAAAGCGAAAATCCCTTAAGTATTCTAGTACTCGTTCTAGTCCTGCAAAGACTCCATAACCATTTCCAAAAGGAAGTTTGCGAAAAAATAGTTCAAAGACCGCACGACGATTATGCATGCCATCAGCCCAATAGGATTCAGCCATATTTATTTGATACAAGTCTGTATGTAGCGTCATGCTGTCATCTGCATAGTGATTCATGTTTGTCATCTCTCCTTATATACGCCTATATTACCACGATTGTCGGAGAAATAACCACAGAATGGAGGTGGATGTGTAAAACGCAAGCGAGACTTACCTTAAGTTACGACATAACGAAAGAGAGCAAACGTATTTATACGCTTGCTCTCTTACCATATCTTCCTTTAATAGATCGTCTCTAGATATTTTAAATTAGGACCGTATCCTTTTTGCGGGACATCTTCTACAAATTTTGCTATATATTTGTTGTCAGAAATCGATTCAAACGCTACCGCTGTTTTTACTTCTAAACGCCACTTGGAAGTATCCATCACCAGTTCCGTTTGATCTTCTTTCGCCCCATTTTGTACTAACACACTAGTAACATCCGGGAGTACAGAATATTGAAGTTCTGAAACTGAATCTCCTAAACGGCCTCGAAATTTCTCTTTAAGAATTTCTTCTATTATTGGATTTTCCTCCATTTTAGCCGGAACAAGTTCATTAACGGCTTTTATATACGCAGACGATTCATCCAAACCAGTGTTGACCCACTCCTGTTGTTTTTCCGCAACCTCTTGCTCTAAAGACTTGTCCAACGTAATACTTCTTCCGATTCCAATGACTAATTCTTGATCGAAGTCTTTGATTGCCTCTTTTGTACCCGCTAAAATGATAGAAGTTCCTGCCAAAGCCGCTTGATCAGCTGATAAGCTTGATTGTTCTTTGATGACGTATACTTTCACAAGGTTGATTAATAAAACAAAGATAAGCGCGACAATACCTAAAAGCCAGATCATATATAATACTGCATTCCCTCTTTCGTTAGTTAGATATTTTCTCACGGTGTTAACACCCTTCCGACAGCTTCTTCCTCTAAGGTAAAGCTCGCTTCTTTTTTCCACATATCAGGTATAAAAGAAAGGGTGTGACTTGCTTTCAAATTTAAGGTAAAGCCTCCTGCGCTATCTATATATGTCGCTTCTATCCCTTCGTATTGTAGAACGGAGCTATCCCCAATGGCTGCGATAGCGATATCTTTCGCTTCATTAATATCTTTTGTGGTAGCAAAAACTTTCGCTGCATCGTTGACTGCAGATTTAGTTGTTAACACAGCGTAACCCGTCCCTAATACTTGCCAAAGTAGCAAGAAAAATAGAAAGAAGAACGGCAGAATCCCTAATAATTCTAAGCTGAGTGCGCCTTTTTCGTTTTGTAAACGTTTCTTCCATCTTTTCATCATGATCACCTTATCTATGCTTTTGATGTAGTGGTTGTCGGTGCGCTTGATTCACTTTATATTGGACGTACCAAATATGAAACAGCACTAAAAGCCAGGGCTTAAATATTTTTTCTTGATGCGTGTCTTCTACGATATCTCTTATTCTAAACACGGAATAATAGAGTAATCCTAAGAAGTAAGCAGAAAGAATGACGTCTACGGATTCTGTAATTGCCAGTCCATATGGTGTGAATAGGAACGTACCTATTAAACTATGAAAGAAGGAAACTATTAGGAATAGTAAGAAGGCCCACCATAACTTTATCGAGATGACTCTTATCCCTTCTTGGTTAGTAAAGTTTTTTCTTTCTCGAATAAACCAATAAGCCATGTACACACCAAATGTGATGAAACTTAATAGCAAGGTTAAGAGCAAGGGCACTTTTTTGAAGTCTTGTAGTTGTACAGTTTTATTCATGGTGATCACCCAAATCTAATCGGTATTTATAAAATAAGTAAAAATAAATAATTGGCAAGAAGATAGCATTTAGTAAAGAACGAATTAGCATGTATACAAATGTATTGTTTTCAAAGCTATCGATTAAATATACTGCTCCTGACCAGATTAAGTAGTTTAAACAAAGAATTAATAGGATATCCAAGAAAATAAACAGATGTTCTTTTTTTAGTGTTTGCAAAACTTTCTGAAGGGATTCTTTAATGGATTCTTTATCCGCATATAAAGGCAACAGGAATAGAAACAAGGCTGCGATAATGGAGGGGATAAATAGCAGAATTGATCCCAGTGTTCCGATTGCGTAGAACAGAAAACTAAAGAAGAAAATGTACCCAAAGGACGTTGTAAATAATTTAAGAGCTTCTGTTACTTTTATTTCTTCTTCTCTGTAGTCTTTTTTTACAAGGTATAAGTACGGTGGGACTAAAACGCTGAAGTTTAAAATAATAAAAAAGACTGCGACGATATTATCTAATTCAATGAAGATACTTGTTTGGACGTATTCAATCATGGATAGCGTGAAGATGGAATAGGGAATGACAAGTAGACAACTGATGAAAATGATAGATAAGAGATTTCGATTATATAGATCACGAATATCGCGAATCATTTTGTTGCCTCCTGTCTTTTGATGATAAAAATTACGATTGCTGTGACAAGCATAGAAATAGTGGAGTTTCTCACTAGTGCTTGATGAATATCTTGTGGTTCTGAAAAAACAGCGATATTAAGAACAAAGTTTGCTACGAGAAAGTTTAGAACAGTTAAGGAAATACTTACAAAGTAACTAGCAGAGTAAGGTGTTTCTTTGTTCCAAATTGGTGCTAGAATGCCACCTACTATGTAGCAAGCTGTGTAAAATACGGTTAACACGAGTGCTGTGTTGGTGATGGATAAAAAACCAAGTAAAAAGGAAATCCCCGTATATGCAAGCAGAACTACTCCTAGTGTTTTAATGAAGCTAGAAAAATGAAACATGTATGTTCACCACCTATTTAGTTTGGTGCTTTTTTTACTCTTAGCCATTTCTAGTCGAGAATACGAGTAGAAATGACGTAGAGATGAGAAGTAGAAAAAATTCGGCAATCGTCTATTTAAAGTGAATTTCTTACTCCTCATCTACAACTACTTCTTGCTACTTTTTTGACTTATCTTTATAAGGGTTCACTAGTAAACTTGGGGATAAATAAAAGAAAAGCAAACCAAGTAAATAAACAAAGCCCATTTGAAAGAATGCCCTACTTTCTTCTTCTATGATTGTCATCAGAATCATATCTTGACCATTCCTAGTCATTAAAGCTCCAATTACACCCATTACTCCGACAAATAGATACAGTAATCTAAATGTATAACCACTAAAAGAATTATTTGCAGCTTCTGCCAACTTTACTCTTCTTGAATAAGAAAATAGGAATAAGAAAATAGTTATTGCAATGCTTATATAAAACAAAGGTGTACCATGTAACAATACGAAGAATGGTACTGTAGTGGATATTCCTAAATGAATCACCATAAAGAATGCAACAATAGAGTTATATATTATTAGCATTTCAATTCTACTGTATAAAATTCTACAAATTATCACTACTAAAATGTTCATGACAGTATATATGTAGAATATTGTCCAAGAAAAATCAGCAAGCATAGCTCCCATTGGAGTAAATATGCATGCGATAATAATATAAGCAAGAGCATTTCCCTGAAAAAATGGTACTGTTTTTGTTTTTTTGTCTTTAGATATAAGCAATTAAAACTAGACCTCCTGCTATTTTAACTTACTAATCCCTTTAATCCACCCCAGGCGCTTCTAATCCCTTTTGTTACTTTTTTATATCCTAGATTAACTGCTTGAGTTAAATTAGATTTAAGTCTCTTTCCACGTGTAGTACCATTTAATAAATAATTGCTAGCAACTGCAACTGCCAGACCCGCTGCTGCTCCTACTACAGTACCTAATCCCGGTACAGCCGACCCAACTAACGCTCCTGCCGCTACACTAGATGCAATACTGCTTAAGCCAGTAGTCGCAACACCAATTCCAATCTCTGTAGTTAAAGAGGCGGCAAACTCAGTAGATTGATAACCGAATTTCGCCATCTTTCCACCTTCACCGAAGTCATAAACACTTCCAACAGCCGCTAATGCATAGTTCATAGGACCAGACAATTTCCCTAACATGGACCCAGAACCAAATGCTTTGTTTAAACCAACTTTCTTAAATGGGTTCCACGAATTCACATCTTTTTTAATACTTAAAGGATTCCACTCGTTATTGACATTGGAAAGCGATTGTTTTAAGGCACTAGCATAGGTAGTATCTGTAGTCCATAATCCTTTAGTTTGCCTAAACTTATTAAATGTACTTTCTTTTATATACTTTGTATGATTACCGAGTGATTTACTTTTTCCTGCATCGTCATATTGAAGATATTCATTATATAGCCCTTTGAATATACTGTTCTTTATCTCTCTTTTAGCAGAGACCTTAAATCCATTCTTGCCTTCAACTCTTTTTAAATTAAACCCTGCATACCAAGAAGTAGCCCCACCAATTACTTCTTTATTTAAGAAGCCTAAATAATACTCTTTATAATCCTCAACTGCCCCTGACACATGTCCTACAACTCCCCTATCTTCTGGGTCGGACGATTTTAACATAACCCTCAACGGATGTGGTAGCTCCCCTGTGTCGTAAAAAGCGTTGTTTTCTTTTGCAAATGGAGATTCACTTTTCACATTTTTCGTCGAACCACTATCACCTGACTCCATATTCCCGTTCGAGTCCATTCCATCGCCTTTTTCTATCTTCCCACCGCTTGGATTCTCACCAGCAGTTATCCCTTCACCTGTTCCACCTGTTACCTTTCCCCCATTAGGGTCACTTGGATCCAAAACACTTCCTGAATCCGTAATTATTAACCAAATTGGATAAGTTGGTGGAGGTGGGACGTTTGGAATTAATAGATTCCCAGACTTGTACGGCGCCTGTGGCAATAATGGTTGCCCAGTTACTGCCTGTCCACCTGATGAGGGTGTCTCTCCCCCTTCTACCACTTCTCCCGGTTCCATTACTTCACCAGGAATCATAAACTCCCCTACAGCTGGAATTTCACCTGGTTTAGAAACTTTCCCCGGCTTCATCACTTCCCCTGGGGTGATAAAACTTGCATACCCAACTACAGGAAAAGCAGACCAAAATAGAATAATAGCAATAGAGAGAGTAGCTATTATTCTATTAATCATTTTGGCAAGCATTCTATACTCCCTCCATTGCTATTGTGTATTTTTTTGGTAGATTTCCTCTAGTTGTTTTTTTGCTTCGTTGTAGTTATCTACTTTGATTTGTTCCAGCATTACTTTGAAACCTTCTACTTCCTCTTTTATCCAATCATGATACTCGTCGTTTACTTGTTGTAGATATTTATAAGATTCTTTATCTACATCTCCTGCTTCTTTAAGATCAAATAATAAATTATCAATTGTCAACTCTTCGAAACTGGCATTATACTCTTCACCAGTTATGTAGACAAAAATATCAATTGCGTTTCGTGTATCTTTGGAAGATATTTTAGTCTCAGATCGCTTTTTCCACTTTTCCCATGCCATAGAGATGTCATTGATCTTATCTAGTTCTTTCTTTAATTCATTTTCATCACTAACACGTTGGTAAATCCCGTTTACCGTATCAGCCATTTCTTTTAATTGCGCTTCTCCTTCGTTATCTACATCAAAACCAATAATATTGACTACAGGAGAAATGTTTGAATCATACAAGGTTTTGACTGCTTTAACAGGATCACCATTACAGGTTTCCACACCATCACTAACTAAATAAATGATATTTGTATTACTCTCACTAGAATAATTAGCAAGATCTCGTTCTGCTTCTTGAATGGCTAAGTCAATTGGTGTCCAACCAGCTGGTTTTACCGTTTCTAGCGCTTTTGTGAAACTAGTTTCTTCATATGCAGAGATCGGATACTTCAACTCACTACTACCACAAGATAAATCTTTGTTTTTATCAGACCCATCACCTTTATGACCATAAACTCGCAACCCAATGTTTGCTTCTTCAGGTAAGTTTGACACAAAAGCATTGATAGAATCCTTGGCGCTATCCATCATTTGCTTGCCATTAATTTGATTTGCCATACTACCACTAGCATCTAACAGAACTAAAATATTTAGATTTTCTTTAAACTCATACCTTGTGCCTTCCATATCAGGACTACCAAAAGATTCAAAAGTTAGTTGCTTAATAGCTTCTTCGGGTCCTTTAAATGGATATTGATTAATTCTCACTAATTCTCTATAGTACTGGTCCAGTTCTTCTTTAGACGGTTGACTACTAATTTTAGGTAATAGTTCTCTGTTCATTGCTACTTTTTCCTCTGTTGATAGCTTACTATAGTCTAAATCGTACAAGACACCAACAGGCTGTTTGGCTAACTCCCCATAAGTAGATGGTAAAGGCTCTGCTTTTACTGTTTTTTTTCTTCTTCATCTTGTTTTCTATTTGATGGCTCTTCCACAACTGGAGTTTCCTTTTCGATTGGTTGAGCTTGTTCTTCTTTAGTACATCCAACTAGAACTATAATGGAGGCTATAAGTATTAAAAATTTTTTCATAGTTCAAAATCCCTCATCCCATTATTTAAAGATTTTAGCCTACCATTTCAGTTATCTTCGTTATAATTTTTTCGATTAGATTTCCGATACCCTCTGATTGATTTCCAACCGCCGTCGACACAATACTCAACACCAAAATAAGTAAAGCCGCTAATCCTAACCATTCTAATGATTGCGCTCCTCTTTCGTTTTGCACCGGATTCATCATTTTTACCCATACGTTCATCATCATTTTTTTCATCATTACTCTCTCCCTTGGAATATGTTTTTATTTAAACAAGTCAAAAAGATTACTATTACCTGTAAACATATTGATTGCCATTAATCCACCAATCATGATTAAAGCAGATGGCATGACAATAAACGTGGTAATCAATGTGACTTTTGGTGAAGCTTTTGCCGCTAATTCTTTTACTTTTTCTTTCTTTAACTTTCTCATCTCTATTGACTGGAGTTTAAACGTTTGTGAAATTGGCACCCCTAGTCTCTCTCCTTGAATCAGAGATTTTAATAAGAATTGAAACTCTTTGTTATCGTTTCGTTTCACTAACGTTTGATACGCCATTGGCCTTGGTACTCCCAAATCTGTTTCTTGTAAAAATCGACCAAACTCTTCTTTAATCGGTCCTTCAAAATAAGGAACGATATCTCTCAATGCTTGATCAAGACCAACACCAGCTTGTAAGGTTACGCTCATGGTATCCAGAAAATCTGGCAGCTGATAAGCCAGTTCTTCTTGTCTAGCTTTTGCTTTGGACTTCAACCAAAGAATCGCTCCGAAATAGCCCAACAACGGATACAGAATCACCGCAAATTCCCCGAAAGGCAGCTGAAATAACATACACAAACTTCCAACAATTAACCCTAAAACTAGCAATAACATCTTTAACCCTTGGAATCTCTCTACGGTCAGTTGGTATGGATATCCAGATTTCATGAGCAATTGATTTATTTCCTCGTTTTCACTAAAGAAGTTTACTCGCTGACCAATTCCAGAAAAGTCATCTGCATACCCAAATGCCTTACTTAACCACTTTTCTTTCCGTGAAATCTTCCTAGCAAATTCATCATGAATTAATGCTTTCTCTCGCAACTCTTCTCTTAATACCATCTTGCTAGAGAGATAAGCATACGTACTCCACAGTGCTAACGCGATAAATAAGAGACATAAACTAATAAATAAAACAATTATTCCATCCATGGCTACACCTTAATATTCGTGACTTTTCTTACTAGAACAAACGTTAAAATAGTTCCACTAACAAACAAGATTAATAAAATAAGCCCTAAACCTGTAAACAGCGGATCAATGAACCCGTCAATAATATTGTTCATCATGAGAATCAAAAATATCGGAATGACGGGTACGATATAGGAAACAAAGCGCTGTTCCGCCGTCATTGTTTTGATTTCTTGTAGAATGAGCTTCCTCTCATCCAATGTCTGACTCATTTCATCTAAAACAGCATATAGATTTCCTCCCGCTTTCTTTTGAATCAACATCGTAGCTACAAACAACTTGAACTCTTTGTTCTCCATTCTCTTTTCCATCGCTCTAAGCGCCGTTGTAAAATCCACTCCGAGCGATAGTTCATTTGCTAATCGTTTAAACTCCCCTTTAGCAGGTTCACTGACTTCTTGCGCTACCAGATTAATCCCTTGTGTTAAAGTCATTCCCGACCTAGTTGCATTAGCAAGCGTCCGACAAACTTCTGGAAGCTGCTCGACTATTTGCTGCTTCATCTTATTGCGTCGAACATAAAACAACACGCGTTTGCCACCTTCAACCAGAAGTATCGCAATAAACAAACTCATTGGAAAAGGGACACTGAAAAAACTAGTTAAGGCGTACATGACACCAAAAGTCGTAACGATTAGGGCACCTATATATTCAGACGGTGTAAAAGGAATATTTGCTGCTCGTAACTTCTCTTCTATCGGTCTAGCAGACTCTGTTTGATCAAACTTTGCTCCAAGTACCACTAGAAAACTCTTTCTCTTTTCCCCGTCGTTATACATGTGACTTATTTCTTTTCGCCATTCTTTCTTGCCTTTTCGATAATCTAGCCAGAAGTACACACCAATCAACGCAAGAAAGACAGACAAGGTGGTTAATAAAAATGGGATCATACTCTGACCTCCTCTAAGACTGGATCAAAAGCATCTTCTGCTATCGTTATGCCAAATCCACGAAGTCTTTCTAAGCATCTAGGAACGTAGCCTGTTGGCGTAAAGTATCCTTCGACCGTTCCATCCCCGCGCATACCTGTCCTTTTAAATCGATAAATCTCTTCCATTACGTGACTGCCATCTGATAACTTCACTATTTCCGAAATAGATACAATCTTTCTCGTTCCGTCTGTTAATCTCGTTGCTTGTATGACAATATCTAAAGCTCCCACCACATACTCTCGAATGATGGAAGCTGGTAGCTCCATCCCCGCCATAATTACCATAGCCTCTACCCTTCGTAGAGCATCTTCTGGGGAATTAGCATGGACTGTGGTAATTGATCCTTCATGTCCTGTATTCATGGCTTGAAGCATGTCAAAAGCTTCTCCACTTCGGACCTCACCGACGACAATTCGGTCTGGTCTCATACGCAATGCATTCTTTACCAACTGACGAATCGACACTTCTCCACGGCCCTCGACGTTCGCTGGGCGTGCTTCCATTCCTACCACGTTCGGTCTGTCTAACCGTAATTCCGCTGAGTCCTCTATTGTGATAACTCGTTCTCCGTGAGGAATAGAAGTAGCTAATACATTTAAGATTGTCGTCTTCCCGCTACCGGTTCCGCCAGAGATAAGTGTGTTCATTTTGGCTTTTACCAAACCATCTAAGAACTTACTCATAGAATCATTTAACGATTCGAATTCTAGTAAATCTTCCATTTGAAAAGGCTCTTTTCGGAATTTCCTAATCGATACTAATGTTCCGTTTAAACTAATTGGTGCAATGACCGCATTCACACGGCTTCCATCTGGTAATCTAGCATCTACCATTGGAGAGCTTTCATCTATTCTTCTTCCCAGCGGTGCAACAATTCGGTCCACGATATGGCGGACATGATCGTCATTTCGAAACGCAATATCCGTTAACGTTAACTTACCTCGTTTTTCTACGTATACTTCCTTTGGCCCGTTAATCAGAATTTCCGTAATCGTGTCATCCTGTATCAAAGGTTCCAAGGGACCATATCCAACAGACTCATCTAGTATTCTTGTAATTAAAGTATCTTTGTCTTGCCTAGAAATAATTACTTTTTCTTCCGACATGAACTGGCTCACAAACTGTTCAATGCGAAGTCTCATTTCCCCTTGAGAAAGCTGCGTTAGTGCTTCTAAGTTTGTATCTCGTAATAACCGGTTTTTATAATGTTCTACTAGCTCTATGACAACAGGATTTTCATATTGATACGACGAACGATTTGCTCCTGCATCTAATCGTTCTTTTTTTCGATCAAATAACGATGACATTTCTATAACCTCCTACTTCAACAAGGAAAGTGACCACTTTCGCACGTCCTTTGCAAAAGGTGTTAAACGTTTCTCTTTTTCTTCTTTTCGAACAGGTTCTCCCTTATTTACATAAGGCTGAAGACCTTTATGGTCCCATCTAACAGAGGAGATAATCGGAAAGCGAAGAAGTTCTTTCATATCTTTCTCTTGGATTTCGTTCTCTTTACTAGCTTTGTTAAAGAGGATGGACGTTCTTGATTTCAATTCTATTCCTAATCGAAGAGCTGTTTCCTCAAATTGCTTTAATACATGAAGTGACGGTGTGTCAGGAGTTAACACATAAAAGATACGGTCTGATTCTTCTAAAGTTGTTACCACGTTGCTGTTTAAATAAGAGGGAAGGTCCACGATGACAAAATCAAAACTTCGTCTACTCGTTCGAAGGAGCTTTGCTATAAATGCATCCGTAATAGACTCTGCTACTTCTGCATCACAAGGACTTAATAAGATTTCTAACTTAGAAGACTCTAAGCGTTGTGAGACATTACGAATATGGTTTTCGTTCAACTCTTCCATAACAGGCATCAAATCCGCTAACGATCGATTTGATTCGATAGAAAGAAGTGTCTCCATCCCACCAAATTGAAGATTTAAGTCTATTAACAACACCTCTGCGGTGGATTCTAGTTTAAGCGTTTGTGCAAGAGAACTTGCCAAGACAGACTTACCAGTTCCACCGTTACCACTGAAGACGGACATAATCTGTCCTCTTCCTTTGGAAAGATAAGATACTGTGTCTTCCTTTTTATTTTTCTTTACTTCATAGGCTTTTATCATAGAAGGAAGCCTATTAATAAGAAGACTTATTTCATCTGGATAAATGAAAAACTCCGTTACACCTGCTTTTGTTATATTTCTTAACAATAGAAAATCAGTATTTTTCGCTACGAAGATTACTAATGTATCTGGACTAATAGCTTTGATGTATTGAATAGATTCCACTGCATCTTCTGCTATGGGTTGTATGTAAATCAATACATCGCAAACATCTCGGTGAATCTCTCGTGCGACGTCTTTTGGTTCTACTATTTGGACCTTATTGGGTTCTGGAATAGCATTGACGACTTCGTTATGAATTAACTCATCGTCACTAACGACCAAGATTTTTACGTTCTCTTCCATACATATCCCTCTTTTTTATTTCTTCTCTGTTGGTTTCGTCTGTTCTGTGGCAGGTTTTTCTGTTGTTTCCTTCGGTGTTTCTGTCTTTGCTGGTTGCTCTTCTTTTGCAGCTGGTTTTTCTACTTTTTCTTCCGGTTTCGATTGTTCTGGTAACACAGAATCCGTAGCTCCAGCATTCGCTTTTAGCACACGAATTTTATCTGCGTAGTTTTGTGCATGGATGAGTTTAGCCGCATCTTCCATACTTACTTCTAATGCCACACCGCGGAAATCATCTTCCGCACCTTGCGCATATGCGACTGGTACATCTCTCATAAATACTTCTGTTTTGTATTTACCATCTTGACCATTTGCCTCTACAGAAGTAATAATGTCTACTCGATCTAACGGTTCAATAACTTGATCGAACATAATCTTTTCGGATGGATACATCGCTACTAGACGGTTTTCTTCTTTTCGAAGATTCGAATAAGGCTTAATAATATTACTAGTAATGAGTTCTTCTTCCTTTAAAGGAACAACGACAACTTGATCCAAGATGTCTTCCTTGTTTGTTACATGTGAACTAGTAACGAACTTGTTAGGTATTTCGACTGTTTTAATTTGGCTCTCTTGAATTTGCGTTCTAGCAGGGATTTCTCCGTTTGCTACATACACAGCGGTCATTCCACCAAGTTCGGCGTTTAAACTTTTTACTTTTTCCAATACTAAATAACCAGCGGTAGCTGCTAAGACAAACGCTAAGACCAGAAATATCGCTGCCCTTCTTTTTGATTCCAGCATACTCTTCTCTCCCAAACTAACTTGATAAAGTTGAATAGATAATAATAGTAATAAACCCTTCTTTTCTCACCGAAATTAGTATTCGGTTGTAAAATCTTTGAAGCATGTTCTCATGCTACTATCGCTTAAAAATGCCGTCAAACGAGCCTGGGATTTGTCGAATCGTGTCTGTTATAATATGACTACCATTATCTTGAAACAGAGATAAAATACCGGTAGTAATGAACTACATACCACTCCTCCTTTGGTATCTAATGATTTCTTGATTTCCCTTTCAAAGCAGGGGTTTTATTACAAATGTTAAATTTCGTAGGAAGAAAATCACATTTTTATATAGAAGGAAACTAGTAGGAAAGAAATTCTTTTTTCAAAGAAGGTATAGGTAATGTGGGAAAAGAATAGAAAAAAGCCAGCGAGAGAATCGCTGACTTTTAGGAAACTTATGATTCTTGTTCTACCATTACTCGTTTGATAAAGAACGATAATACTAGACCGATAATGGCGAACACAATGGCGAATACGAAAGAAGATTGAACTCCTTCTGTAAAAGCTAGTACTTGATTAGTTGGAGAAGAAGGATCTTCCATTGTAGATAAGAAACTTTGTGTACTTGTCGAAAGAATAGAAATGGCAATTGCCGTACCAATGGCTCCAGCTACTTGTTGTAACGTATTCATAATCGCGGTACCATCTGGATATAATTCCGGTGGTAATTGGTTTAATCCATTTGTTTGCGCAGGCATCATAACCATAGATACGCCAATCATCATAACGATGTGTAGCAGGATAATCGTCCACGAAGCTGTTTGCATGGTAATCGTGGAGAAACCAAACATACTTCCTGTTACAAGGGTAAAACCACTAATTACTAAATACTTTGGGCCAAATTTATCAAACAGGCCACCCATGACAGGAGACAAGAAACCGTTGATGATTCCTCCAGGAAGAAGTAATAATCCTGCCGCGAATGTCGTTAGAGCCAATGATGTTTGTAAGTATAATGGTAATAAAATCATCGATGACAAGATGACCATCATTGTGATAACTACCATCACAAGGCCTAAAGTAAACATTGGGTATTGGAATGCACGTAGGTTTAACATTGGCTGTTCCATCTTTACTTGACGGAATCCGAAAATAGTTAGTGCAATCGCACCGATGATAATGGTAGAAAGAACGACTGGGCTTCCCCATCCTTCTCCCGAACTACTAAATCCGTACACAATACCACCGAATCCAATCGTAGAAAGAATTAAAGAGAAAATATCAATTTTCGGCTTCGTTGGTGTAGAGACATTTTGCATGTAGATTAGACCAAATAGTAGTGCTCCAACTAATAGCGGTAGGGAAATCCAGAAGATCCAGTTCCACGTCAAGTTTGCTAGGATGATACCAGAAAGTGTTGGTCCTACTGCAGGAGCAAACATAATGACTAGACCGATAATCCCCATCACTCGTCCACGTTTGTATGGAGGAATGATTAAGAGAATCGTATTAAACATTAAAGGAAGTAAAAGCGCTGTACCTATCGCTTGAATGACACGAGCTACCATTAATATGGCGAACGTGGAAGCAATAGCTGCGACAAACGTTCCGATGATAGAGAAAATTAGTGATGCGACAAACAGCTGTCTAGTCGTAAACCATTGTAGAATTAATCCTGATACAGGAACTAGAATCCCGAGGGTTAAAAGGTACCCTGTTGTTAACCAGTGTGCTGTTGTTTCCGTAATGCCAAGTGTAACAATGAGACTATTTAATGCCATATTTAATGCTGTTTCACTGAATAATCCGATAAAACCTGCTACAACAAATGCGATAATGACAGGTACTGCCTTTATGTCTGTAGCCATTGATTTTGAAGCTGGCATCGTTTGATCCATCTGCATGTTAATTCCCTCCTGTTTCTTACTTAAATAGTAGCGATAAGTGCTTACTTACCGTTCGAATTGGTGTACCGTCTTTTTGCGTAATGGCTAACATGCAAGCTCCTTCCATGAGTGCATTAATGGATACGCTAAACTCTTTTGCTTCCGTATCTTCATATCCTAATTTCACTAGTGTTTCCGTGAACAGTAGTTGCCACTCCTGAAAAGTTTGAAGACAAGCTGTGCAAAGCGTTTCGTTCGAGGAGGATGTCTCTGAGGCAAGTAGCCCCATGTTGAACCCTTCTAATTCTTCGGTGTGATCAAAATAATCGGCAACACTTTGGAAATAACGAGTGAATGCTTCATCCGCTGTGTTTCCGGTGCCGAGCATTTCTTTCGCATGTTGTAATACCATCTCTTTCATCCGATGAATCGACTCTAAAGCAATCTGCTCTTTTCCATTCGGAAAATGATAATAAATAGAACCTTTCGGCGTCTGGCTCTCTTCGATAATCTGGCTAATACCTGTGCCGTGATAGCCTTGACGCTGAAAAAGCCTTGATGCTGCACTAAGTATTTGTTCCTTTGTGTTGGTTTTTGACATAGATAACACACGCCCTCCTAAAAATTGTACCGACCAGTCTAGATAATAAATGTGTAAGCGTTGTCTTGTCAAAGAATATTAGTTGGGATTTGATATGATTGAATGGTACAAAGAACTCTAATGAATAGATTCTAAAATGTTCCTTTTCATTTTGTATGTACATTACCACTGCGCATACTTAAATAGGGATATCTTCTTTGTTACCATCTTTTTAAGTAATAATTTGGCTAGTGTTTACGCTCGAATGACCTTTCGCATTTCGTTAAGAAAGTTTTGTGAAAATAGGAAATTTCCGCTAGAATGATGGAGAAAAGTCAAAGAGACTCCTCTTACTTAAAAAGGAGTCTACTAAACTACAATTTAACTATGAATACTAACAAAATTCTTCACAGTCATCTTTCACATACTTAATCGTACAATATTCTAAATCAAATATTATCTCTCCCACACAAAGAACCGAACAAGGTACATCATCTTTTGGTTGAAAGCAAGCAATCTCTAAAGATGTAAGTCCTTCCACAAAAACAGGAACAGAAGAACCTGGATTCACGGTTGCTACTACAGCTGTACCAGCACGATCACTAACGCATACCTTCATGGAACAACCATTTGAAGTATTCCCTGTATTCTTTACAACAACCAAGCCACTAAACTCTAAATTCGCTCTACTTGTAAATTGATTGTAGTAAATACAATCACAAGGTTGTGAAATCGGACTACAATGCTTAAAGCATTTAAAATCTACTTTCTTGCGGCATAAATTCAGGCCTTTCACCTCTTTTTTATGACACTTACGACATTCTTTCTCATCGCAGTCATAAATAATGATCGGCTCTTCACAACACTCATGACATTCACAGCAGTCATCTTTCTTACACTTATCACAATGATGTTTCTTATGATGATCACATTCACAATCATTATGGTGGCACCCACATGGTTTAGGGTGTATACAATGATCTTTGTCATGAAGCTTAAAGGCATATTTATCCATACCAAAATAATTGTTTTCCTTCATATAAACATTAGAGTGAGTTGCGCCTTTTCTACATTTCTCACAGCGCTCTTCCCCCTTACATCCACAATCTTTTTTCTTTATATTCATGTACAAGCATCCTCCTATACCTACATACCTAACATCATCATATGAAAAATGGGTTGTGGGGAGAGGGCAAATGTACTAGGGTAAATGTCTATTTTGGGTGTATGTATAGTATGCATATCTCCTTAAATTAAAATAAGTCACTGTTCTAAATAGAGCAGCGACTTTTTCATCATAACTAGATTAACTATTCTTTTCTATCGACATAACTTTGTAGCACAGTATTCTAAGTCAAAGAGAATTTCTCCACTACAAGTTGCAGGGATTGGAGTTGTAGTAGCACTGCTAATACATCGAATATCTAAACTAACCAATCCTTCAACAAAAATAGGTACAGAAGCTTCTGGACTAACTTCAATATTTGCTGTACCACCGCCGTTTGCACTTAATCTATCAATAACTTGCACTTCAATTGTACAACCAGTTGCAGCATTACCTGTGTTTGTTACAACAATTAATCCACTAAAATCATAGTTGGTTCTATTGCTGAAGTAGTTAAAACTTTCTGCAGTTTCTTCCGTACCACATGGCTGGGATATAGGCTGACACTGTTTAAAGCATCGTAATTCATTTCTTTTTTTACACAAATTATATCCTTTTACTTTATCTGGACAACTTTCATCAAAGAAATCTTTTTTTACTAACTCATACCCATAATGATGGTGATTTTTTTTCTTGCATGAACAATGGTCCTTACAACCGCAGTGTTCGCCCTCGTTTTGATAAATGTTCATATATTGTCCTCCTTGATTGTCGAATTCCCTAACACTATATGACTAAATTAATTTATGTGTACAGGCACATGTATTGATACATTTGTCTAATTTACTATAAATCTGATTATCTAAGTGGTTTCTCAAATTGTCTGAGAAGCTACTAAATACCCACTGATTGCACATAATGAAAAGACATAGATAGTAGTAGGGTTTGTTTCACTGTTCGTGAAATAAGCAATGCCATCTTTCACGCTTAGGACATACACAGGAGTTAAAGCGGTTGTTTGACCTTTTAAATAAAGCTGAATTTCTATACCAAAATTTATAGTACTCTCAAGCTCTTTACCTATCCCACTAGCACAAGCTGGACACTTACATGTTTTTTTCTTTTTACAGCCACACTTATCTATTTCTTCCTCTTCAGCTAATGCTTGCTGTAATAAGAATTGGTATATTTGAGTTGTTGCTGGAGTAGCCGAAATACCTGCAACATCACATAGTTGTACAACTGTGTTGGGAACTGCTGAGGCTTGTGTTGCGAGCTTATAACGTAAGGTAGAACACTCTACTAGTTCTGTAATAACTTGTCCACCGGTAGTTGGATTGGTTGGAAAGCCACTTGTTGTACTAAAATAAATCTGAATGGCTTTGTCTGCTGCTGCAATATCTGGATCAGCTTGAAAGTTTTTGACTTTCTTTAGTAAGTCGTTTAAGTCTTTTACACAACAATCTTTACACTCATTACGACAATGCTTGCATTTACACTTGTCCACATCTTCCCCTCCATGTTTATGACGTTTCTTTTTCTTGTCGTAGAACTCGTCCTTAAAAATGATAGTGGGTTTACAATCTCCGCACTTCACATCAACCGTAACACCATCAATATCTATTGGAGTTTCAATCGTTTGATCATTTGTCATGGTTTGGTCTCCGTGTCGTTGACGTTGCAACTGAGGAGCTTGCGATTGGTCACCATGGCGTTGACGTTGCAATTGAGGTCCCTGATTTTGAGGACCTTGACTTTGAGGACCTTGCTGTTGCTCTTGTGACTGAGGACCTTGCCTTTGACCTTCTTGATTTTGTCCTTGTATCTGTGGGCCTTGTTCTTGTTCTAGTGCTCCTTGCTCTTGTTGTTGCTTTTGGTCTTGCTCTCCAATAGATTGGTGCTGGTCATTGTGCTCTGTAAAAGACTGCTTCTTTCTATGAATGTCACCTGAATGATCACACGTACAAAATTGTTGCTGTTTAAAACACCCTTTACATAATCCATAATTTTCTTTATTAGAATAACTCATTACATACACCGCCTTTCTAGGATTAGCATATGTACGAGCTTATTTTTCGTATGGACAAATTGTCCTATAAGCACAGTAAACTAGTCCTTTTTGAACATATATTTTTTAAAAACCCAACACTTTGAAGGGCATATAAAGAGCACGGGTGTGTATCCCGTGCCCAGATTCATATTCATTTTCTGTTCGTTATCCTGGACTGGTGATCTAAAGGACATTTTATAGAAAAACGTTTGGTAAAACACTCTGCTGTATCCTCTAAAAACCATGAACTTCAGGGACCTTCGGCTTCACACTTATATAAATTGAAAACGCATTATAAACTTACTATTCAAACTTAAACCAAAATTATATTATATATCTTCCTCTTGTGGTAATATTTTACCGGTTAACATTTACTAGTTATTGTGGATATTGGCATACTTTTTGAAAGGGAAGGACGCAAAACTAAAGGGGCTACGGTTTTCGAACTACGCCAGCCAGTTGCTTACGTTGCCAGCACCACCTGTAGATTGCTATAGGTGTTTTTTTATTGACTAAAAAAGGAGAGAACGAAATGAAAGTGTCTATCAAACAAAAGTTAATTAGTAGTTTCCTCATCGTCTCATTTATTTTTGGCCTAGCTTCGTATTTATCTTATTCAAGTATGAAGTCTAGTAACGAGGAATATGACTATTTAGTAGAACGCGTTGCAGAAATACGCTCCATTATTCAAAACATTCAAACCAACACAGCACTCCAGACCGGGTATTATCGGGCATTTATGCTTTATGACGACAACGAGCGATTTCGTGAACTATTAAACGAAACAAATAAACAAACAGAAATCCTAATTGCACAAGGGAAAGAATTGGCGACATTACCTGAAACAGTGGAGCAGTTGGATACAATCAACGCTGCAAACGTTGCTTTCCGCACAAAAGCGAACGTAGTGATGAATAAGAAATTGGTGGATAAAGACGCTGCCATCCAAGAAGGACTTGAAGAGATTGTCCCAATAAGCACCGAATTAAATCAGAATACGCTAGCGATGTATAACTGGATTCAAGATGACGTATTAACACCACGTTTTACAGAAACACAAGCGAACAGTGATAAAGCTCGTCTTTGGTTACTAATGATTAGTGTCGTTGCTACTCTTATTGCCATTGTTTGCGGAGTCGTGATTTCTACCGTGATATCAAAACCCATACAAAAGTTAAAGAGTAATGCGGACTTGGTGGCGTCTGGTGACTTACAAGTCGAAACGCTGCGAATGAAGAGCAAGGATGAAATCTACTATTTAAATGAAGCTTTTGAAAAAATGACTGCTAATTTGAGGCAGATGATTGAGTCTATTTCGTTAAGCTCCAATCAAGTGGCAGCTTCTGCTGAGCAATTAAATGCGAGTGTGGAACAATCTAGTAAAGCTACGGAAACCGTCGCATCGGCTATCCAAGAGATTGCTGGTGGCTCTGAGGTGACGACTTCTAAACTAGAGCACAATTCCGTTGCGCTACAAGAAGTGTTGCAAGGAGTTGTGTACATATCCGAGAGTTCAGCGAATGTGTCAGAGCTTTCTAGAGAGACTTCTCTAGAAGCAGAAGAAGGTAGTAAGTTTGTGGAAAGCACCATGGAACAAATGAAGTCTATTCAATCCACTATTAGTGAGACACATCAGGTCATAACTACTTTAAGCAATCGTTCGAAAGAAATCGGCTCCATTTTGGATGTCATTACAGGCATTGCAGATCAAACGAACTTATTGGCATTGAATGCAGCGATTGAAGCTGCTCGAGCTGGAGAACATGGAAAAGGATTTGCCGTAGTGGCAGATGAAGTTCGAAAACTAGCAGAGCAGTCCCAGCGTTCCGCAAAGGATATCGCTGACTTAATCACCATGGTTCAACAAGATACAGAGCGTACTGTTTCGATCATGGGACAAGTGGTGCAAAACGTAGAAGAAGGCGTAACGGTGTCAGAACAGACATCTGCTAAGTTTGCACAGATCTTATCCAGTACGCGAAACATTACACCTCAAATCGAACAAGTTACTTCAACAGTTCAGCAAATTTCTGCAAGCATCGATGTCGTAACAAACTCCGCTATGCAAATTTCTGAGCTAGCACAAACGAATACAGCAAACTCTGAGGAAGTGGCAGCCTCGACAGAAGAGCAGTTAGCTTCCATGGAAGAAATCAATGTGGCAGCACAATCGCTTGCGCAGATGGCGGAAGAGTTGCAAGGGGTTATCGGGAAGTTTAAAGTTTAAGAGAAAAAGGACAAAGCGTGTAGGCGCTTTGTCCTTTTTCTTATTTTACTAGTTCAGCAACAAACATTTTCACTTCTTGGATTGGTAGGATGGCTTCTCCACCACCTTGGACTAGATTAGGTTTCCCTCCGCCTTTTCCATTGATCTTTTCCATCAATTGTTTCGCTACTGGTCGTAAATCAAGCTCGATGTCCTCCCCTTTTGCGAATACAAATTGAAGTTTATCTTCGTTTTGTACAAGTAAGGCTACAATTGCTTTTGTCTCCGTAGTTATAATTTTCTGCGCTAACGTTTGTAGCTCTTTAATGGAACGATTCTCGAATGTCGCGATTAGTGGTTGTCCGTTCTCACGGCAAACAGCTGCCAGTTCCTTTGCTTCATATTGTGAAAGTTGCTCTTTTAATTGTGTTATCTCCTGATCTTGTTCCTTCTGTTTGTGAAGGATCTTCTCACCTGCAAGCACCAAACTCTCTTCTGGTGATTGCAGTAAACTTGTTAGCTGCTGCAAGGTTTTATGTTTCTTTTCTAGCTGTGTGAGCACTCGATCACCAGCAACAAACGATAAGCGTGTACCATCTTTGTGCTTTTCCCAATGAAGAATTTTCAGACTGCCCACTTCACTTGTGGAAGATGGATGCGTTCCCCCGCAGCCGTTGTAGTCAAAGTCCGGAATGATGACAAGCCGGATGTTCTCTGAAACGGTCGGCTGTTTACGCATCGGATACTGGTGAAGTTCGTCCGCTGTGATCCATTTCGTCTCGATGGGGCGTGCCTCTTGGATGATTTGGTTAGCGAGTTGCTCTGCTTTTGCCGCTTCTTCTTCTAATAGCTTTGAAGTTGCGAGATCAATCGTACAAATGTCTGTTCCTAGATGAAAACTGATAGTTTCATAGTCAAGTGATTCGGCGAACGCAGCTGTCAAAATATGCTGACCAGCGTGCTGCTGCATGTGGTCGTGACGGCGCTGCCAATTGATAGTTGTTACGACTTCGGTGTTAGATGTTGTTATTGCCTCTTGAAGATAGTGGCGGATTTCGCCGTCCACTTCTTCGACTTGTGTCACTGGAATGGAACTGATAGTGCCCGTGTCATGTGGTTGGCCGCCGCCTGTTGGATAGAATATCGTTTCTTTTAAAGTTACGTATTGGCCGTTCTCGTCTGTGTTTTGGGTTAGGATGGTTGTTGTTAGGGACGTGCTGTATTGATCTTGGTAGTAGTGTTTGATCGTCATGGTGTTTCTCCTTTTTGTATCTAGTTTAGCATAGGTGTATATGGGAGTTCTTGCGAGAAGGAGATTTACTTGCAAACTACCCAATCCATTTCATCAGGTAGAAAACTGCAATGGCTACCAGCACAGGTGAAAGTGTGACAGCAAATCGACGAAATCTATACTTTACGAAATAACGAATTGTTCTCACTTGTCTAGTTTTTGCCTTTTGCATGATACCACTCCTATACATTTCGTGTATTACTTATAGATACACAAAAATGTTTCACTTATGCAACTTTTAAATTTTAATGCCAGCTTAAATGTCTTCTTGGACAATCATCTTTCTCCCAAAGTTTCATAGATTATAGTAATACCATTTGTGGAGGAGCTTATGTCCCTAATATTCATTTTCGTTTCATCTTTGTGTACAAGCCTTGGCGCAATGATTGTGTTATTAATAAGAAATTTATCTCATCGAGGAAAAGACGTGGTGTTGGCCTATACCGCGGGGATCATGGTCGCTACTTCCGCATATGGGCTAATTCCCTCTGCGTTAAAGCTATCCAACATGCATACCTTGATCATCGGAATCTTGTTCGGCACTTTTTTACTAACTTTGATTGAAGTGGTTGTCCCTCATACCGATTTAGATCATTCTAATCAGTCATTACGAGGCGGTAATGTGGTACTATTTATGATCGCAATGTCTATACATAACTTTCCGGAAGGTTTATCTGTCGGGATATCTAGTGCGAGTAGTAACGAGGACCTCGGCTATTTGGTCGCTTTTGCTATTGGACTGCAGAACGTCCCGGAAGGTTTTTTAATTGCCTTATTTTTAGTCACGCAAGGAGTTAGTCGATTTAAAGCGATTTTCTTTAGTGTGATGACGGGAGTTGTAGAATTATCAGCAGGTTTATTTGGATATGTGTTTGGAGATTTCTTCGCATTTGTTGTTCCGTACGGCTTAGCTTTTGCTGCAGGCTCGATGCTGTTTGTAGTATATAAGGAATTAATCCCTGAGAGTCACGGAGATGGGAATGAACGTGTGTCGACCATTGCTTTTATTATAGGGTTTATTACGATGATTTATTTGACGGAGGTTTTTAGGTGAGGTTGGAGGATAGATCATTTTTAAGGATTAGCTCTTTAGGTTAACTGTATAGATATATGTTGGAGTGGTATGAGGGTTGTTCTTAATTATTCCGCACCACTCCCAAATTACGCGATTCGCTCTTTTTTCTCCTAATCATTTTTTATCCCCCTATCCTTCTCTCTCAATGAACACCCTCTTAACTACTCTTAAACATCACACTTCAACTTTAATTATGAAAAAGATAAGATATATATATTATTTACCAAAAAAATGAAACCGATTAACCTTTCTGTCGTCTTAGCAATAACAGAAAAGAGGTGAAACGATTGCAGGAAGAATTCTCACTGAAAGATATTTGGTTTGAAAAGGTGATGGATGAGTATGGAGATAAGTTAACAAAATTTGCTTATCACTATCTGAAGGATTGGAAATTAGCAGAGGATGTTGTGCAGGATGTATTTGTTACTTGTTATATGAACTTTGAACACAGACATGAAATTACTTATCTAAAGTCGTGGCTCTATAAAATTACAATTAATAAATGTAAAGACTACTTGAAAAGCTCCTATGTAAAAAGGACTTTGTTAGACTCCTCTCTTTTTCGGTTATTTTCATCGGAAGAACCTACTCCAGAGATGAGTGTTATTTACCAAAGTGAAGATGAGCTTTTATCATCAAGCGTATTATCCTTACCGGTTAAGTACAGAGAAGTTGTTATCCTATTTTATTATGAAGATCTTTCTATAGAAGAAATAAGCGAGTTACTACACCTCAATAAAAATACGATAAAAACTAGGTTGAATAGAGGCCGAGCAAGGCTGAAAGGTATATTGGAAAGGAGTGACGTAGAGAATGGAAGAAAATCTAAAAGGCTTACGTAGAGCAATGGATGCTACTGTTTATCGTGAACAACAGTTTACGGATAGACAGAGGGATAAGATTAGAAATGAGATTGCTGGAGCAAGTATGCGTAGGTCTTATCGGGCCAGAAGATACTTTATCTATACGGTAACTCCAATCACTATCGCATTAGCTGCTTTTCTTTTAGTAATTGGGTTACCTAACAATTTTCATGAGTCCCCTCCCTCTTTAGGAGGTGCGTCTCTTGAAGATTTGAAACAAGATTGGACGATTAGAGATCAGTTTATAAAAGATGGTGAAGTGTTGTTTACTATTTTCCCAGACCCTAATGTGACTAATGGTAAAAAGTTTGGCTACCTTGTAAACTTTACGGAACCGCTTGAGCGTTTCAAAGGAAGAGAGTTAGCCGTGTATGCTACCCATAGGGATCGTAGAACGCAAAGGGTTCTCTTTACACCGAAAGTTATTACCGAACCTTCAGAAGGATACGATAGTTTGCAACGTTTTACTTTTGAAGGGAAACTGGATTGGAGTGGGCATTGGAGGTTTATAGTGGTGCTTGATGGGGAGTTTTATGGAGATACCGTATTGTTCATTCCATAGAAACCTAAAGAAGATCCATATTTGTTCAATAGTAATTTGGAGCTTGTCGAGTTCGATTCTAGTAAGCTAGCAAATGAGCTGAGAGAAAAAGGGTTAGTTCATAAGGTACCAGTTTGTTTCCAGTTTCAATTAGTGATTACACTATCGTGGTTAGCAATCCATACAGACCTGAGCAATTTGAGATTGAATTGGAAGGCGAGAATGGTGAGACTTTTGTGGTATTTTCTCACGAAATTGAACCCGAGGAATTTTATGATTACAGGTATAGTCATGGATTGAAAGTAGAAGAAGTCATTGTTAACGGGCAAATGGGTCATTATCCTGGGAACTCTGTGGTCCGTTGGATGGAAGGTGATGAACTCTATACTTTTGTATCGGGCCACGCTTTTTCTAAAGAAACTATGATTAAGATTGTTGAGTCGTTTCAATAGTAATGTAAGGAAGCAGGCACTTGTTTTATCGGTGCCTGCTTTTTGATTATTACGTTGTTGCCTTCTGGTATACCTGACGACCGATATTCGGCTTCTGCTATACCGCGGCGGCCTCCTCTGGTATACCTGACGACCGGTTTTCCGCTTCTCCTATACCGCGGCGTGCTCCTCTGGTATACCTGACAACGGATTTTCGGCTTCTCCTATGCCGCGGCGCGCTCCTCTGGTATACCTGATGACCGATTTCCCGCTTCTCCTATACCGCGGCGACCTCCCCTGGTATACCTGACAACGGATTTCCGGCCTCTCCTATACCGCGGCGCGCTCCCCTGGTATACCTGACAACGGATTTCCGGCTTCTCCTATACCGCGGCGCGCTCCTCTGGTATACCTGACAACGGATTTTCGGCTTCTCCTATACCGCGGCGGCCTCCTCTGGTATACCTGATGACCGATTTCCCGCTTCTCCTATACCGCGGCTCCTTCCCCTGGTATACCTGACGACGGATTTTCGGCTTCTCGTGGTCCGCGAGACGCTCTTGCGGGACACCTGAACTCCATTTTACCGCTTCTCGTGGTCCGCGAGACGCTCTTGCGGGACACCTGAACTCCATTTAACCGCTCCTCGTGGTCCGCGAGACGCTCTTGTGGGACACCTAAACTCCTTTTTACGCTTCTTGTGGTCCACGAGACGCTCTTGTGGGACACCTAAACTCCTTTTTGCCGCTTTTCGTGGTCCGCGAGACGCTCTTGCGGGACACCTAAACTCCATTTTACCGCTCCTTGTGGTCCGCGAGACACTCTTGCGGGACACCTAAACTCCTTTTTGCCGCTTCTCGTGGTCCGCGAGACGCTCTTGCGGGACACCTAAACCCCGTTTTACCGCTCTACGTGGTCCACGAGAGGCTCTTGCGGGACACCTGAACTCCATTTTACCGCTCCTCGTGGTCCGCGAGACGCTCTTGCGGGACACCTGAACTCCATTTTACCGCTCCTCGTGGTCCGCGAGACGCTCTTGCGGGACACCTGAACTCCTTTTTAACGCTTATCGTGATCCTGGAACTACAGATACCTAACTGGCATTAAGAATAGTAAGCGTATTTGTTCAATGGTTGCAACGTCAATTTTTTATCTAAAACATTTCGAATGACCCTCTTCGAATTTATTCCACACCACTCCCGCATCACGCGGTTCGTCACTTTTTCTTCCGGAAACAAAAACATAAACTCTTCGATTGCACGCTCAATGGCTACAGATTTTTCTTCTATAATCCCGCAGGTCCCACAAGTTACATACTTACCCAGGGATTTTGGGTACAGCTTACAACACTTCGGACAAACTAATCCCTTTTCCAAACCATCATACGTATACTCTGGCGCTGGAATAATCGTTTTCGTCTTTTCATGAATATCGATTAATTTGTTACCAAACTCCAATTCCTGATTGGTAACCTGTGCCGGTACAGAAAGCTGCTCTAACAACTTAGGCAATTGCGCATACATCGTAATCGGACTCTGCTTCGGTGCGCCATAAAGAGTAAAAGTTGGATTGATAAAAATTAGATGAGGTTCCACGTGATAGGAAATACGATGATGTTGCAATAAACGTTTGAAGTGCGAGGTTGTTTTGTAAAGTTGATTAAGCGGATTGTTTACTTCTTGATGAGATCCAGAGAACCATGTGTCTCCTTCAATATAATATTCATTTTCTACATTTTTCACCTCAAACAGATGAATGGTCGACCGTTGCATAAACAGCGTATCAATTTGAAAAACCGAATTCGACTGCTCAAGTAGTAAATCGTTTAAAACCACGGCGTTCTTCACAACAGGTTTTAACCAACAATCAAATTGTTTCTCTCCTTCGTACCCTTTCTGTTGTGAACGAAAAGCTCTTTCTTCTTCCTCCGTCAGTTCTCTTCTAGCATGCAATGAGGATAAAAACTGCAGATTTCTTGGTATTCCTCGTTGTTTTAAAATCAATAAAAATCACTCCTCTTTTATCGTAGGTACCCTTTGTACATTCGATAAATGAGAAGTGATTTCCTTCTAAACATTATTGTTTTTGGGTGAATAACAAGAGAACTTTCTTTCTACGTCTTGTTTGGTGCCTTCACTAACCTTTCTTCTTCAGTAACTCAATCACATAAAACAATTGTGCTATGATAAACGAAACTAATCCAACTCCTACTAGCGCAATAGCAGCATAAGAACCTATTAACATTGCTAACCCAAACCCTATTATTAATGAAAGTAATAAAGTTAGTAATGCAATAGAAACATATTTTGACATGTTATCCTCCTTCTAAGAACGTGACTTATTACTGTCTTCATATTCCTTAAGGGTTATGCGCCCCTCTAACTAATTCTACTAAATACGACTCATCATCGACTTTTTCATAAACAAAACGAATGGCTTGCCACAAATGTGACTCCTCTTCTGACGGTTGATGCACATATGCCTATATACAAATTATAACAATTTACCATAGATTATGTAAAAAAAGCACAACACGCATACTATCGCGACGATACTACGACTGTCTGTGCATTTATTTTATTGTTGAAAGATAGAAGTTCATTCCTACGCTAGTAAAAATTACTCCCCCTTCGTCAAATAAAAAGCCGTTATCCAAGCCGTAACTGGAATAACCAAGATAACACCAATGCCTGCTGTTAAAATGGTGATAAATTCCGCGCTAAAAATTTTCGCATTGAAGATTTCTCCTGTTGTGTAGCTCAAGGTTTTAAACCAAATAAAAAGGGCTAAACCGCCTCCGAAAAAGGCAAAGAATAGGGTGTTGGTACTGGTTCCTAAAATGTCTCTTCCAATGGAAATACCGGATAAGTAGAGTTCTTTTTTCCCCATTGTTGGGTTGTGTTTATGAATTTCTCGCATTGGCGAAGAAATGGCGATAGCTGCGTCCGTAATCGCTCCAATGGTACTCATAATGATGACGGCTGCCCCTATTTTCATAAAATCTAAACCGATATTTACGGAGAATGCTGCGAATTCTGCTGTTTCCTCTTCCGCAAATCCTTGAATTAAAGCTTGTTGTGTAATGAAAAGAATAAATAGAATGAGCAAAACAATAGATACGATAGTAGCGAAAAATGCCGTTTTCGTCGTACTATTTACTTCATTTATATAGAACAGGTTTACACAACTGATTGCTACACTGGCTAGAATGGTCACTAAGATTGGATCGTTGTCCGCATTACTCATCAAGAATACTGCCAGGATGACGATGCCGAAGTTTAGGAATAAGGCTAAAAATGATCGGATACCCTTTTTCCCTCCAACGATCATCATTAGTAGAAATAAAATAATAGAAAGTACTACTAACACGTTCATGCTCTTGACCTCTTTTTATTGATAAAGTAGATGGATGTGAAGAGTCCGAGCGGAATGGTAAGCACAATGCCGATTCCTCCTGCTAATGCTCTTGCTAATTCTAGAGAAAGGTTCATGGTTAAGGTAAAGCCTAGTGGCGAACCGCTCATTAGATAGATAATCAACATGGGAATCGACCCACACACATAGGCGAAAAACAGAATATTGGTCATCGTCCCCATGATATCTGTGCCAATACTTAATCCCGAATCCTTCAACTCCTTCACCGTAATGGAGGGTTTCTTTTCATATAACATAAAAAGAGATGATGACATGGTTATGGCGACATCCATTACTGCTCCTAGAGAGCCGATGAATAGCCCAGCGAGGAATACGGTTTGGTAAGGAACGGTAAGGAATTGCATTTCTTCGTATCGTAGGCCTTGTTCTCCTGTCGCAACTAGTGCGAGATAGGTAATGAATAAGGATGAAAATGTGCCAAGCAAAGTGGCGACTATTGCTGCATAAGTCTTTTCGTTCCTTCCGTTTACTAAAAGCAACGAGATGACGGTAAACAACACGACACTAATTCCACAAATAAGCACCAGGCTATTTTCTGTGTTTTTTAGATAGAGATCTATTGCGTAGGACAAGATTAACGCATTGATGACTAGACTAATGAGTGATAGGAATCCTTGTTTTCTGCCAACGAGTAATAAGATAAAGATGAAGACCCACGCGACTAATATGTTATAAGTATCTCTTTTAACTCCTTCAATAGTGGTGGCGTCTTCACTTACCGTAACGAAAAGTTCATTGCCCACTTTATACTGTGTATCGACTGCTCCAGTGGAGGAATACTGATTTAAAATCTCGATTTCTTCCCCTTCTCGTTCTCCATTTTTAATGACGGCTGTCATTCGTTGGGTGTAGAGAGTGTCTAGGTTGTTATATGTATCTTCCACTTGTTGCGTTTCGGTAATCTTGGTGCTAGTAATTTCCGCAATCGTCTTGGAATATAAGTGATGGTTGTTGTTGATAAAGATGAGCGAGCTTATAAAGAGGATTACTACTAATCCGTAGATGGCGTATGTTTTGAACGTTGGTTTTTTCATTACGTTTGATTGATCCTCCAGGATGCATTATTGTTGTCTGCTCTTTAGAGTATCAGCAGTTTTGTGTGGGAGTCAAATTGGCAGAGGATATATAAAAAGGCTTGAGAAACCTACTCAAGCTTTTTTGTTACTTTTACTAATCGATTAAATATCGATTCATCATTTAACTAATTCTGATATTTTACCTGCTTCTGTTGGATCTATTACGAAAAATTCTTGACTGCCCATCCCACGTGAAAATACCATGGAACCGTCATCTTGTACCCAAAAATTTGTCCACAATTCCATCGTACTTTCCTTATGGTTGTTAATGACTACAACATAATCTGGAAGACCGTCAACACTCGCCGTTGTCATCGAGGAGTTCGTAATCAACTCTTTAAATTCATCAATCTTACCAGGCTCCGAAACGGCTGTGTCTTCTTCAAAACTAATACTATCGTCGTTAAAATATGTACCTACTACTAGTTCTCTGTCATTTTCGCCGCAGCCTGTTAGAAGCAGTATAGACATAAGTATACTTATGGCAATGCTTTTTCTCATTATGTTGTCTCACCTCTCGTATTCTCAGATTTTAATAATCGCAATTTTATTTGAAATTGATATCTTTTCTTTGAATTCTGTCTCTGGGCATGACTATTTTTCTTGAGTTCTGCTCACTTTTTCTCGGCGTTTGCACACTTTCCCTCGGTGTCTGCACACTTCTCTCGACTTCTGCTCACTCTTCTTCGGCGTCTGCACACTTTTCTCGACTTCTGCTCACTTTTCCTCGGTGTTTGCACACTTTTCCCGACTTCTGCTCACTTTTCCTCGGTGTCTGCACACTTTTCTCGACTTCTGCTCACTTTTTTCCTGGTCTGCACACTTTCCTCGACTTCTGTTCACTTTTCCTCGACTTCTGCTCACTTTTCCTCGGGGTCTGCACACTTTTCTCGACTTCTGCTCACTTTTCCTCGGTGTCTGCACACTTTTCTCGACTTCTGCTCACTTTTCCTCGGCGTCTGCACACTTTTCTCGACTTATGATCGCAATCTCATCGTTACATCACATAATTACCGCTATTTCTTCCCAATCCCCCGCTTCACCTTCGCAAACTCCAGCAAAACAGACTTTTCCTCTTCCTCGTTTAACTCCACATTCCCGTAACGCCACTTCTCGTAAAGAGAAAAGGTATCCTTTGCAAACACTTGCCTGTTCTCCAACCAGTCTTGCAGCGTTTCATGAGCAGGGCGACCTGCCTTTTGCTTTTCTGCATAGAGGAGAAGTTTCTTTAGCTCTTTTTGCAATTTCGCATTCGGTTTATACGTAGCTCTTAAACTAGTAACTACAGGACTTGACTGCAGCACCGCGCTATCATTCATACTAACTACGACAGTCTGTTCTCTTCTAAATTTCGCAAATTTCTTTACGAACAACAGGATAATCCCTACGAGCACAATTCCCAAAAACCAAAATACAAACATAGATTCTTGATTAGAACTCTCGTAGGCTATGGATTGGATTGGCACTTCATTTCTTATTTCCCCGCTTCCTTTGTTAGTAACCTTTGAAAACGAATAAGCAAAGAGAGTACTGAGAAATAACAAAACAGGTGCTAGAACAAGATAGAGTAGATTGCCAATCCACAGAAACATTGTTTTACCTAAAAAACTCGCCATCGGTAAAAGGACGAATGCCGAGATGATTATAATTCCTAGGGCTATCGAAATTAATTTGTAGTTTGATCTCAGTAATGTCTTCCGATGATATTGCTGACGTATCGTCACCAAATTGATCTCCACTAGAAAGGACATTAGTTGCAACACCAGCAGTAAAAAAACAACGAGATGGCTGTCTTTACTCACCAGTACCAACAAGAGGGAACCTACACAAAAATTTGTCACCCCAACGACCCTTGTAGAAATACCCAATCTCTTCATGTGCCAAGATAAAAAGAAGGCTAACACCAATCCAGCGAAGAACCATATTGCCGTAGCGGACAACCACAAATGGACAAGACTCACCATGATCAAAATGGGAATGGAATGAAAAAGAAACGCTAATTTCCCGCTCATGCGCTTACCTCCTGTGATTGAATTGCTAGATTTGAGTTTCGTACTTTTAGGTGAAAAATAGTCGTGTTGTAGTCCGCTCGTTTCAAAGTTTGGTGCCCAGCGTATAACACATACGGTTGTTGTTCCATTTTTGTTTGATAAAATTGATACGCTTCCTCTAATGGATAGGTGAGGGCAGTTAGTGAGATCAGCGCCAAAAGTTCGAGTGCTCGCTGAAGATGTTCTTTTCCTTCTCCTCTAGGGAGAGATAGAAAAGGTGTTTCACCCGTCGTTCGAATGTTTACTTGTAAAGAGTATGGAATGCCTTTTTTACTGAGTTGAAAACAGATATCCGCAAAGCCAGCAATGTATAATTCCTTTTCATCTTTATCCAAGTCCGTGTTGTCCAAAAGAAGGTGCCAGCCTTCTTTTGCCACTGCAGGATATATATTGGTCATCAACTGGTGAGATCTTAAAGATGCTTTCCAGTTTACATTTGGGAACGCATCCGTTGGCACATATTCGCGAACGCCTTCAATGGATAGTACATCACGATGCAGCGAATGTTTGGATAACACTTCCCCCATTTGATTAGAAATGGGACTGATGATTGTTTGCACTGGTTTAGCAATTGGGTAGACAATGCATTCTTGCTTCACGTGCGAGTGCAGTGTCAATGTGACCTCACCAAAACCAATAAGAGATGGGCAACTAATTTCTATGGAAGAAATTCGAGCAAGCCCTCTCTTTTTTGCAGCAATCGGAATCGCTATTGTTACCTGTTCTTTTTCAATAGAAAACGGGAGAATCGCATAGTTATGAGTAGTAATTTTGTGATTTTCTACTAGCGGTTCCACGATGTCGCTTATTTTCAACCTCAACGTAGCCCCTTTGATTAGGAATCCTTGGTTAGATAGGATTATTTTGATTTCATCAGTATCCTCTATAAAGAAGTATTGTCTTTCCTTCTTGTTTTCAAAGAACAATTTCTTCCCTACAGTTTGAAGGTAAAATTCGTTACCGAAGTACCACGCTAGCAGGATAACTCCCATTAAAAATAGAAACGTGTGTTGCGTGAGAATTCCGATTACAGTGGTAAATAGGCCATTGATTTGAATTACTTTCATAGATAGATTTCTTGTTATCTCTCTTGACCACATGGACTTAACCGCCTACAAAACTGGTACAGAAACTGTTTGTAGTAATTGGCGTACCACCACGGTTGGTGTTTTTTGCAGAGATGCCTCCACCGTTAACATGACACGATGAGTTAAGACGTAAGGTGCTAATTCTTTAATGTCATCCGGTAGGACGTACGATCGACTGTGTAAAAATGCATGTGCTTTTGCAGCCTTCATGAGCGCAAGTGTACCTCGCGGCGAAACGCCAAGTGTCAGGTCTGGATGTTCGCGGCTCGCTTCGACGATATCTAGTAAGTAATCTTCTACGTCTCTCGTAATCTCGATTTGCTCAATATCTTGTTTGTACTGTGTTAGTTGTTCATGCGTTAGTGGCTCTAGTTGGGAGGATAGCGGGTGTGTGTTTCGATGAATCAGTACTCGCTCTTCTTCTCTGGATGGGTAGTTTAGAGCGATTTTGAACAAAAATCGGTCAAGTTGCGCAGACGGAAGCTGGTAGGTTCCTTGATGTGCGTCCACTGGATTTTGCGTTGCAATTACGATAAATGGCTGTGCTACTAGGTGCGTCTGTCCATCAATCGTGACTTGCTTCTCTTCCATGACTTCTAGCAAACTCGCTTGCGTTCGTGGCGTCGCTCGGTTAATTTCATCGGCTAAGATGACGTTGCCAAAAATAGGTCCAAGCCGAAGCTCAAAGTCTTGGTATTTGGGATGGAAAAAGTGGATTCCTGTTACGTCTGTTGGAAGGAGATCAGGTGTGAACTGAATTCGTTTGAATGTTCCATCGATGGCTTCGGAGAACTTTTTTACCATGTATGTTTTGCCGGTGCCCGGCACACTTTCCAGTAGAACATGTCCTTCTGTGAGTAAGGCAATGAGCAGTAGTTTCATTTCTTGCTTTCGACCGATTAAGTGGGTTTCAAGGGAGTCGATTAGTTGTTGTAGGTTTGGATGCATGGGGTCACCTCGTGTTTCATTGTTTTTGTTGGGAGTGCGGTTGGCTTTCTCTGGAGTTCGGTCGCTTTCCACGAAAGTTCGGTCGCTTTCTCGAATGTTTGGTCGCTTTCTCGAAAGTTCGGTCGCTTTCTCGAATGTTTGGTCGCTTTCCTGAAAGTTTGGTCGCTTTCCCGAAAGTTCGGTCGCTTTCCCAAAAGTTTGGTCGCTTCCTCGAAAGTTCGGTCGCTTCCTCGAAAGTTTGGTCGCTTTCCTGAAAATTTGGTCGCTTCCTCGAAAGTTTGGTCGCTTCCTCGAAAGTTCGGTCGTTTTCTCGAAAGTTTGGTCGCTTTCTCAAAAGTTTGGTCGCTTTCCCGAAAGTTCGGTCGCTTACATGAAAGTCCATCAAGTATTTGGAAAACACATATAAATTGTACCATTTATTTACTGTATAGTTGAAACCATTTTCAATTTGGTAAGTCTAATGTTTAAATATGCAAACTAAAGTCCTTAGGAGTGACATCCAATGAAAAAGCTTATCGTTTTAATTATCACGACTTTACTATTTTCTTGCCAACCATCTCTTCAACATAGTTTAGGTGGAGTTGACGACAGCTCAAATATAGAACTTGTGGAGGTTGTAAATTCACTGAAGGAGTATAGGGTTAATTTAGTTAAAAAAGCTCCTAAGGAAAAGAATGATTTTGGTCAAAAGTTAAAAGGTGTACTGCCAGCTCGATATACGTTAGATGATAAAGATATGTTCATCTATATATTCGGATCAGAAGAAAATCGTAAAGAGGGAGAAGCTGAGTTTTCACAAAAGACTAGTGACATGAAACTTGTATCCTATGACACATACACAAAACGAAATGTGCTTATTTATTATGTTCATGAAGAAGAGATGAATTCCCTTCACACTTCTCATAAAACAGATATTCAAGTTGCATTAGACAGCATTGAGGAAGGATAAACTTCTAAAGTAAACTCCATTTGCTATTAAAATGATTAGGGAGCATTCGGGAACGTGTACTAAAACGTTCCCGCTTTGTTGAAAAATATTATTAACTCCAAACCGGAATAGACAACGATGTCACCGTTTCGATATTATCTATTAGCCACTTTCGGTCTCCTTCTTTCTCTACCAACTCGGCGAAGCCCTTCGCCATATCTAAGTGTGTATAACTTAAATCGGTTTCCCCTAAAAGTTTATGCGCGCGCGCAAGAGCTTCATGAGCAAAACCAGTATCAAATGGACCCAAGTCAAACTCTTCGCAAAATTGTAGAGATAATTTAGCATGGTACTTTGCCGCTTCCCCATGTTTTACTAAAGCGTATACTCGAGAAATTTGCCATTCTCCACGCGCAAACTGCAATGGCGTCCCCACTTGGCCCCAGTGATATCTTGAAGCATGTGCAGTATGAATCATCCTGCTGTTTTCTTCTTCTGTTCTCTCTTCTTTGTCCATGAGATCCCACGTATCATTAAACAATTTCACCGCTAACTCTTTATGTAGTTGTTCTTCCATTTTATTAACATCCTTTCTTTACGAAACTATCATTCTTTCTTTTTCGACATAGCGTTCTACTTTTCCTTTTATAAAACGTAGGTTACAGTCTTTGTTTCCCTATTCCGCTTCCAACCTCATCATCGCACCAAAGTATTGCGACGCTGTAGTAAATGCAATAAAAGCACAAAGTTCACTAATTTCTATCTCCGTAAAATACTCCGTGATTACACCAAAAGCATGATCTGGAATGTTTCCTTTATGCTTTAAAAACACTTCTGCGAACCCAGCCGCAACTAACATTCGTTCATCCATCACCTTAGGGTCAGGTTTTCCTTTTGCTTTGCAATACTCGCACCCATTTTCTTGCGCTAATGTTCTTCTCACCTGCTCTTTTAGCTTTGCGGAAAGCACGCCATCACGCACCAATGTTTCCCCTAAGGCAGACCACTTTACTAAGATGTCTTTATTGTGTCCTAGCAGTTTTTGAAATGGGGTATCTCCATTAGGTGATTTTTTAATTCTTGCCATTGATCATTCCTCCTCTTAGAATTAATCATAGCTCTAAAAAGCAAACCGAAACATTAAACACCATATTTGTTTTGTATTATTTATTATTAAATTTAATTAAAAAAGGAGAAAAACATTAAATATGAAAATAGATGATTTAGATAAAAAAATACTAGAGGAGTTATCAAAGAATAGCCGCCTATCTATGAGCGAACTTGGGCGAAGGATTAACCTCTCTTCTCCTTCTGTAACAGAGAGAGTCCGTCAGATGGAGTCTTATGGCGTCATTAGAAAATACACGTTAGAAGTGGATTATCAAAAATTAAGCCAACCTATTCAATGCATTATTGAAGCTACAGTTAAAAACGGGAATTATAAGAAGTTTAAAGATCATATCGAAGTTTTGCCAAATGTAGATTTTTGCTACCGTATCGCTGGAAATGCCTGCTTTATGCTGAAGATGCAGTTTGAAACTTTTATAGAAGCAGAGAAGTTTATTGATGAAATTAATCCTATTGCACAAACAGTTACCCATTTTATATTTTCGGAGGTAGCTACGCAGTTACGGTTCTGACCTTATGTAAAAAGACAATCAACCTCAGCTGATTGTCTTTTATCCTCACAACCTAAATGTTGAAATAGCCTTCTGCAATCCTTCCGCTAAATGCGTTAATGACTGCGCCGATGACGAGATTTCTTCCATAGTTGCAAGCTGTTCTTCTGTCGCTGCAGAACTGTCTTGACTGGAGTCAGCGTTCTTTTCTGCAATAACTTGTATACTATTGATTAACTCAGTCACTTGTGCACTTAACGATTCGATATCTTTGATGGAAACTGTTACATTCTCTACTTTATTGGAAACATCCTTGATAGATAGATTAATTTGTTCAAAAGATTGGTCCGCTATCTTTGTTGCTTCTACACCCTCTGTTACCTTTTTACTTCCTTCTTGGATTAAAGAAACCGTCTTATTCGTATCAGACTGAATATCTTTAATCATTTGTGAAATTTGATCTACCGATTTTTTTGACTCCTCTGCTAGCTTCCTTACTTCATCTGCGACTACAGCAAAGCCTTTCCCTTGTACGCCTGCTCTTGCCGCTTCAATGGCAGCATTTAAAGATAAGAGGTTTGTCTGATTAGATATGTCTGTAATTAGTTCTAGTATATTTCCAATTTGATTGGATCGGTTGCTTAATGAATGAATGGAAGTACTCATGTCGCTAAACGCTACTTTAATGTCATCCATTCTCCCCACTACTCGATGAATAGATTGAATTCCTTTATACACTTGGTCATTTGCCATTTTAGTAGATAAGCTCATTTTGTTACTATCTACATTAATCGTGTCTACTACCTGCACCATCTTCTCTAAGGACAGGGATGCATCGTTAATTTTACTCAACTGAATACCTGCTCCTTCTGTATTTTGTTGAGTAAGATGTGCAATGTGTTCCGTTGCATTGGTTGTTTGTTCTGCACTAGCAGATAATTGTTCTGCTGAGGCAGCAACTTGAAGGGCTGACTCTTTCGTTGTTTCTATAGTGGTTTTTACGTTGGTTACTAAATTCATTAATGATGCTTGTAGTACTTTTATTTCGTCTTTTGACGTAACCGTGAAGTTTTCTTGCGATGTTTCACGAAGTGTTTGAATGAGAGAAACGACCGGCCTAGTAATCCCTTTTGTTAAAAATACGTAGATACCGATGGTGATGATGATACTAATGAATGTGATGACAGAAACAATTAACACGCTTTGGTTTACCTGTTTTTTTGTATCTACCCAGGAATCGTTTGTTAATTTTTGTTTATCCTCATCGATTCTCTGGTGTATTGCTCGATACGCGTCAAAAGCAGTCTTTCCTTCACCAATCTTGGACCGTGCTTCTTCTATCTTTCCTTGTTGAACAAGAGCGATTTCGCTTTCAAAAAATGCTTGGATAGCGTCAATCTGCGGTATAGCTTCATCAATCAGACCAGCCATGATAGGATGGTTATCGAGGCGATTGTTAATGATAGCTAGATTTTCCTCTATTTGATCTTTACCTAAGTAATAAGGTTCTAGGAATACTTCTTCTCCTGTCACTAAATACCCCCTAATTCCCGTCTCTTGGTTTATTAATGCAGTTAGAATTGCGTTCGCTGCATTGGATAAAGGAATTGCATCCTCTACGATACTATTGCTTTCTTTTTGGACGTTAAATAAACCTATAACGCTAAAGCTTACGATTCCTCCGATGCATAAAAAAATGGCGATAAAACTAAATAAGATTTTTTTCCCAATCGACATAAGACCACTCTCTCCTTGGTGTATTTCTATGTTTTATTTCTCCTACTTCATTACATGTACCTAAGTATTCTTATTCTCGAAGGAGTCGTATGGTGTGGGTTGTCCGGGGATTTTAAGGAGATATTGTTCATTCTTTCGTTGTTTATACTGTAGTTTGTTAAAAAGGATATTAAAGGAGCAGATCTACGTAATTCATCATAAAGAAAGATATTTCTCCTACTGTTTAGGCGAAATATCTTTCGTCTTTTTCCATTAGCCAACCACCCTATTTCTACCATTTTGTTTCGCCATATACAATCGTTGATCAGCTGTTTCTATCCCTTGTTTGATAGAAATCTTCTCCTCTATCTCAAACGTTACGACTCCAGCTGAACACGTTACGTAGTCACTTATTGGGGATGTAAGGTGAGGGATTGCAAGGTCTTCTAAGCTTTTGTTACAATTCCTAGCAATTTCAAGCGCTTCTTCTTTTGAACAATTTGGCAGAATGAAGCCGAATTCTTCTCCACCGTAGCGACAAACTACTCCTTTTCCCTTTAAATGAACGACTAAAAACCTTCCCACTTGTTTTAAACATTCGTCTCCTTGAAGGTGTCCATACTGATCGTTGTATAATTTAAAGTAATCAATATCTAGAAGTACCAAGCTAAATCTTGAAATCCCCTCTATCATTTTTTTGTGTTCGTTTTGTATTTTCAAGTCAAAAAAGCGCCGATTTGGAATCATCGTTAGCCCATCTATAAAGGAAATGTTCTTCAGATATTTACTGAGTTTTTGTTCTCGAACTAAACGATCTACAATATCTAGCTGAATGGCAGAGAAAATGTACATGATGATGAAAAAGAGCGGTAAGCTTATAAATCCTATATACCCTACACTTAGCTCTAGGTGCTGAACTTTACTAGGATCAAAGAACTCCAAAACGTAAGAGAACCAAGAAATGAATAGCAAGAAGATATGGATGGTATAAAGTAGTGAAATTTTCTTTTTTGAAACGATTTTATTAGCAGCATAGAACAGGTGAACTGTTCCAATGGTTACTTGTATTAAGTGGATAAAGATTGCTCGGAGAATCAGTACTTCCCCATTCGGTGTGACATTATTACCATTTGGTAAGTACCCTTTTGCTCGAAGTACTTCTAGAATAGTCGTTATGATTGTGATGATTGCTAAGGATATACATACATATATACTCATTCGACGAAATAATGGATTTTTCACGTTGGTCCCCTCTCTTTTTCTTTATTCTATGAAAGCGAGAGACTGCGGTTTACACGTTTAACCCAAATAGAAAAAACTCCTCAGTGAAAGGAGTTTTTCTTTGGTCTATCTTGCAAATATAATGCTAAATCTTCACTTTTTCCTTCTACAATTTCTTCCACGATAAGTTTTGCTAGTGTCTGCCCATAAACGGAGCCGTTGTCTCCAAAAGCAAATAGGAAGTACGTGTTTGGTAATTCTTTATATTTTCCTATCATTGGAATTCCATCTATGGTTCCACCGTAAAAAGCTGCTAGAGCGAAATCTACTTTTACATCTACCTCAGGAAAGCGATCTTTTATTTCCTGTAAAAGCTTTTCTTTTTTGTGAGGAAGCATATTATCACGTTCATCTGGATGAGCGGTATTTTCATCTAATCCCCCAATGACGATGCGGTTATCTACTGTGGTCCTCATATAAAAATAAGGTCTTGCTGTTTCCCAGATTAATGTTCTGTTGTACCAGCTAGATAAATCAGCTACAGGTGAAGTCGTAATCGTGTAGGTACTGACAAAGTTTAACTTTTTATCTTGATGCACTTCTGTCGCTTCGTACCCCGTTGCTACAATGACATGTTTCGCATGGATATCGTAACCGGTAGAAGTAGAGATGATCATTCGGTCTTTATCAGGATCGAAATGTTGACCAGTCATTTTCGTCTGTTCAAACACTTTCATTCCTTTTTCGCGAGCATCTGCAATGAGTCCATGCGTATATTTAAATGGGTTCACTTCGCCATCTCTGTACGAATAGATAGCAGCAGGACGACTAAACGGATACTTAGATTCCACTTGTTCTTGAGTAAGATAGTCTACATTCATGCCGAACTTCTTTAATAGTTCGTATTCTATCTTTAGCTTCTCAACATCTTCTGTCGTACTCGCTCCGTATAGTGTATCTCTTCGCATAAAATCTACATTTAATGAGACATTTTCAGCGGCTTCTTCCATGTCATCAATGGATTGAGCTAGTAGTTGTAAATGCCTTTGGATATACCTCTCCCCAAATGCGTTTACTAGTGTTTGGATATCTCGCTCTCCAAGATACTGAATAAGCGCTGTGTTACTTGAAGTACTTCCAGAGCCAATTGTATTTTTTTCAATAAGTACTACATGTAATCCACTGTTACGAAGGTAGTAGGCGGATTGTGCAGCACAAATTCCTCCACCAACAATTAGCACGTCGCATTGTAGGTTTTTGGAGAGGGCTGGATAACTAGGTGCATCTGGATAGGTTGTTTGCCAATAAAATGTTCCTGACTGTATGTTCATGGGATTCCTCCACTGTTTTATAGATACAGATTAGTATCGTCTGTTTTTTTCTACCATATGCAGGGAGGAACTTTAATTTTGTCTTCATAACTGTTAATCACTATGTCCCAGATGACTGATTTAGAATGTATGTAGTTCAGCGACTAGTTATGGAGATACGAATCTACTGTTAAATGAAGGGTCATTCTATTTTTCACCGTAATGCCCAGTAGGTTGGATGTAAATGTATCTTTGCCCTAAGACAAGCGCCTTCGCATTGATAGTTTAAGAGAATACACTAAAGTGTACTTGCTATCTAAACTTAAGGAGGAACTAAAATGGGATGTTATCATGATTTTGATTGTAAGAAGGAAGCTTTACCGGAAATTAAGGAGAAATTGATGGATGCAAAGTGTGAATATGAGTTTGTTGTTCTTCTTGGAGCTAACAAAAACATTTTAGGCTTTGGAAAAGTGAAAAAGGTGCATGATGCAACTGCTGATTTAAGACTTAAACTAAATCACAGACAGCTTATGTCCATTGCTAATCCACAAATGGCACATGCAGCTCAAAACTCTGTTTCCTGTAGAGACGGTATTGAATTAGACTTCACGGTTAACTTATGTTGCGTATGTTCAGTAATTGCTGTTGAGAAAGACGCAGATGATTTAATCGCATTATTAATTACGTTGATTTTCCTTGGTTATACGAATGTTGGGTTTAATTTCGAAAAGGAAATAGACTAATTATGGAAGAAAGGCCTTCGCTTGCTTTGCGAGGGCCTTTTTTTTTACTTTTTAGTTAATGACTAATTTTTTCAAATTCCTAAATACACTGATTATATTTAGAGTTACTTGCGCTGTTTTTACCTCTTTTGAGATATATAGATGTCACCAATAGACCCAACAAAAAAGAGTCAATTACTCGAACTACAGCTACTCCAATCATGGAAATACTGACATAATCTATTGCGTACCAAGCTATTACAATCAACAATGTTACTAAACAGAGAGTAGCCCAAAAGAACCCCTTTTCCCTGAAACTTGTTTTTGAATGAACCTGTCTTTGGGATTTGGCTTTAAAAAATATATAGCTAGCTATTAATAAAAGTCCAAATAAAGTGCTGCCATGTTGCAAGAATTTATACAAGGGTATGGAGTAGCTAATGAGCGTATAAGTATGGGTAAATATTTTTGGGAAGGTCTGTACTACCTTTCCATTCAAGTGAGTAAAAGAGTCCCAAGCTACATGAGTAAACATGCCAAAAAGGGCTGAATAACAGAAGACTACTATTTTTAGTCCTTTACTTGAAGTGGGTCTATTTATAGATGATTCTTGTAGGAAAAATGGTAAATGGTTTAGTAACGTTTCATGTACAAAGTAATGATAGATAAAGTACACAATCGCCACTAATGGTAAATTTAGTGTTAGAAACCCTGCTAAGCTATGTCCCGTAGAGCCCATAGGTTGTCCTCTTAAAAAATACTCAAAGTCGGGAGACATACTTCCTATAACCATTGCGGAAAAATTAATGTATTTGCTTCTTCTTGAAAACGGCAATACTGCAGCTGGATGTGCAAAAGTTAAGGGCATTTCAATAGACTCCTTTTTGTTACTATGATGGTTGGTTAGTTTAAATGATCGTGTATCGAGATGTTTTCTGAATTTTTGACTTCTTATGGTATAGCTGGATTGCTTTTCTGTTTTCTGCTATACCACGGCAGCTTCCCCTGGGATACCTAATACGCTTTTTCTGCTCTCTGCTATACCACGGCGGCTTCCTCTGGTATACCTGAGGCAATTTTCTTGCTCTCTGCTATACCACGGCAGCTTCCCCTGGGATACCTGAGGCAATTTTCTTGCTCTCTGCTATACCACGGTGGCTTCCCCTGGGATACCTGAAGGGATTTTCTTGCCCTCTGCTATACCACGGCGGCCTCCTCTGGTATACCTGAAACGATTCTCTTGCCCTTTGCTATACCACGGCAGCTTCCTCTGGTATACCTGAACGATTTTCTTGCTCTCTGCTATACCACGGCAGCTTCCTCTGGTATACCTGAAGCACTTTTCTTGCTCTCTGCTATACCGCGGCGGCTTCCCCTGGGATACCTAAAGGGATTTTCTTGTCCTCTGCTATACCACGGCAGCTTCCTCTGGTATACCTGAACGATTTTCTTGCTCTCTGCTATACCACGGCGCTTTTCTCTGGAATGAGGGAGCTCTTCCCACTTAAAAAAATAAGATAGTTAGCTCTAACTCACTTTTTACTTTTTTTCAGTAGATACTTAAATAACCCTATCGTGCCTCCAATTAATAACAAACTAAGTAGAAAAAATTGAATCAAAACATCTGTTGGACCACCGAAATGAGCAGAAAATAAATACATATGAAACACCTCCATTAAGTAGAAAAGACCGCATTCCCAAGAAGCGAACACAGTCTATTCCAATCATTTATTACTCATACAACCATTCGAACTTGCTCCCGTCTTCCGTGGATATAATTTTTAAGCGTTCGTTTATACTCTTATCTACGTTACACAACGCTTCTATTGAATTATAGTTACTAGGAGTATCAAGGCAATCTTGCATCGCATCTATAATTTCATCCAAGTTTAGGATATCTTCCTCCACTTCTTTTTTCAAAAATCCCCATGCCTCTACCATTTCTTCTTGATTCTTATTTCCTGCGAAGCGCATCAAATCATGATAGAAATAAGGACAAGTCGCAACAAACCATAAGAATTCCTGCAAGTTGTTGCTAACAACTCCCGCTTCCCCTTCAGATCCGACAAATATAACAGGAGAATTTTCTTCATGAGCTAGTAATAAAAAACAACCGCCGGCTCCTTCTTCTGCAACTATATGTACTGGATGATTAATAGAAAACAAATACTCTTCTGTATCTGTATCCGGTTCTATTAAACATAGATCAAAATCCTCCTCCAGGATTTCAACTAATTCTTGATCTTGTCTGTGTTTTGCTAGTAATTCAAGTGCGTTCATTGCCATCTGGTCCTTTCTATGGGGAAAATTAAAGTATTTCTTGTCGATAAGAAAAACTCGCCAGCATAAATAAAAGATACCTTCTACAACTGCGAAGGTGTATATTCTTATGTTATTAAGGATGAATCATCTCTATTGGTTAGCCATTACAACAACAGGATACCATGGATTAACCCACGCTGTAATGAAGTATAAAAAAGATAAGAGAATAGATAGGTTTACCAGATGGATGATATTTAGTTTGTTTATCATTCGGTTAAGTTAGAGATACCTATATAATCTTCTTCATTTAAACTTTAGCAGGCTCTCTATCATTCTTACTTCGTACAAAGCTTTCTCCTATATTCTGAATTTTCGCCGCCACCTCTTCTCGTCCCACCACTTCATCTGCGAATGCTGCAACATCATTATCCCCTACACAAACACTGTGCTCTGCATGTTCAAACAGGCATTTATCGTTACTGTCATTGCCAAATGCTACAAATGAACGGATATTTAGCTTATGTAGACCATGAACTTTGTTAACACCAAGCGGGCTAATATCTATCGCTAGTTCACTTTTATAATGCGTTACTTCCACTGGAAGTATAGAAAGTGATGCTAACAATTCATTGCATGGCTGGAAGATTACTAGTTTACAAACTGGATTCAATTGATTAAGGGGAACATTCTTCGCACTCTCTTTATTAAGATGGTGATAGATGGGATGATCTCTATCCCCAGTATAGGCGTAGTCCCAATCGCCATCAGCAAGATATTTCACTTGATGTTTCTGGACAAGATCTAAAAGCTTCTTTAATAAAGGAGGTTCAAAATGCGTTACCTCTATAGCTCCGTTCTGATAAATAAAGGTTCCGTTTCCGCCAACCATCACGTTATTTTTAAACTCTGTCGGCAAAACTGGCATTAGGTCACGGATGGGCCTTGCTGAAGCGAAAATTACTTGATGTCCCGCATTTTGCAATTCCTCTAGTGCATGTACAATTTCTTGCTCTATGTTTTTACCGTCAAAGCAAATAGTTCCATCAATATCAAAAACAAAATTCATAGGTCATATCTCCTTTGTGTATCTAAGACTAGTGCTTTGGTAAAGCTTCATTAAGGTAAGAAATGAAGAAGAACGTAGATAATCACGCCCTTCTCACTCATACCTCTTACTAAACTCTTCCACCCACTCCATATCCACAGGACCGTTCTCAATAGAATAATAGCTTCCACCCCTATAAGAAATCATGCGATCTTCATAAATAGAAACTCCCACCAGTTTTTTCTCCATCATCATTATTAACTCAAAGCCTTTCTCCTTTGAAACGTCACTATCCCAATCACTTTCACTCATTCTCTTCACCTTATACTGACTCAAAAATTGGTTCAGCTCTCTTTCCGCTTCCCCACTTTCATCTCTCCATCCCTCTGGCTTACCATACATATCAAACTCTACCCCTACAACTTGATCAGGATTATATCTCATGACTTCCAGCAAGTCTTTTTCTCTATAGTGGTTATAAAACGTTAAAGAAGCAATGACAAAAGGAACAAGCATGAAACCAACTACGAAGACGCTCGGAATTTTCTTGTCTTCTACCCACCCCATTATGGACTTGGTAACGCGAATGGTCAGAGGAATTGGCACAAGTATTAGGAACATTACTGCTACAACAGCAAATAAGTTAAAGCCCCAAATGTTGAGTTTCTCTCCAATGATGTAAGTTACGAAAAGAATCAAAAATAGAACGGAAATAAAAAGACCTGTGTCCAAACTCTTTCTCTTTAACAATGCTATTCCCCCTTATGAGCAACCACAATTTGTAAACATCCATATATCTATTGTTACAAAAAAGATTTCTATATACTATAGTAAATGGTAAATAAAAGTAAAAAATTCTTCCTAACGTTCAAAAGTGAAATATCCTCCACTATTATATGTAAGAGGAAGGTTCCCACTTGCTCCCTCCAATTATCCATCATCCACTAATGCCTATGATGAGAGTAAATAATTTCAATTGTTTTTGTAACGTTATTGATTTCTATTAGTTATATAAGGGAAAGGAGTGAAACGAAAAGTTGGATTTTGAAGAAGTATATGAGAAGTACTTTAAAGAAGTTAATTTGTATCTTCTCTCGCTATGTAGAGATGAAAAATTAGCGGAAGAAATGACACAGGAAGCATTCTTTAAAGCGCTAAAAGCTATTGAGAAATTTGATGGGTCTCGTGATATACGAGCATGGCTTTTTACCATTGCCAGAAATACATACTTTTCTCAATACAAAAGAGCAAAACATGAAAACCACGTAACTGAAACACAAGAAACAGGAGCCGACGTAACTATTGTCCAGCACTTGATGAATGAAGAGGAAGCATTTATTGTTCATCAGTTTCTGCACTCTATGAGAGAACCATATAAAGAAGTCTTTTCCCTTCGTACATTTGGTGAGTTGACGTTTGAGAAAATAGGCCTCCTTTTTGGGAAGAGTGCTGGATGGGCAAGAGTAAGTTATTACCGAGCAAAGAAGCAAATTATAGATCATATGGAGGAAGTAAATAATGAAAGACATTAAATGTGGCGTAATCCAGGATCTTTTACCTCTATACGTTGATGATGTAGTAAGTTCTGATACAAAAGAAATGGTAGAAAACCATTTAAAGCATTGTGAGGAATGCCAAAAAGAGTATGCTTTAATGAAACGTAATTTGTCTATTCCAGCAGAGCGTTCTACTACTGCCTTTCAAAAGATTAATAAAAAATGGCGTAAGAGAAAAGTTGTTATCTCCATTTTTTCTATTTTGTTAACGACACTCGTGTTATTTGGGGCTTTTACTTTCCTATTTCACTTCGAAAGACTCATCCCGTATTCTGACGACCTATTTGACATAAAAATGGATCAAGATAATCAATTAGTTTCTACTTATTATGGGAAAAGTTATAATTCTATTGGCGAACATCACCCAGTACTCGTAAATGTGAACGGCGAAGAAAAAAATGTGACGTTTATTTCCTATTATCAAACGATCGCTGATTCTCCATCTAATAACCTGATCAATGATGAAAAAGTTTCTCCGGAAAAAGGGTATGAATGGCGTTTTTCAGAAAGCGAGAAGATCGATGCTATTTATTATGTGGATTTTGAGCGAGTAAAATATCCAACGAATAATAACACGTGGAAAGAGCTTATGGAACAAGGCGTTTTAGTTTGGGAGCGAGAATAGTTTCTTCCTCACATTTATAAAAGTGAAGCTAAATGAAGTTTGATTCATTTGACCGTATTCGCAGCAATCGTTCTAACTATCTAATTGCTGCGAATACTGCTTTCGGGATTACCTGTTTTATTATTAAACTATCTAATAGTATACATATAAAACTTTTTATCCACTTTCATTACGGGGAAGTCTTTGGGTAATTGTTCTTGTGAAATACTAACGAATCCATTCTTCTCATAGAATCGATGAGCTGCCAGAAACATTGGTTTTGTTCCTAAATAGATTTCTTTTACTCTTTTTTCTTTAGCCCAATTTATAGCAGTTTGTAGAAGTTGGTTTACGAACTGAAATGATAGGATGCGTCTGGCATACCAAACATTACACCGGCATCCCCCTCATGGTTTCCAAAGTGACCACTTTGTTTAAGTCCTAATCCTTCTCCGTCACACAAAAAAGCCTCAGGATTGCTCCCGAGGCTTGGATTTTTCTATTTTCTCATTGCTCGTAACAGTAAACTTAAAAGGAATACGAAGATAATTGCACCTATCAGTGCCGGAATAATCGCGATACCAGCTAGGTCTGGCCCGAAGTTCCCAAGTAAAGATCCACCAATCCATGCGCCAATAATACCTGCAATAATGTTACCGATGATGCCTCCTGGTACATTTTTACCTAAAATTACTCCAGCTAACCAACCAATAATACCTCCAACAATTAGATAAAGAATAAATCCCATCTTCATCATCCTTTCAAATTTAGTTGTTTGTTATTAGTTGATAGGTTCCCTTGGTTTTCACTTTCTAAACACATTTCTTAAAAATAAAATGACCATGTACTAGAAGAGCCTAAATCAACTCATAAATCGAATGTTAAAAGTAGTACCTTTAGAACTCGTCTCAAAGTCTATTTTGGCATTATTTCTCTGCGCAATGGAATAACAAATGGATAATCCTAATCCTGTTCCATTCTCTTTACCAGTTACAAAAGGTATTGGGATGTCTTCAACTAAGTTACTAGGAATACCACTACCTTCATCTTGAATGGAGAGAACAACTGTATCCTTTTCAAAAGAAGTAACAATGCAAACAGATGTCCCTTCCTCCATAGCATCTAAGCTATTGTTAATCATGTTTAACAAGAGTTGCCGTATCTCATCTTGGTCAACAAACAAATTCTGAATTTCACCTAGAAGTACCTTTACTATCTTTCCTTCTTTTACCGCTCTTGTTTGAAGCAAAGGCAACATGGTCGTAATAATCTGGTTTAAAGAAGAATCCTTTATATTTCTTGCTCTATTTTGAGATAAACTTAAAAATTCCGCAATGATTTGATTAATTCGGTTTATTTCATCAATCATCAGATTTAAATGCGCATCATAGTTTGATAAATTTTCGTCCTTTGACATTATTTGAAGAAATCCCTTCACTGTAGTCAAAGGGTTCCTGACTTCATGCGCCACTCCTGCTGCCATTTCTCCAATGATTCTTAACTTATCGTAATATCGATCTTCTATTTCTTTTTCTCTAATATTCGTTACATCGCTGAAGATGACTAGTAAGCCATTCTTATTGGGAATAACTTTTACTTCTACAATTCTTTTCGAATACTGAGATAGTACTTCGAAAGATTGCATTTCCTGTTCTTTAAACGCTTTGTTATAGGTATGGTAGACCTTAGTGTCTATATAATCAGGTAAAATGTCCCACAAACATTTCCCTAACAATTCGGATTTTGGTTTCTCAATTACGCTTTCTGCAGCACGATTAATAAATTCAAATTCCATTTTTTCGTTTAAAAAATAACATCCCTCTTTGATGTTGTTTAAGACTTCCAGCATATCTATATTGGAACGGAATTTAGATGATTCAATGATAATCACAACATTTCTTTTACCCTGCTTAGGTTATTTACTATCATTTAAATTATACAATAGATATGCTAAGATACTATTTTTATTTGGTAATAACTTCACAAAGAAATCCGACAAATTATTGAGGACAAAAGATGTGTGTTTGCTTCTATTTTAGGAGAGTAGGTAGGAGAATGTTGCATAGATTAGTAAAGCAATAGGTAAGATGGTTTAACATATGAAGGGCTTAAAGCTGAATTATGTAAGTAAATAGTGCCTGTCACCTAAAAGTAAGTTTGAGTATTGCGTGGAACATTTTGTGAAATGGGATATTTTCAGGAGTGACAGGCACCATATTATTCACTACTATTTTTTTCTTTCTTCATCTTGGATTTACCTGAAGTAAGAATACTGACGTCTACCTTTATCTTACCAAGAGAATCCTTATGGAGAAAGAAATCTTCGTTTTTACTTAATTTATTGTAGAGATTAGGATCATTTTTATACAATGTATACTCAAGGTTCAATAAATCACTTTCCTTTTCCAATCCCATTACATACATCTCTCTGATTTGCTTTTTAATTTCCTTCTTAGTTAAATCTGTAATCTCTTCTACAGACATAGGTTCTCTCATTTCGATAATCGAAACATTGCAATTTACTCCCACATCAAAAATAACCTCTTCACCTTCTTTTTTATAAGTTATCTTTGCTTGTGGTTCCTTCGCTACTACGGATGCTACGATTTTATTGTTTTTATATAAATAAACAGGAGACCGCTTTGTTCCTTTTTGAACCCATCTTAGACCTAATACTTCGTCACGCTCAAAAAAACCTTTGTATTTCCCGTCAGTTATTGCGCCTATTCCATTCATCTCCAGTGCTGAATGTGGTCTTCCCTTTTCAATCCATTGATAATCGTTTGTTCCTAAGAATGGTATGAACACTGTTGTACTTGAATCATACCAATGACTTAACAGTCTATGTAACATTATCGGTTGAATTATAGAGTATTGTTCATAAATATCTTCCGGATCGCTTAGTTGTGAATAAAAAGGGGATAGATTTAAAATGGGTGTATCATTAAATATATTTTCTACATAGGAACTAGTTCCAAAAGTATAGATGGTGTGACGAATCTCATTATATCTGTTTAACACATCTACTACCTCTTCTACTAATCCAGGTTGTTTTAATGCTCTTTCTGTAAAAATTAACGATTTGATTAATCCCCAACTTACTCTTTGTTGCGTTGAGCGATATAAGTGATCAGTAGCCATATCAAAAGATAATCCCTCAGCTTTACCTATCCAATTAGAAGTAGCCTCCTTTCTTCCACCCTCCTGTTTAGCAATAGCACCAAATTCAATAAATTGTATAAAAGCTACATACTTGTCATCTACATAATCAATACCGATAGCATGTACATAAAGGATATGTTCTAATTCTTTTCCAGAACAGCTTGATAAAAGCATTAGTAAAAAAAGAGAATTGATTAGTTTTAAAAGACGAGTTTTTTTCATTCGTTTTCTTCCTTTACATGTTGTTGCTTCAAGATAGTAGATTGTTCTGATGATGAATTATTGGGTGTTCTAAAAAAGATATATTTAAAATCCTTTATATGAAATGGTGATGCTGGTGCAAGATAAGGTACATTAAATGATTTTAAGCTTGCAAGGTATAACATGATAAAGAAAAAAGAGATCAAAAACCCAAACATTCCAAAAAATATGGCTAGGGTAAGTACAAAAAATCTTAATAAGGTAACTGCACCGGCTAATGTTTGATCTACTAACACATAGTTACTAACTACAGATATACCAACAACCACTAATACACCTGGTGCAGTTAATCCAGCACTTATAGCCGCTTGACCTATAATCAATCCACCTATAACAGATAACGTTTGTCCAATTGCCTGAGGTAGTCTTGCTCCAGCTTCACGAAATATCTCAAATATACTTAACATGATAATGGACTCTAAGCCCACATTAAATGGAACACCTTGTCTAGTTAATACAATTGTCGCAAGTAACGTGTACGGTATTTGATCTTGATGAAAAGAAGTAATAGCTACCCAAAATCCAGGTAAAAAAATGGCGAAAATAAATCCAAAGATCCTCATTATCCTCTCCATAAATACAAAAGCTATATGTGTATTAGCATCTTCTGGAGTATTTAATAAAAACGTAAAATTTATAGGCGCAACTATACCTGATGGTGCACCATCCAATAAAATGACAAAACGCCCATTCAACAGCGCCTTAGCTGCAAAATCTGGTCTACCAGTATAGACAAAGAGCGGAAATAACGATTTCTTTCGTTGCATTATAAGTTCCTCTAGCTGAATGGTTGCATCTATGTCCCTATTCGATAACGTATTTAATTTCCCTTTAATATCTTTCACTATCTCAGGTTGACACTTACTCTTTAAATACAATAAACCCACTTTATTTTTTAAACGATCTCCTATCATTATCTGTTCATAGTTAAGATCGTTCGTTCTGATTCTCTTTCTAATAAGTGCAACATTTGTTGAGATATCTTCAATAAAACCATCTCTTGGACCTCTAATGGAGACTTCCGTATTCGGTTCTTCTGGAGTTCGTTTTGGAGAGTCAGCAAGGTTAACAGAGTACAGAAGATTTGCTGGTTGTACGAACAAGAAAACCTCTCCAAAGAATACCCTATCAACAATCTCATTGTCTGATATATTAGTTGTCACTTTGTGAAGGTATGGATGAATAGTTTGTAGATCATGTTCTGAGATGTTTGTATTATACAAACTCCTCAAGTTTTGAAGGATACTTGATTGAATCGTTTTTTCATTTGTCAATCCATCGCAATAAAATAATAAAACAGTTTGGAATAGCCCATCAAAATTTAACTTAATCTCTTGAAAGCTAACATCATGACAATTTTGAAACAAACCCTTCACATGGGCTTGTGAAAATTGCTGATCTGTAATAGGGAAAGATTGTTCAGTCATGCAAATTCCTCCTTTCTTTCTTTTTTCCTACTACTAACAAAAAGATAATACATGTAGTTACAAACAAGATGATTAGCTGACCTGGAAGGACATATTTATAGACTGTTGAATATAGTGCCATGTCAGATATAGGTAAAAAATTGGATATTAAAAAAAGAAACGCTATACCTAAGACTACAAATATTCTTTTCTTCTGATTAACTATATGTAGAAGATCTGGCAAAAGAAAAAATGCTAGAGATACTCTAATAAAAGCACCACTTAACCACTGGAAAATAGACAGGTAATCAACATGATCTACGTATGTTCCTAGTGTTACTAAACGCCATTGTTCGAATGCAGGATATCTTAATTCTTTTGCCAACTGTGGTCCAAACTCTGATATAGCGGCTGTTAACGGTCCGAAAGTTAACCCAATCAATAATAATGCTACTAAAATTACTTGATACCAACGGAAACGTTTTTTCAAGTGATGTTGTATGGTCAATAATAAAATTATTTCTATAAATCCTCCACAAGCTACCAACATCCCTTTTGCTACAGGTTCAATGTCGAACTCCAATACAGGTTTTAATAAGGAAAACTCTTTTTTGGACATATTAGCAGACATCACAAAGAAACCAAGTGTCACCACTATAGGTAATATTATTCCAGCTGCTACGGCGATTACCCTTATTCCTAAAAAAGCTGCGTATATGCACAAAGATAGTAGTAAAAGTTCCAATAAAATACTTGATGATTGTGGAAGATACGAGGTAATTGTCCATGTAACCGTGTCTTTAAATGTAATAAAACTGCTTAAAAATAGATATAGACAAAAAGGTGTGATTAAACACCATGCAATAAAACTACCGTAATGTTTTTTTAAATACAGATAAATATTTTCTTGACCAGTACGTGCCATAATAAAAGATATAAGCAATGCAAACAAAAGAAATAGAATTCCACTAGCTAAGACAGATATCCATGCATCCCTTCCTCCGCTATCCAATAACATAGGAATGATTATCACATGATTTAAGAGACCTAGAGATAGGAGCAATAGCATGATTACCTCTAAGGAATTTATTTTTTCAGTATGCATAGTTTCACCTAACTTTTTTAATTGATAGTGATACCCTTTTGATTTGCTTAAAAGAATATCCATATATTCTGTTAAAATTAGGATTTTATACATACCAAGCCTTATGTTGTTATTAAACTGTGACTGTCCCACATCAAAAACCCCACCCAGAGAATATCTCCAGATGAGGGATGAGATATAAGTTCCTCACTCTTTGTAAATCCTTCCTTTAGATCCCAGCGATAAGAGTAGAAATATTATTCAAAAAAATTGACTAAAATGTGGAGTATTTTTTCATTTTTATGTCTTTTCGAGATAAATTTTAGTTAAACAAACTCATCTATATTGAAGTTTTACATAGAACTGTGTGGAGAAATTAGTGTTACAAGATTTTCTTCTTTTTGTAATGTGCTAACAATAATTTGCAAATGGATATACCTTCTTTTTTCATAACCATTCCCTAAACAAGATATAAATTGAGGTATCAATAACAGGTAACTTATATTGCAAGTATAAAAGAACTGGATTAGCAATTCTTATATCATCATCCTTATGGTGGGATCATAAGTGGGGAATGAGAGTCATCATTTCTTCAGCATCTCGATAATAGACAAAACGGAAATAAAGTACTTATATTAAGAAGAGGGATCGTTCCCTCTACACGATTTGCTTAAGCAAATTATTTGCCTCATCTAAGTACTTTCTTAGAAAGGAGCTTATGAAGCTAAGGTGAGTAGAAGTATGAGTTACCGGTTTTCATCTCTTACTTTTAAAGGGAAATAAAAAAATAGGATCGAGAGTCTGTTGTACGCTCAGAAAAATGTATAGGAAGATACTTGTGTAAGAGGGGAAATCACAACTTGAAAAGGGTTGATTAAGAGGATGGGCATGCTTTTATCTTTAGTCTCTTTAATATAAAAGAGCCATAACTCCATACTTTATACAAGCATTTTATACCTACATTAAGACAAACTAACTAATATGAGGGAGTTCACAAGATGGAATTAGCAAATAGAAATAAACTGCTACTGATTTTATCATTCATCACTTTATGCATATCTATTATCACACACGTTAGTCATAGAATCTTTAACTTTCTAGAAGAATATATTGTTTTAATGAACTATGATGTCTTCTCACATAATCTAATAATATTGCAAAACATTCTTTTTCTTATACCTATCGTCTCAATTACTTTTGCCCTTATAACTTATATGGTCAATCAAAACTCTTCCATTCTGCCTTATTATAATATGCTAACTTTAACATTTAGTAGCATTTCAATTATAGCTGGGGGAAATGGATTAGTTGAATATCACTTTTCTATCTTTATGGTTATTGCTATTATCTCTTTTTATGATCAGATTAGATTGATCATTATCAGTACCTCACTATTTGCCTTCCAACACTTAGCAGGATTTTTTTTAGCACCTGAATTGTTATGTGGTACTTCGGATTACAGCTTTTCTCTACTATTATTACACGTATTCTATTTACTGTTTATGAGTGGTGCAACTATATGGTTTATACACGCAAAGAAATTGAAAACAAAGGAATATGAAACCAAGGTATCTCTACACCAAGATACCTTAAGAAAAGTAGTGGATAACCTAAACGAAACTTCTGAGTTAACACTTGATTACACGAACCAACTCTCAGCTGGATCAGAGGAATTGGTAGCTGCAGGTCAAGATATCTATAATTCTATTAAGAAGATATCAATAGGTGCAAAAGAGCAATCACAGGAGTTAGACATTGGTGTGAATAGTATTAACTCTATTCTTGCCCAAATAGAAAATATCTCAAGTAATACAAATGTATTACATGAAAATGCTAGGAATACCTTACATAAAGTTGACAATGGTTCTTCCATTATAGACAGTTTATCCGATCAAATGAAACTTATTTCTGAATCATCAGAACAAACTAACGAACTAGTTCAAGATTTATTTTCATTTTCAAGAGATATTGACAAGTATGTCTCCATTATTACATCAATAGCGGATCAAACTAATTTGTTGGCTTTGAATGCTTCTATAGAAGCAGCAAGAGCTGGGGATTATGGTAAAGGATTTGCAGTAGTTGCTGAAGAAGTAAGAAAGCTTGCCTATGAATCTAGCAACTCCGCAAAGGAAATCCAAAATGTAATAGAATCTATCCAAGCACGCATTGGCAATGTCTCCAAAAAGATGCAAGTAAGTAGCACTGAAATAAAAAAAGGTACTGACCAAATCGATGCAACAAATGTTATATTTAACCAAATCTCTTGGTCTACTAAAGATGTAAGCAACCAGATAAAAGAGATTTCAACCTCCTCTTCTACTTTGTTAGAAAACTATAAAGAGACACGGGAAGTAATAGAACAGATCTCCAATATTACAGTTGCATTCACAAAAAATGTTGACATAATATTTGCAAGTACTGAAGAACAAACCGCAGCAACAAATGAATTAAGTTCTTTGTCAACTGCTCTTTTAAACCGAGTGGAAGTTATTAATCAACTTGCAAATAAGATAGACTCATCCTTATCGAATAATTAACTCAACACATAATAAAGATTTTTTTGTAGCTTATTTGCAATACTCAAAATTATTTAGTGTATATAAAAAGTAAGATAAATACTTTAGTTCAAAAATCTAGTTAAAAAAAATCCACTTGAGGTTAGGTTACTTTTACTAAGTAGGCTAACCTCATTATTTTTGCTTAAAACTTGCCTACCACTTACCGGCATACCAGCCCCTCAATAGACATTATTTCAGGTAATAAAACCATTTTTACCTACTAATAAAAAATGTTATTAGTAAATTTATCTATTCTAATGAGTGACCAGCGCCACTTTTAATATTGCTGCGTGATCTGGGAAAGTTAAGGGTATTTCTTTAACTCTTCTTTGATTCTTTTTCAGATGAATAGTCTAGGTGATACAAAAAGAATTATTTGTAATAAAATAAGGTCTACCAGTGATATACCTGGGTTGATTTTTCTACATTCTACTATCCCGCTCACGCTTCCCCTAGTATACCTGACATGCTTTTTTGGACTTTTGCTTTACCGCGGCAGCTTCCCCTGGTATATCTAATAGCCTTTTTCAGACTTCTGCTATACCGCAGCAGCTTCCCCTGGTATACCTAATAACCTTTTTCAGACTTCTGCTATACCGCAGCAGCTTCCCCTGGTATACCTAAAACCCTTTTTCAGACTTTTGCTATACCGCGGCAGCTTCTACTGGTAAATCTGGAATGCTCCTTCTACCTTGTTACAAAAAAAAATGAAAAAGAGGCTTCCCAAAAGTTCAATGAACTCATGAGAAGCCTCCGTTAATTTAACTCAGTGTTAGTAATATGTTAGCATACCGCTCTCACCATACCAATAAACCCAATCATATCAAGGGTTTAAGGGGCAGTTTACATCATACCGCCCCTACCGTGGGAGCGGTAATATCTTTCATTTGATGCTGCTGAAGTCCAGTAAATCAAAGATTTTGAGTATACTTGCTGTTCGATATTATATTCTTCTATGGTTTAGTTCCATACATTTTGTTAGCAAAATGTTAGCAAATACAAGTATACGGATATATTCAGTTGTTTAGGCACTCCACATGGGTTGAGTAGTGATGGCAGATAGATTGGTGTAGTAGTGTTTACCTTTTTGTATTACAATATTCAAAGCTGCCTGAGATTAAGCTAGAACCTTATTTAATAAACATTTTTAAGCTCTAAGATCCTTTATTTGGCTAAAAGAAGCTACACCAGATGAATTTACTAATAGGTCAAGTACTATAATAATTTCACCTATCATACTAAAAAAGAAGTCCCAATTGATAAAGCTAACTACACTTCCTTCAGTAAAAGTGTAATTACCGCCCAAAAATGAAAATGTTTCAGTTTGATTAACATGGACACCATTATTATGTATAGTATTTCGAGAAACCCTACATATATTAAATAACTCCATTGCTCTGATGTAATTCGAATTAGCTGTACCACCTAATACATTTGTAAACAAATTATTATATAGTTTATAATAAGGGCTTTTCCAATCCATACTTAGTTCCTTAGCAATCGCCCTAATTGAACTTTCTATAGCAGAGAATACATTTAAAAAACTAGACCAACCAACTAAACTGTAATAATTTTCAGCAATACTTAATATCTTATTATTAGGTTGTCCTTGATCTTTCATCATTTGCGCAAATGTATTTACATCAAAGACATAAGATATCTGAGCATACTGAAGTACGTTAGCTATTTTTCCGAATACTTGTATTCTAGTATCTAAATTTACATCCCAGCTATTTGTATTACTTAACTGTGTCATTTTATTTGTTAATTCATCGTAATAAGAACCTAGTTTTGAAATAATAACACCTTGGCCCATAAAAAATCCTCCCTCTTTTGTTAAGCTAATTTAACATTATGTTTACGACAGCTAATTCAAATTATATATTACTTTAATTAACTATGCTTTTTTATCAAAGAAAAATTTAAACTTTGCTCCAACTGATTGAACCGCTGCCCAAGTATTCATTAAAAGATAATCTATCTGAATAATCTCAGGTGTTTGTTTTAAGTCTAGGCTTTTTTGTCTTTTATACTCATCTAAAGAAAACATTTTTGAAGTAAGTCCCCAAATAAAAGTTGTAGATTGAGGATCTCTTTGACACTTTTTAATCAGTTCCCAAACCTCTTCTGGATCAATGTCACCTTTAATTACTCTCTTTCTTTCTACTTTTTTCAACTTCCAATTGTTTTTCCATTTTTCAACTTGATCAGGAATACGATCACTTAAAGGATGAGCATAATCAAGATTTTTAATAATTTGAGAGCAGATATCTTGAAAAACGCTCGCTGAACGAGTCGCATCTTTAGCTTTACAATGAATAAAGTAAACTCTTTTGTTATTTGTATCGAGACCTACAAAGTCTGCTACCTCTGTTCCTAAGTCCGTACAAATAAGATAGTCCATATCATTTAATGTTTCTTTTATCTCATTTCCAGCTTCTAAATCTTGACCTAAAGACGATACTAAATAGAATAAGGAATCCTCACTCCACTCATCTCTATCAATTGATAAATCTCCTTTTTCACTTTGAATCTTCTTATCATCAATGAGCTGATACTCACCAAAGACTGTATTAAGTCTTTCATCATTACTCTCTAACACACATTTATAAAAGGCTTTCTTGTAATAGATATGACTAGCATCATTAGTTACTATATGAAAATCCTGAGAACGATTTAAATAACTAAGTAATGATTCATGTCTTCTTATATTATGCTCATCTTTACTAATGTCTTCACTGAAATAATACCTAATACTTCTATCTTCATAGGTTAACAGGTACTTATTTTTTTCAAACTTAATATTTACGTATATTTTCTCTCCGTCAACTTCTAACTCAAATTTATTATTTTCAACTCTATAATTTAATTCTTCAACTTTTACCTTTTCATCATTACTATCTACAATATAGTCTTTAATATGACTTAAATTAAAAGTTATTAAAATCGGAATTGTACTTTCAGGAATTCCAACAGCAGGAGAATATCTCTTAAAAAATGATATTGTGCTTTCATCTTCAATAGTAACTTTACTAGCAATTTTCTCTATCCAATCTAAATAATCCACTAATAAAACATATCCATAATTATCTGATATCCTACTGTTTGAAAACCCTATGTACCTTCTACTACTACCACCGTCTACCTCTATTTTCCCTGTTACATTGGTACAAAAATTATATTTATCGGTAACGTTAGGAGCAACTTCTTTTATATCTTTACTATTAATTACCTGTCTATTTATATTATTATGACTTATAAATCCATTTTTAAGTGTGACCTCAGTGAATTCTGAGTTCTCATTAAACAATGTTTCTAGTTTTTGATTACTAACTGGATCACAAAAATCTAAAATACTAGCAGGCACATAATTATTTGTATCATAAAAAAATAAATAATTATTATGCATCCAGCAATAAAACAAACCTAATTTTACTTCAATAAATGACTCATTATTTAATATTGAAGAGTTACTATATTTAGCATATACAACTAGACTTTGTTTCTCATCTTGGTTTTGATGGTGGTTAATTGCAAATTCATTTGATAGTTCTTTCTGTTCAATAATTTCTTCTATAAGCTCTTTGAATTTAAATTCCTCATCTGCGACTGCCCTATAAGAGAAGATATTTGCTTTTAAAGGTAATTTATAGCGTGTAAGTATGTCTTGGAATTCTAATTCGTTTTCTATATTAAATCTTTTCAAGAATTTTTTTGAGCTGTATATATAATTAGGCTGATTTATTATTGACTCTTTGAAATAACCCTTAAAGTTTATCACTGGAAGTTTATTTGAACTGTCATTGTCATTCTCATAACTAATGAAGGTATTCCAGGTATCTTCTTGAGATCTATCCTGTGATTTAATTACTATATAGCTCTTTTCAGTAGATGTGTTATTTAAATCTTTTCTTAAAACTCTACCGATTTGTTGAATCAATGACCTTGCATTATCAAATGGACTGTAAATTCCTAAGATCACGAATCTACTATCATCGATCCCTTCCACCAACTTATTTTGAGCCAACCAGTAAATTGCATTATTTCCATATGGTACATCCTTATACTTATTTTGGTTGTTTTTTGTATTAAGAAACCTTTCGTGAATTGCAACAGACTTTTCCTCTATAGTAAGTAGGTATTCAATAGCAAAATTTAGATCTTCGAAATTAGCAAACCTTATAATTACCTTGGATTCATAATTATGCTCTCTATCATATACTCCCTTAATTTCAATTATTTTATCAATAAACTCCTTTACATCTTCATCACCTTCAGAATTCATTTCAACTTGTTTAAACTCGCATTTACGAATTATCTCATCATCAAATGCTTTTTTAAGAGAATAATTAAAATAATAATTTTCATCTATATTAAATAAGTTGTAATCGTTTCTTATTGGAGTTGCTGTAAATAGAATTGTTTTTTTTCCTAATGTTCTGATTGTCTCACTCCAAGTAGTTGCAGGCTCTTTGTGTCCTTCGTCAAAAAGAATCAAATCGATACACCTTTCTAATGAATTAAAAGCTTCATGGTTGTCATTTTTTATTTGAGTTAAAGCTTGTATAGTAGTTATAAAGACCTTTTTCTCTGTTCCACTAATTACTTCTTCTACGTTTGATGGAAACAATTTATGAATATATTTTTTATGATTTAGTTCTAACTCCAATTTCTCCCATAGATTCTTCTTTATTTCTCGATAAAGATGGTCTCTAACTGTTGCAGAAGGGGAGACAATTAGAATGTTATTACACCCTTTAATAAATAGTGCTAATACACTTATTACAAATGTTTTACCCGTTCCTGTAGGCATCTTTATTAAAGCTTGTTTGGTTGATGAACTCTTAATATAACTTAATGAAGTCTCTATCCCTCTAATCTGATAATTTCTTAGTTTACCGCACAATATAGACTTGTGTTCCCAGACAATTGATGCCAAATAAATTACCTCCAAACTAACAACAAAATAAGAAATTCCATATATGGCTTATTTAATATACGTCTATTGTTAATTTTACTAGAATTTCAGGAAAAATGTAGAAATTTGTAAAGTTTAATAAGATGTTTAATCAAATGATTAAACAAACATTTTTTATCAAACAATAAAATCGTGTCTCATGTCTTGTAACAAAGTGTGCCTGTCACTTACCGGTATTTGTCGATATTTATTCCTTGATAATCAAAAGGTAACTCTAGTAAATAATAACAGATAAACCCATCTATTCACATACATAAACAACAAAAAACCCCCACCCAGAGAATCTCTCCAGATGAGGGTCCTTAACAAAGTATGCCTGTCACTTACCGGTATTTGTCGATATTTATTCCTTGATAATCAAAGGTAACTCTAGTAAATAACAACAATTAAACCCATCTATTTACATACACAAACACAAAAAACCCCCACCCAGAGAATCTCTCCAGATGAGGGTCCTTGAAACAAGCTCGATGCTCGGCACTTAGCCTTACATCATACCGCCCCAAATATGTTTTATGGTCAGAATGTGGTCAAATAAAAGTTGGTCTAGAACAGATATTTCATTTTAAACTCATTATATTTTCTTGTTTAATATCTCCACGGCTATTTACAAATTTCCACTAATCTTGCCGTATTAGAATCATAAATTAAATTCGTAATTGAATCACCCTGAATATGATGTACTAATTCGTCTATCACGCTCAACAGTACGAGGAACTAATAGTGCCTGTCACTTACCACTATAACTCTCTGCAATAGTATAGTATCTTGTTAAGTTACGTTAGAGAGGTCCTTCTCCCATTGAGATAATCCTCCTGATAAATTGTATACATTTTCGATTCCATTCGCTAGTAAGATAGATACAGCAATACCAGAGCGTATACCAGTTGCACATTGAACTATTACAGGTTCATTAAACTCAAGTTCTTTAATCCTACTTGGTAAGTTTCCTAACATAATGTGATGGGATTGTATTATATGACTCTTTTCCCTTTCTGAAAAGCTTCTAACATCAAGTATATAAGCGTCTTGTGTGTCTATTAATTTCTTTGCTTGTTTAGGGGTAATGCTGTTATAGGTGATTAGTTTATGATTATTGTATATTACTTTTCTATTTAATGCATACCCCTTTAAATTATCTACACCAACAGAGTATAACGCTATCTTGATAGATTCCAAAACTTTTATGTCTTCAACTAGTACGTAAACAGGTCTACTGTAATTAATTAACCAACCAATCCAGTTACAAAAAGATCTATTAAAAGGTACATTTATAGTTCCCTTAATATGGCCTAACGAGTAACAATGAGTATCTCTAGTATCAATAACTTGCGCACCACTTTCTACCAATTCCTCAATTTCATGAGATGCAGTATATTCCCTAATACAATGAACATGTTTTAATAATTTTTGACCAACTTTATTTACTAATTTTATATTAGTAAAATAATTTGGTAATTCAGTATTATATTCATGTAGTGTAAAAAGAAAGTCTTTTTCCTCTTCTATCTTAAAGGCCCAATTTAATCGCTTTTCGTATCCCACAGTTGTTGACGGTATATCTCCAAGGTCTCTACCACATGCACTTCCTGCTCCATGTGCTGGCCATATTTGTAGATAATCTGGCAATTCTTTTAACTTTTGTAGAGAACTATACATTTGTCTAGCACATGTTTCTGAATAATCAGATAAACCGGTGATGCTTTCCATTATATCTGATCTTCCAATATCATTTACAAATACAAAGTCTCCTGTAAATATTCCAATTGGAATATCGTTACTATCACTTATATCTGTTAGTAAAATAGATATGCTTTCTGGGGTATGACCAGGGGTATGAATAACAGTGAATTTTAATGTACCAATGTATATCATATCTTTGTCTTGGACGAGCCTAACATTTAAATGATTTATATTTTGGTATTTACAATCTATATCCCCTTCATCAGATAGATAAAGTTCTGCTCCATGTTCATGTAATTCTCTTATACCAGAGACAAAATCAGCATGAATATGAGTTTCAAAAGCTCCTGCAATTTCATAGCCTCTTCTTTTACAAGATTCAATATAGGGATCAATGTTTCTCATTGGGTCAATAACAATCGCTTTTCTGGTTTCTTGACAGCCTACTAGATATGATGCATGTGCAAGTTTTTCATCATAAAAATACTCCAGTAACATTAAATCTCTCCTAAATTAAATTATATATTATTTAGCCATATATCCAGTACTATTACTTCAATAATCAGACCTATCATTTAATGTACTTCTGCATAAATTTCTTTTATTATTCTCCCTATCCTACACAATAGAATTTCTTGCACTTCCCAAGTAATACTAGGGTCTTTTGTGATTAATAATCCTACAATATATAGTTTTCTATCTTCTAATTTCAAAATACCCAAATCGTTACAAACTCCTTCTAAACCTCCAGTCATATGCGCCCATATTCCTTTTTCGAAAAAACGAAAACCGTCGTTATCTGATTGACTACAAAGAGAATTAAACAATAAGTCTCTATATTCTATATTAAGGTTTTCTTCATCAAAAATAAATTTTAAGAAATCAACCAAACTTTTTGGAGACCCTATATTTCTAATAACATCGCTATTATCTTTTGCAACTTTAATATTAATAGATAAGTCCTGTAACATTGTGTTAATTTCTTTTACTGTACACTTAGATATTAAAGTATTATATGATTTTTTTGAATGTTTACTAATACAATTAATAACATCTTCATGGCAAATATCGAATTCTTCTTTTAGTAATATTGCTGGAATAATAAACTTAGTAATGCTTGCGATTGGAAACATTATATCACCATTTATTGAAACACTTTTCTTTGTATATGAATCATACAAGTAAAAACCAATATCTATATTATCAGGAATAACTTTTAATATTTTATCCTTTAAATTAAACATATCAATTCACCTAATCAATAGACTTATATATGTAAACTAAGCACTATTTTGTTATTTTTATACTTGTCGGTTCTGGAAATGCTTCTTCTGCCAAAGTAATATAGCCAGTATTGGCCTTTAAAATTAGTATAACAAAAGTAACTCTTATAAAAATTCGTAATGATTTTTTCATAATAACGGACTCCTATTCAATAAAAGTTTTTGGTATTATAGTCTGTAAAGTTTGCTCTGCAATCTTATAAAAATAGACACTTTTTTATATTTCCTATCAATCTCATAAACTTGAGCTAAAATCTTTGAATATTTATAAATATAGCGACTATTCTCTTTCTTTTTAAAATATGGTAGTACCTCAGATTCTATATAATGATTTTTGTCTATAGCGTTGTGAATCAACTTACTATAAGTATTAAAATGATATTTATACTCTAGATTAGGGTAGTTATTATAATGTTCTAGCATTTCTTCACCCATATCTAAGAACCTCTTTACTTCAATTACATTCCCTTCTTTATAATGGAGCTGTATCATCGAATGTATAGTATTTAAAATACTATTTATATTTTTTTTTATGACTTTGTCATTCCCACATCTAATTTCTATGCTTTTATTGAAATATTTTACTGCAATCATATAGTTATCCCTTAAACTATTCAAGTAACCTAGATTATGATATATAGAACTCATTAGTGTAGTATCATTAAAAGTTTTGGCTATTCTTAAGGCTAGATCATACGATTTCATAGCAGCATCATAATTTTCTAAGCGTTGATACGATATGCCTAATAAAATCTGACAATCTGCAGATTTCAAAAAATTGTAATCTTTATCAAAGTATTCTATGGCTTTTGATGCAAATTCAATACTATTTTGTACTTTTTGAAGCTTACCATTTGTTAATGCAAGTTGAAAATATAAATCTGCTATGTCCCAATCCAAGATATTTAAATTTGTGATAAATGACTTACTTTGATTATAATCGATTAATGCTTTAGTAAAATTACTATTAAGATAATTTAAAAGTCCTCTATTTTTAAAAAAGATAAACTTTTCCTGCTCAATACAATTATCTATAATATCAGATAACTTAGATAGAATGATTTCAGCCTTCTCTAGTTCTCTTTTATTTATATTGTACCTAACTAATACTAAGTCTCTTAAAACCCAATTATCTCCAATATATAATTTACTTTCAAAAATTTCTAAAATATTATCTTCTTCAACGAAGTTCTTTTTTTCAATTAATCCTTTATATATGTTAATAATCATTTTTCTTCTACTTTCAAGATTACTATCTTCATGATTATCATATTCCTGTATACCTAACCTGCTCAATAGCAAGTTTATGATCTCTCTACTTGGTATGGTAACAGAATGCTCTATCTTGCTTAAATAGGAAACTGAACATATACCTAGACATAGCTCTTCCTGGGTGAATCCTTTTTCAATTCTTTGATGTTTTATTAAGTTCCCAATTCCCAAAATAAAAACCCTTTCATTCTTGATGAAATATACCCAGGAATATTGTTACACTTTTTCGTATGGACTTACAACATTTTTTTACAAAAAAGCTTCTTTATAGAAGAAAATTGGTTTATTTGCATAATATAGCTCACTATTGGTTATCGCCATAGATTTGAAGTAATAGATACTAGGTTGAATTTCTTTCATAATCTCAAATTCAAACACATGTTCTTCTGTTTTACCAGGTTCTAATTCAAATTCGATTATATTTTTGTTTACACTAGACCATTCATCTAAACCAAGATGGGTTAAAAATGCTAGACCCTTCACATTTTCACTTGAAATATTTTTAATAACCAGTGTTTGCTTAAATATACCTAAATTAGGTATATCACTTCTCCCTATTATTTCTAACTTAACTTTTTTCATTGATGAGTAGTCTGAAATACATCCACATTTGGGACAGTAAGTTAAAAATCGTTTTTCACTAGTAGCCTCATTTTTAAAAGTATATTCTTTTGCTTTATTGTCGCATATAAAACAAACTCCCTCTGTTACTGTATGATTCAACATCTGTACCTGTTGAATATATAGCTCAGGTAAAAATATACTATAAGCACTTGAAGATTTTTTCATGAGTTTTTCAATAATTATTTCTTGAAGTTTTTGATGTTTTTCATTAATATTCTTGTAGAGATTTCTTATCTTGTTAAATGCATTAGGGTCAAATTTCATTTCCTTAATGGTACTTGCACTCTCTGAAATTAGATTAGTTAACTCAGTAGTTTCATTCTCGTATTTATTGCCAACAATTTTTTTCTCTAATTCACTTAATTGAAAATTATTAAAGGATAACTTAGGGATTGTCGAATGAAAAATAATTTCTATTCGTTCTCTATTGAAATTTTGCCATGAATATAAATATAAATATCTTTCACCTTTCTCTTCTACAATAGAATAATAATAGTTAATCCTTGATGTGTTCTCGATGTATGAAAATTTTTCTATACACGAATCTAATTTTATTTTTAAGAAAGATTTATCTTTAAGTTGCTTAATAGTCATTCTATATATATCATTTTCTTTTGTAAGCTCAAGAGTTTCTTCTAAATTTTTCTGATTAGAGACTCTATATTTTTGATTTGGATTGCCAATCACTAAGTAACACGGGAAATCAACATTACTTTGATATAACCAGTTATTAAGAATTTGTACAGATTCCCCAGCTGTATACCCTTCTAAAAGTAAGTTATGTAGTAAGCAAATTTCAGCATCTGGCCCATGCTTAATACCAATAGAACTTATATATATACTTGCATGGTTTTCTAAAAAGGCGTTACTTAATGATACTGAACTGGGTAGAATAGTATTAAATGGTCTGTAGCCAAAACAAGTACTATTTACAACAAAATCAGCTGGTATATCAGCTGCTAATATACCCTTTTTATGAATAGGACATTTTTCATTTATTTTACAATCCATACCATTGCCTCTAAATCTCTTCGACTGACCACAAACTATACTATCAGACAATAAAATACAATCTTCTGATCCATGCGTTGATATATAGAAAGAATTAATTCTTTTTTTATTTACCAGTCTTTCAAAAGACTCTAACAAAGTAGATTCATTGTTATATATGACCGTGTCTTTTACTGGATTGTTAAACTGCTTTTTTGAATAGGGTAAGACTATATGATTTTCGTTATTTGTTAACTCTCTATCGCAAACAACTAAAGAGCTAAATATACCCTTTAAAATAACCCATGAAAGCTCTTCTACACTATTTGCAGTTATAACACCGCAATTACCTAGCAAAAGATTATAATTATCAAAAAAATCTAGTGTTTTAATACCCTCGTATGAAGCTAGTATTGTACTTGAAATTTCATGAACTTCTTTATTCTCTAAATATTTAGTTAAATCTTGGATGCTATCAAAACTACGAGTATTATTAGTTCTATTAACAAAAGATATGATATAGCTATATTCGCTAAATTGATCTTTATTCAGTATTAAAATTTCACTACCATTGTTAAGTTGAGATTCTAAAGTAACAGCAACTTCATTGAATAGTAACCCCGAATATATATTTTCGTAAAATTTCCTACAGCTAATAACCGTTACTCTATTCCACTTGTTTATAATTTCAGTATAATAGCCGGTTGAGTCGATATATGGAAAATAGTTGCTAATGTTTTTTTCTAGGATAATGTCCCAAAGATTTTTCCACTCTTCCTGACTTAATGCTCTTATAGCTTTAATCATATTCTTATGCCTCCATTAACTTGTAACTAGTTGCCTAATACTCTTCTTACATACACCTATCAATCCGGCAATTGAAACTAATAATCCCCCTAATAAAAATACATACCTTACTTCATACATATCAAATGCGATTCCTGAGATAAAAAAAGATATAGGATCCATTCCAACAATCATAAAATTTAATAGACCTAATACTACACCCAACACTTTAACATCGAAGGCTTTTTGAACAGTAGAATACAGTAATATATTTATAATAGTTACGAGGCAACCAATTAACAACAAAACTATACTTATAATAATAATATTTCCTATAAATCCAATAGATGAGAATAGTGCTCCTGATAGTAAAGTACACATAGCTACAACTAGTCCAGTTTTAAAGATGTTTACTTTCGAACAAAACACACTACCGATAACCATACCTAATGCAATAGATATCTCAAGTATGGTAAAACCTATTATTCCTTTCTGTAACACAACATTGGACAAGTACGGTAATCCAATAACTAAGGGTCCAAAATAGCCTAGATTGAAAATCGCCATGCATACAAACAAGAATGATATTGGCTTATTTCCCTTAACAATTAATAACCCTTGTTTAATTTCATTTAAGAAATTTTTCTTTTCTTTTTTATTTATATTCTCTTTTTTGTATGAAATTTTTTTTATAAAAATTGCTGAGAATATCATGAACATTACTGGAATGATAAATGCTTCTCCTACTCCCAGTAATTCTACGCCTATTGCACCTATGAGAGGTCCTATTACAATTGCTATTTGATTTACTATTTCTCTGAGAGAGTTGCCTTTTTGAATATCAGATTTTTCGATTATCTCTGGTAACAATGCGTCTCTAGCTGGTGTAAACATAGCATTACTTATTCCAAATATAAGTGATATGACAAACAAATATGGGGTGTAAGTTAAATTATTAAGGTACAACACTAGTAAAATTGTTAATGAAATGGCACGTACTATATCTGAGAACCACATAATTTTCACTTTATCATATTGATCTGATAGTGCACCGCCTGCAATCATAAAAAACATGTTTGGAATTGCCCAAAAAACAAACAATAGACCAAGTGTTGCCGTTGATCCAGTTAGTTCAATAACAAGCCATGAAATAAGTAAAGAGTAAAGTCTATAGCCAATTACTGAAAAGGCACCTCCTACCCATAAATTCAAGAAATTTTTGTTATGCAACAGTGACTGTTTTGTTAACACTTCACTTTTTTTCGCTACACTCATAATCCATCACTCCTTGAATCTAAACCTATTTTATTCTCTTTTATTAAGTCATAAATTAAATATATAAATAGCCATATAATAGGTGTGACTAAATAACCAACACCAAATAGATGATCCCAAAATAATAGAGAAGTATATTTAAATTCTAAAAATACATCTAAGGATCTATTAAAATACCAGTAAGTAAATCCAAGATAAACTATTGCTATACCAGTTGAAAATAATAAACCAATTATATATATCGGTGTATACTTTTTTACTCCCAATTTCTCAAAAGATGATAGCGAATCTAAATTTTGATTTTCTTCAGTATTTAGCTTAAAACCTAATTTCTGTTTAACAGATAGCGCTGTATTTCCATGCAAATTAGTACAATTCCATTGATTATTTACTACATAATATAAATCTGACTTAGTAAAAATAAGTGGTTGTGTTATAAAACTCCATACATTTATTATGATTACAAATTTAATAAATCTATATAATGACTCTGTCATAATAAATATGTTCAAGTCGTGTAACATGATAACTGTAAGACTTAATGAAAGCATCACAGAATTAAACGCCAATCCTGCTAAAAATATCTCATTTCTCTTATTTTTTGAAAGTGCCCATATATTTGGTATTACCGTCTCTATAACTAAATACATCCCAGATCTGCCGAATTTAACTTTACTTTCTATTCCATTAGCCCTTGCAGCTATAAGATGACCTAACTCATGAACAAAAATTAAAGCCCACATGCTTAATAATCCACCTAGTACTACTATAGTTAGGGAGTCATGAAATAAAAAATCTTTGACACTTGGGATAGTTTTTGGATATAAATATAATATAGAAATAGAATACAAAAATAGAGCAGAGTATATGACCCAACATATTGGATTAAATAAAGTCCTCGAAACTTCTTCGCTTATAAAATTAAATTGATTTTTCACTTTATTCCCCGCGTCTTTATGAGCTACATCTATTCCGTCTACTTTCTCGATAAATTTTAATTCAATACAAGTTTCCACAAAATCATGAACACCAATTTCTCCATGATATTTTGTGTACAACGTATTTTCAGTTGTTGCTACACTCATACCCTCCTTTAATAGATTTATGGCTTCAACAGCAACAACAGGTACATTAATATACTCGCCAATATCTTTCCTACCAATAATGTACTCATCATCTAATCCATTATACTTTTCGATGTATAATGGGAAAAATTCTATTATTGAATCATTTACGACTTTCAAATTTTAACACCTCTTTTTGAGATTCCATTGTTGCAAAATTTATTATGCCCAATGGAGAGAATAATAACTTTTTTACTAAATGCTTTTGAACTAATAATGGCAATCGATAGTGATATAGAGGTATAATACAAATTTCATCTAATATAATTTTCTCTGCTTTATATAGAGTTTCATATCTTGTAGGATAGTTATCTATATTTTGACTAGAACGAATTAATTCATCATATCTTTTATTAGAGAACCCTGAATAGTTGTAACTAGAATCTGAGTGCCAAATATATAACATTGAATAAGGATCAAAGAAATCTCCTATCCAACCACTAATAACAATATCGTAGTTTTTATTATTCAATCTTTCCACATATTCAGCCCAATCTACAGTAACTAGTTCTATCTTAAAAGGGGAGAATTTTTCTATATTATTTTTTACTTCTTGTGCAATTGTCACATACAAATCCAAATTGTTTACCATTAGTTTTATAGTTTTTTTCACTTTAGGAGTGTAATTACTAGGATATAATTCTATTTTATTATCTGATTTCAATAATGGTGTATGATTTACTAGATGCCAAGGTACAAAATTATTAGTTAACTTATTCTGTTTATATGGACTCTTAAGATGATTTTTTTTATTGACCTATCTATATAATATCTTTCTTCTCTACTTAAACTAATACAATTAAATTGAATAAATGAGGTTCCAAACTCAGGAATGTATTCGATTAATTCTTCTCTTTGATAATAATCCATATGCATTAATGGTATGCCATCGCTTATATCAATTTTTTTTAAGATAAATTCCTTGTGGATAGATTCTTCATCACCATTACATGTTATATAGATTTCATCATTGTTATTAATATTTTGTAGTAATATGTTTTGAATGTTATTTCTTTTCACCACGTAATCTTTGTTACCAATTAAACCTATATCTTCTTCTGGTATGTTATGCGGAATTGGTAAATAGGGAGTTGAAGCAGTAATATCAAGGAAGTATGGACAATTATATTCTAAAGTGACAGAAAATTTCTTATCATCTATTATATGAATTCCAATATCTCTATCTTCTGCATCTCCCTTAAGAAATTTATTTACATTCTTTATTACTCTAAACTGTTCGACATTACATGTCTTATTTTTTATTATTCGCATCCAAGGGATAACAAAATCCTTTGAAGTAACTTGAGTCTGATTTGTCCACTTTCTATCTTCTAGTTCAAATATGTATGTATTACTATTTTTATTAAAATGAAAATCTTTAACAATACCTTTCCTCAACTCATTCCTTTCATATACGTATAAGCCAAGAAATACGTTATGCAATATATTTGCATTTGCAGTATCTTGACATAAAGCAGGATTGAGATTTGAAAAGCCTAAATTATTATCAAAATTTATATTAAGCCTCAACTAAATCACCTGCTATATCTTCAAGTACAGTTTTTTGAGGAAGTAGATTTGTTTTATTACAGTTACAGTATTCTGTTTTTTTCCAAGTATCCTCAGGAATGTAATTTAAGTGTAAAAAATCTATAAACACCCTTCTTCCACGCGACACGGGGTCTATTTTCAACGCAAACATTCTAATAATTTCAGTCATGATTGAACTAGCAATCAAAGTTATACTATTTGCTATAGCTGCATTCTTATTTTTAAAATTCATTAATTGTTTTACTGTATTTTTTATATCATCATTCTTAACTAATCCATGATAAAAGCACTCTAAGCACGCTGTTGAATTTGGAATTACTGTTAAAAAGTGACCCTGGGTACATCCTAATCCACCAGAGATTAATGGGATATTTTTCATTAAACAATATTGGTTGCACCAAAGCTGTATATTTAATAGTGGTTGATCTGCAGCACATATTAATAGATCTATTTCTTCGGGTAAATGTGACAATAGATCCTGAACCGAAGTAATCTTTAAGTTCTTTGTAATAACAGAAACTTTTGGATTTAGCATATGTATATTATCTTTTGCTGCCTTTGCTTTTGATTTTCCTATGTCATTTGTTCTATATAAGAATTGTCTATTTAGGTTTTTTTCTTCTACTATATCTGGCTCTATAACATAAATTGTTTCACAACCTATTCCCACCAACTGAGTCAACAGATTACTTCCCAAACCTCCTAGTCCAACTATTCCAACTCTTAATGTTTTCAACCTTGACAATAAGTCATAACTATTAGTCTCTAAATTAGAGAAGTTGTCGAAAAAGTTGAGGTTGCTTACGTGTCTTGCTTCTATATTTTCATCGGATACATCATCATGAACTTTTATCAAGGAATTTTTATCTAACTCATATATCATATCTAATATATATTCTTCTGTTATTTCAGGATATTTATTTAACAAAATTTCTTTTATATCATCAACAGAGTTCTTACCGTTAAGTAACTGAACAAAATCTACAAAAAATCCTGATTCATCCTCTATCTCAAAACAAAAACCAGGCTCGTCGCCAATTTGTACCTTATTATTATAATTTGAAATAAAATATGTATCTTTTATCTTGTATTTTATACTTGTCATGCTTTCTACTCCTTTCTTATTAAAGAGAGTAGCCACTCGGCTACTCTCTTATGGACTTATGTACCAACTTAAAAGGGTACATTATTTAATTAAAATATATTATTAAGTTCCAGGACGAAGCTGTGGGACACTTACTGTTTCAAGTTTGCGAACTACGATTTTTTTCATGATATTTCCCCCTTTCTATTTATCTCTTAATTATTAAGTTCCAGGACGAAGTTGTGGAACACTTACTGTTTCAAGTTTGCGAACTACGATTTTCTTCATTTGAAATCCTCCTTTCAATTTATGTCTTAATTATTAAGTCCCAGGACGAAGTTGTGGAACACTTACTGTTTCAAGTTTACGAACTACGATCTTTTTCATTGTTTTCACCTCCTCTCAATGTTAGTTTTGTGGTTTTATAATTTATTACTCCAGTATTTGAAATGTCAAAGTTAATAACATTGTTACCAATTAACTGCCTTAGTTTATGTTCGTAAATTGGTAATACAGGGATTTCTTTTTTTAAAAGACAATCAGCCTTAATAAATTTCTGCTTCATAATTTGTAAATCTTCTATAATTCTCGATTCTTTAATAAGATTGTCAAATTTTTCATTCTTCCATTTTGAATAATTTGACTCACTATCAGATAATAGTACTTCATAAAAACTATGAGGATGAGGAAAATCTGCAACCCAGCCAGCTCTTGCTATATCATAGCTTCCATTTGATAACTTAATAACAAACTCGTCCCAGCTATAAATCTCTAGTTTAAATCTCACTTGTAGTCTGCTTTCCCATAAATTTATCAATTTTTCTGATAATTTTACGTACTGAGGCTCATCATTGCATATAAATACAATAGGTTGTTCAATTGATATACATTTATATCCAGTATCATTTGTATATGAAACTGTGCTCCAATTTCTGATACCACTCGGGATAAGTGCATCAGTTTGAACCTTATCTGTTCCAGTTATAAATACATCGTTATGCACAACTTGCATTAATTCTCTTCTCAATGCCACAGGTATTTTATCTTCTTTGGACATATTAAAGAACAAGTAAAAAGTGCTTAAAAAGTCATAATACTTCAAGTATTTTTCCAAGTACCTTGCGTTCGGCTCTCCATCTATTGTTCCTCCATCATGAATGTGTAGGTCTCCAATATTTAGCCTATTTAATATTTGATTATAGTCAGTACTAAAAGTAAAATGAATTTTATTGTAGATGTTGTTTTTTGTAGTGGATTTAACTACTAATTCTTTTGAACTCCAACTATGAATTTTATAACTGTTATTAGTATGTATTGTCTTATTGTTTATAAAATCTTCAATAGTATAAGGAGTTATTTGATTATCTACTCCTTTTACAGGAGATAGGTTTATATTTGTTAGTAACTCTCTAAAATAAGGAATTGGTACAATAAATTCAATAGAAATTGTTTTTGTGTCCTTAATTTTCAACCCTATTATTTTGGAGTTTTCTTGATTCTTAAATTCACTAGCACCCTTAATATTTAATAGATATGAGGAATATTGTAAATTCTCCCTTATAATATTCTCCCACGTCTTAACTAAATCACCTATATTTCCTTCACTACCGTCACTCCAATAAAAATTACAGATTGATATAGTCCATGTTGTAAAATCATCGTTATGATTGTCACTAACAACTAAGTTCATTCTTAATTCATTATTTTCATATTCATATAAAGGTCTGTATAGTAACTTACTTATATTTACTTCATTAGTCCCTATACAATAAGATGGTGATAAATTTGTTATTTTTTGTGTAAAATTTAGTTTAAGTTCCATATTCACCCCTAAATTTCTTTCTACATATTATGCTAACACAAAATTTTACATTTCTGTATTGAGAAAATACCTCATACTCTTATAATTTTTTATATGAATTTCATACAAACTTGAACTATCCAATGAAAATCCTACTATGTATTTACCTATTTCGTTAGAGCTAAATCATTCTTTAAATGAATATCACAAAAAAATCAACTCTAATAAAAAGATGATTTTTTTATGATTTGACAATAGGAATGCAAATTATGATTTGTCAGCAAAACAGTATATTATATAAAAATTATTCGGGGGATTCTTACATATTTGTGAAATTCCAATATTTACTACTCTACTTTTTTATTCACCGATTCAGTAAATTTATTATATGGAATAATGTCTATTCCTCTATAACTGTATATTTTATGCTTTATCGTTACTTTTGAGTTGCTCATCATCATGGTAAGATAAAAACTCAATTATCTCTCCTCGTTTCTTACAATATATTTCTTAATCTTCTACAAAATTAACCATGTTTCTTCGTCAATCTCGCTACATATATCTTGAAAATAGATATTTATAAAAAAAGATCTAAGTGATAAAGTGGCAAAAACCCCATTGTTATAAAATTAATTTTCAGACTAAAATACTCGTCCAAAATTTATTAGAATCTATACTAACATGTTGAGAATTTTACTTTCTTTCCACATTAAATAAGGAATAGTTAGTTGATTACTCGTATCATTCTCTCAGTTATTGGTCCATAGAGTTGAATTGATTTCAATCAATCCATAAGCTCTTATGGTAATATCCGAAAAAGTGTATCCCCATTCTCGTATCCTAATTGATTACATACCAGGTTAAAAGGTACCCCGGCCTTAATAATTAATGCAACATGTGTTCTTCGTAAAACATGAAAGGTCACTCTGCGAATACCTGCTTTCTCAACTAACCGTTTAAACCTCGCTTCAACTACCGATCGCATTTGGAGTCCACCATTTATTTGGGGGAAAACCAGGTTAATTTCATCGTCATTTTGTTCTCCTAGCTCATCCTTCATAAATTGCTGTTCTTTTTGATATTCCAGTAGCTTTGCTAACACTTGTGCAGGAATTACGATCTTGCGAATCTTGCTTCTCATTCTAATAATGCTCTGCTTTCCCCCAGCTTCAGCTACAGAATTCTTAACAATTATCGTATGATGCTCAAAATCAACATCACTCCATGATAATGCTAATAACTCTCCCAATCGTAACCCAGTAGCTAGTGCAAGTTCATACATTATACCTTCTCTGTCTATATGAGCGACTTCAAGTAACTTCTCTATCTCTAAGTAACTTAAAATTACCTTATCCCCACTGGAAGAATTTTTTGCGTGTGTAGAGCTGACAGAATTCTTGGGGAGAAATCCTTTCTTCACTGTAGAACCATCCATTGACACAAAACAGTTCTCATTATCCTTTAGTTTGTCGTCTACATCCGCCTGATTGTTCCGTTGGGTAAATAACTCCATTGCCTCCTTCTCTGAACAGTCATGAAAGACTACTGCATATTTTCCTTTGTTCCCAAATTCGATTATCGCTTTTTTCATCATTATGTTCCCTCCAATTTCAAATATGTAGATAGGTTACTTACTTGTCTTATTTTTTAGTATTCCTCATCTAATCCTTAGTACTGGTTACCTTGAAACTCTACGATTGGTGTCGACTTCTATAAATTTTTAAGCATCTCGTTTTTCACCTACCATTTCTTATAAAAGGAAATTTAGGCAAATAAAAAAAGGGCAGACGGATAGTGGGAATCACTACTCCATCGCCCTGGTTCTTCCAGCGACAATGCATGTACATCACATCGCTTATTAATCTGTTTTCATTATAGTAAAAGTATTTCTCTCATGGCAAATACGAGCGAAAAAATTTTCACGAAAAGTTTTATCTAGTAATTAGCCTATTCAAGGTACCCATTCAATTCAACATGAATCGGTAAGTAGCGCAAAGTTGTCTTTAATTTTTTATGACGAAGTTGTCTTTGAATCGATTTATAATTGTTTCCATGTTTATACAAAAGATATGCCATAGTTGCTCTTAGATCATGGTTGGTTATTTTTTGAGATATTTTTGCCTTAATTCTAATCCTGTCCAACAGTTTATTTAGATCGTAATCAGCATAAGACTTGTCTTTCATAAAAAATAACTCTTTATCTCTCTCTTGCGACCATTCTAAAAAGTAGGGATGGGTCATGTATTCCCTAAGCTTTTTTTGGAGGGCATCTGTCATTCTCACGGTGCCGATTTTTGTTTTACGACCTTTGTCCACAACAATGACATTATGTTCGAAATCAATTTGCGAAACTGTTAGCTTACATAACTCCTTTGCTCTTAACCCACAAGTAGTTTGTAGCAACATAATCAAGTAGTATTGTTGAAAAAAAGGGTCTAGATCGTAGGCTGCTTTTAATAAACGGATACACTCTTCTTCACTTATCGCTCTATTACGAATCGATTGGTAATAAAACGGATTCTTATAATGCCTAAGTGGATTATATTCTAACAAATCATAATCAACCAAAAGATCCATGAAACTTTTTATTCCGCTAAATATGGACATCGCTTGTGATTTTGTTTTGTTTTCTTGAAGGTACTCGATAAATCCGTCCATAAAATCAAGGTCAATGGGGGCATATTTATCCTGTACATTGCTATAGTAAAACTTGTCAAAGTCAAGTTCTCCCTGCCATCCTACTAATCGTAAATAATCGTCAAAGCATTTTAAGTAGCGTATATAACTTTTAACAGTTGAGTGTTTTAAGGTATTCAGTTCCAACCATTTTTTAAAATAGATAGAGGAGAAAATGATCCCTTCCATTTAGAGACCAACTCCCCAATGTTTTAATTGATTCGCTTCTAATTTCGCAAATGGATGTTTATCCATGGCTTTTTGGTACTGCTCATCGAATAGATTTAAGTAAACTTGTGTGGATTCAATGGATTTATGACCAAGTAATTCTTTCACGATATAAATATCCATCCCACTCTCCAGGGCGTAAATCGCAAACGAATGACGAAACGAATGGGTTGAATAATTTACTTTTACCTCTTCTCCACGATCACTGTCCCACACTTTATCTTTAATCACCTTGTTTTCAATAGCCGTATCAATCAGTCCCTTTACCATTTGTTGAATAGCTCGATTAGAGAGTGCACTTTTTCCATTGTCATCCGAAAACACGTAACATCGATTGTAGTCCTGCTCACTGAATACATTTTTAAAATGAGCATAGGTGAAATGAATATAGTCGGACATTACCTTGGTAGCTCCTTTTGTCATGAATCGTTTCACTTTTGCTCGTTGTTTCCTTCCTTTCGCCTTTACCTTTATCCATCCTTGTTCAAGATTGACATCCCCTATCTGAAAATGTAATTCGTCCACTCGAATTCCCGTTCCTAAAAGGATCCAAAGTATGGTATAGTTCCGAAGAGAACACCGAGTTAAACGAGACAAACTTAGTAAATAATCAATTTGTTCCGCGGTAAAAGCTCTTGGAGGTTGTGGATCTGGAGGATGCAATTGTAGTGCCCTTTTGTTTAATTGATTAATCTGTTTCTCACTAAGCAAATCTCGTGCGACTGAATTGATAAAGCTCCTTAAAAAAGCCGCCTTCTTTCGTCTAGTCGCCTCCGCTAACCCCGGCTGTTGTAAATACAACCCTAGCTTTTCAGGGGTTAATACCTCTATCAACTTGACATTTGTAGAGATACTTTTATCAAAATTGACTCCAAAGAACTTACAAAAACTTCTCGTTTCACTTTTATAAGAAGACTGGGAAGAAGGGGCCACGCTTTGATAGGTTGAAAATTCATCCTCTAGGAAGTGATGTGCTGCTTCTAATAACGTTATGTCTATATTTTTGGGGTTCTTTTCCTCCGTTATGAGTACTCCTAATGTTCCAAGTTCTTTTTCCAATTGAACTTGCCCGTATTTATTTAAAAGGGCTTGCACTTCATCCTGGATAGTGAATGGTGGAAGATTCTCTCTCTCTAGTGCCATCTTACTTCACCTCCCACGGAAACGAGACCTGCTTAGCCTTATCTCCCACTTCCTCTTCTGTACGATGGATGTATAGAGATGTCGTAGACAGGGATTCATGGCGAGCTAATCGTTTAAGTAGCTTTGGTACAACTTCTTGCTTGGTTAGACGCGTAATATATGCATGTCGCAGCTGATGAGGGCCACTTGCCTCTTTCCATTCTGCAATTCTTGTAAAAATGCGGTACTTAGACGCTAAGATGTCTCTTAATGGTTGTGCGTGCTTCCCAAAGATTAATCCGTTCTCTTTTTGTGCTACTTCCTTTAAGAGGTCCATAAGATGAGATGGAATTGGAAGAGAGTGTGTATTTCCACCCTTCGCTGTAAACTTGACGTCCTCGAGGCTCCAATTTATATTACTCCATTGTAATCTTTCCAGTTCACAAGACCGAAAGCCCAGAAAAACCATTAATCCGAATGCTAGCTTATCTAGTAAAGGGGTATCGGAATAGCGTTCGATGGCAGTAAAAAATGTTTCAATTTCTTTATCCGTTGGCATATAACGAGATTGATAATCATCCCCTTGGATATTCTTAATGCCCCTTGTAATATCATTTTTCATATACCTCATGTGATAGAGGGTACTAAAGAACGTTTTGATATTTTTAAAGTGTTTCATGGACCCATTCTCTGTAAACCGTCCACTTTGAATGCACTTGATAAGATAATTTTTATACGTCTTCAAGTGTTCCTGTGTAAACAAGGTAATGGGAACATTTTCCATTGAATAAACACGAAAATCATTTAGCATATTGCAGGACCATCGTAAGTAACGATGCAGTTCATATTGAAACTTTTTCAAACGATCTGGCTTCGTCCCCTGCCTCTTTTTATAAGCCAAAAAAGAGTGTACTGCTGGCGGTAGCTTTATCTCTGACCGTTTTTTCGGTCTGTACGTTAAAGCGTTTCCTGAAAAGGGATTCATTTGCTTGTAAAACAAATCAAAGTTTTCGTGATAAAACTGACTGGTTATGACCTCCTCATAAAGTGCGGGCTGTAAAAAGTCTTCTCGCCCAAGGTCAGATGCCTTTTTTCGAGTCGCCTTACTGACCAACGCCTCAAAGTCTTTAAATCGCAAGATCAGCTGGAACAACATTCTATACTGTAGTCGGTATGATCGCTGCACTAAAAACTGCCGAATCAGTTTGGCTTCAAGTTCCATTATCAAATTGTCTCTGAACCACTGCTTTAATCCATCCTCCCCTAATGGAATAACCTTCTGTGGAGGCGAACTTCTAAATAAGCTTTCCATAATAGAAATCAACTCTTCCTTAGTAAATTTCTCTCCATTATGAGCAAGCATTTTAGATTTTAAACCTAGTTCCTGCGAGATTATTGGATTAAAACTTCCATTCTTTGCGTGTATCTTCTTCTCTCTAGTTCCAGACAAAAAGGTGGTTAACTCTTCTGGAAACTCCCCCATTTCATTACACGTTGATGTGGGGGTTTCCCTATCTGATGGATCTTCGTTCGCTGATGCATCGGTATCCCAATCGATGGAATCAAAAGATAACTGCTCAAATGTGTCGTTTGTTACTTTACTCATTCAACCACTCCTTGTAGAAATGAAAAAAGCACTCCCATAAACAGAGATACCTAAAAAAGGTCTCTGTATTACGGGAGTGCTTCTCCATTTATTATTAGATTGATTTTGTTACTGGTTAAATCTTCTTACTTGTCATTATATAATCTCTTATTTTTAGAATGCAACTTTTACTATTACTAATTTTCTCTATATGCGAACTTATCAGTACCTCTAAGCATTGATATCATACAATAGAGCTATTTCATAAAACTTTCCTGAATTTCTCTATCTTCTGAATATAAAGCTCCTCGTCTTGTTTATCCAAAATAGTCAATATCGTATTACTATCTAAATCTGTATGAATGATTAACTTAACCATCATATCTATTTTTAGATTTATTTCAGCTTCTGAAAACCCTGTTTTTCTACCGTGTTCAAACCCCTGCCTAAAGCTCTGTTGAATCTGGGACAGGCATTTCTCGAGGTTACCATCCATTTCCTTCTTCTGTACATCTAGAAACTCTCTATACGCCCTCTTATACAATAACTCTACAAATAGACCTTCCATAGACAACCTCGCTCCTTTGAACTTAATAACTATACATAATTATTAACACGTTATAAACTATTTCTTCTATCCACTATTGCCAACATACGCAACAACGCTTCATTCTCTCGTTGACCTGGGAAGGTAATATTTCTAGCAACACAAGCTCGCTGGTTAGGATTTTTCGGAATAGACCTTTTATTTTTATCATCCACACCCACATATAATCGTTCTAACGCAGCATGAATTACATCCATCACTTCATTTTTATAGGTAATGAACGTTACTGGCTCCATGGTGATATTCATTAAACGATCTAATTCTATCAGTCTTTGTTCCTCTTGAGATGTTAAAAACCTACGTTTATGTCGCTTTATCATATGGTAAACTCCTTTAGAAGTTGGATTAGGAAAATTTCTTCATTTCTCTACGGAGCATTTAGTTTAATAAGATTCTATTGGGACACTCTCCATTCAAAAGGTTCCCATTTTTCACTCCAATTCAAACACCTAGCTTTTTTTGATACAGTATAAACAATCTTCTTCATGAAAATACCCATTTACCCCTCACTACTCTCTCTTTAATCCACAACTCTGTCACGATTGGTGCCAGGGTTCTAAAGTACAGAAACATAATCTACTACCCTAAGTTATTCCCCCTCATTGTTGACAGCAGTATTTTATTTGGCTTATAGTATGTTCCATAGAATATCATTAGTTCTTTTGACAACTAAGGATACATAAAAATATCACGGGTAAGCCCGCAGATGGATGAAGGAAGCACCTTGTCCTTTGATACAGAAAGCAACACGATTACGTGTGCCTTTCTGTATTAAAGCAGTGTGCCTACAATTCCACTGCGGGTTTTTTGTGGTTTTATCAACTGGAGGAGATGTATTGAAGGAAGCAAAACGTTTCGAAAAGTGGGATGACCTACCTGACGTGTTAACCGCAAGGCATATAGCGGAATTTCTAGAGTTATCTCGTAGTACTATTTACGAGTTGTTCAATGAGAAGGAAGAACACAGAGGTATACCCAACTTCGCCATTGGTTCTTCTAAGAGAGTACTAAAAAGTGATCTACGAGAATGGATTAGCTCGCAAAAAGAAAACAAGTAGCACATACAAACTAATAGGAGTCGGTTTAGGTGAAAGGAACGTATAAGAGGCGTGGTTGTACATGTGAAGACGAGAGAAAGTGTGGATGTGGCAAGCGATGGTCGTACTGGTTAGATATTGGCCGTGACCCTCTTACTGGGAAAAGAAAACAACTATGCAGAGGCGGTTTCCAAACCAAACACGATGCAGAAATGGCTGCTGCTTCTGTAATGGCAGATTTAAGAGAGGGTACCTATATGGAACAGTCTAATATCTTGTTTAAAGATTTTGTGGAACTGTGGATCCCACTCTATGTAGAAAGAAAAGGACCAAAGCCTGGTACTGTTCGACTAAAGAAATATGCAATTAAGAAACTACTTCCGTATTTAGCACACCTTAAAATAAAGGACATCACCGAACAGAGATATCAAGAAGCTTTAAATCACTTACAAGATAGTGGATTATCTAAAACAACACTAGAAGGTATCCACAGTACAGGTAATATGATTTTCCAAATGGCAGTAAACAAAAAATACATTAAATACAATCCTACCTTGGAATCATACATTAAAAAAGATGTTTCCTCAGAGAAGGATATCATAGATGTTCGGAACACTATCCCTAAGTATTTGGAAAAGGATGAATTAAAGATTTTCTTGGATTCTGCGAACAGTGATGGATTGTATATGGATTCATTAATATTTACCCTGTTAGCCTATACAGGCATACGGGTAGGAGAGTTAGTCGCGCTGAAATGGAATGATGTTAATATGGAGAAAAAAACGTTAACAATTTCCAAGACCTACTATAATGAAAAAAATAATATAGCCAAATATGAAATCTTGCCACCAAAAACAAAAAAGGCCAATCGAAAGCTATTTGTTTCCTCTACAGTAATAAGGTTGTTGCTTCAAATCAAAGAGGAACAAGATCAACTTATTCAGCGATTAGGAAAAGGCTATGAAGACCGAGGGTTTATTTTTACGAACGTGCGAACCTATCCAGGCCTCCCTATCCTCACAACATTAGTAGCAAGTAGAATGAAACGAGTACTGAAGAATTGTAACTTGCATCCTGGGATGACACCGCATACGCTTCGTCACACACACACTTCCTTATTGGCAGAAGCCAATGTCGAATTAGATGATATTCGTGATCGACTCGGTCACGAGGACGATGATATAACAAGAAAGATATACCTCCATGTAACAGATCCTGTGAATAAGGAGGTATCGGATAAATTTGATGATCTTATGAACAGCTTTTGAATATTGTTGCTAAGCGAGAGCCTGCTCTCGCTTTTTATGCGTCATAAAAGATAAATCCACTACACCCCCACTAGAATGTTACAGGTAAAAATGGGAAACTTACTTGTTAGCAACACCATTAAAATCAAAAGGAGGAAAGACATGAAAGGACATTTTTATTTACGAAATTGCATCTGTCAAAAGAAAAAATGCAATTGCGGTGCCAAATGGGCTTTTACCATAGACATTGGGATAGATCCACAGACAGGAAAAAGAAAACAAAAAACAAAGAGTGGCTTCTCCACCAAACAAGAAGCAGAAAAAGCTGCAGCTAGCTTACTCTATGAATTAAATGAAGGGACACACCTAGAAGAAACGAACAAAACGTTTAAAGAGTTTTCTAGCGAGTGGCTTGAGATTTATGCACAAACCCGGGATCTAAAACCAGGTACCATCCGTGTGCGACTCCATGAAATAGGAAAACTACTCCCCTATTTGGCACATGTGAAATTGAAAGATATTACGAGGACCATGTATCAAGCAGCAATGAATGATTTGTACATGAGAGGATATGCGAGTAAAACGAGGGAGGGTGTCCATCATACTGGAAGAATGATTTTTCGAAAAGCGATGGAATTTGATCTTCTTAAAAGAGATCCAACGGAATTTGCATTCGTGAAAAGAGAAAAGAAAACCATTGAACAACTGGAAGAGGAGCTGTTACCCAAATACTTGGAGAAGGAAGAATTGGCTTTGTTTTTACAAACGGCAAAAACGTATGGGTTAGAACATGACTACGTTATATTTTTAGTTTTAGCCTATACCGGGATACGTGTTGGAGAACTTCTTGCACTAAAGTGGAAAGATATCGACTTTCATCAACAGACCATACGTATTAGTAAAACCTACTATAACCCAAATAACAATGCCGAAAAGTATCAATTGCTGACACCGAAAACCAATCGATCAAGAAGAAAGGTTATTGTAGATGAAGAAGTTCTAGAAACGTTGGCCCATCTAAAGTCAACACAAGAACAGTTTATAGCACTACACAGGCACATGTACCATGATGAGGACTTTGTATTTGCAAAAATGGAACGTCAATATGGGTATCCCATTGTTCACAAGACCGTTCAAAATCGAATGAAACGGCTGCTTCTAATAGCTCAGTTAGATACACATCTGACACCACATTCCCTGCGGCACACTCATACTTCACTTCTTGCAGAAGCTGGTGTTTCGCTCGAACAAATTATGGACCGACTTGGTCATACCGATGACCAAACCACGAAAAATGTCTACCTTCATGTTACCGAAGACATGAAAAAAGAAGCCTCTCAAAAGTTTGCACAACTCATGAGAGACCTCCGTTAAACAAAGATGTTAGCAAAATGTTAGCATACCGCTCTCACCATACCAACAAACCCAATCATATCAAGGGTTCAAGGGGCAGGTTACATCATACCGCCCATTCCACCCATGCCGCCCATATCAGGCATTCCGCCACCATTCTCTTCCGGAATGTCCGCTACTACTGCTTCAGTAGTTAAGAACATTGCCGCAACAGATGCTGCGTTTTGTAGCGCTGAACGCGTAACTTTTGTAGGGTCTACAATACCAGATTCAATCATGTTTACCCACTCGCCAGTTGCAGCATTGTAACCTACTCCAACTTCTTCACGCTTTAGACGATCTACGATGATAGATCCTTCTAAACCTGCGTTGTGCGCGATTTGACGCACTGGCTCTTCTAGTGCACGAAGAACGATATTGATACCTGTTTGTACATCGCCTTCTGCTTCGATTGCAGCTACTGTGTTGTAAACAGTTACAAGCGCAGTACCACCACCAGCTACGATACCTTCTTCTACCGCTGCACGCGTAGAGTTTAGAGCATCTTCAATACGAAGTTTACGCTCTTTTAATTCTGTTTCTGTAGCCGCTCCAACTTTCACTACTGCTACGCCACCAGCTAATTTTGCTAGGCGCTCTTGTAGTTTTTCACGGTCGAAATCAGAAGATGTTTCTTCCATTTGCGCACGGATTTGGTTTACACGAGCCATGATTTTGTCAGACTCACCAGCACCTTCTACTACTGTTGTGTTCTCTTTTGTCACAACAACTTTCGCAGCGCGACCTAATTGCATGATGTTAGCTGATTTCAGATCTAGACCTAGATCTTCTGTAATCACTTCACCACCAGTTAAGATAGCAAGGTCTTCTAACATTGCTTTACGACGGTCACCGAATCCAGGAGCTTTAACAGCTACTGCATTAAATGTACCACGAAGTTTGTTCACTACTAATGTAGCTAACGCTTCGCCTTCTACGTCTTCTGCAACGATTAATAGAGGCTTACCTTGTTGAACAACTTGCTCAAGTACAGGTAGGATCTCTTGGATGTTACCGATCTTTTTATCCGTAATTAAGATATAAGGGTTATCAAGAACCGCTTCCATCTTATCAGAATCCGTTACCATGTAAGGAGATGCGTATCCACGGTCGAATTGCATACCTTCAACTACATCAAGCTCTGTAGTGAAACCTTTAGACTCTTCAATTGTGATAACGCCGTCGTTTCCAACGCGCTCCATTGCTTCAGCAATTAGTTGACCAACTTCTTCATCAGCAGCAGAAATCGCCGCAACTTGTGCGATAGACTCTTTGCTTTCGATTGGTTTAGAAATTGCTTTTAGTTCTGTTACAGCAGTAGCAACCGCTTTTTCGATACCTTTACGGATACCTACAGGGTTAGCACCAGCTGTTACGTTCTTTAATCCTTCACGGATCATCGCTTGTGCTAGAACTGTTGCAGTAGTAGTACCGTCACCAGCAATTTCGTTCGTTTTGCTAGCAACCTCCGCAACTAGTTTCGCACCCATGTTTTCGAATGCATCTTCTAGCTCGATTTCTTTTGCAATCGTTACACCATCATTTGTGATTAGTGGAGAACCGAATTTCTTCTCAAGAACAACGTTACGTCCTTTTGGTCCTAATGTAACTTTCACCGCGTCTGCCAGTTTATCTACACCACGTAGCATCGAGCGACGTGCTTCTTCACTGAACTTAATGTCTTTTGCCATGAAAATGACCTCCTCTAATTAATATGTTTTTATTATGTTATAAGACAATTAGCCTACGATCGCTAAAATGTCGCTTTCGCGTAAAATTAAGTATTCGTTACCTTCATATTTCACTTCAGTACCTGCATATTTAGAGAAGATAATACGATTACCCTCAGCAACTTCCAGTGCTACACGCTCACCGTTGTCTAATACACGACCTGTACCTACTGCTACAACCTTACCTTCCTGTGGCTTTTCCTTCGCACTGTCAGGAAGTACGATTCCGCTAGCCGTTTTTTCTTCTGTTTCTACTAGCTCAATCACAACACGATCTCCTAGTGGTTTTAACAAGTGAAACAACCTCCTCAAAAGGTAAAAATGATTATTTATTAGCACTCACAATAAAGGAGTGCTAACACAACTATTAGTTTAATGAAAACTTATCCTCTTTGCAAGTGAGAAGAATAAAATTTTTTCAGGATTCTTTCGACAGTATTTTCCTCGCTTTTTCGTCCTAATATTTGAAGTTGCAAGCGTTAACTAGTAGAATTGAAAAGGAAATGCGTATGGCGCACGTTTACCCGCGGTTGCGCAACTGGAATATGACATTTCTATTTGAATAAGTTCTTACTCGCTAAACAAAAAGGAGACTACACTATTGCCTAGAATATATATTGGGATCATTTTTACGTTTATTTGCGTTCAGTTACTACCAGCAATCCCTACATTACTTTATGGATTCATCTTAAAAATGAGGGATACTCCCGTAGCAGAGGCAGAAAAGCTTGTTGCCAACTTTGCATTATACGCTACGTTAGTAGGCTTTATACTTGGATTAATCATTATGGTCATTCTCTTACGAAAAGCTGGGAAACCATACAAGCTTGATCAAGAAACACCTCTTCCAGTCGTACCGAGTGTACTCTTTACCATTCTTGGTTTGCCTTTAGCTTTATTCGCTCAAGGGTTTGCTGCCTTACTAGAGCAAGCAATGGGAATTGAATTGGGTTCTGAGAACACCCAACAAATTATTGGTATTATCGAACAAGCACCTATCTTCATCTTAGTTGTAGCAGTCATCGGGCCAATCTTAGAAGAAATCGTGTTCCGTAAAGTTATTTTTGGGGCATTATATGAAAGATTCTCTTTCTTCCCCGCAGCCATCATCAGTTCCGTAATCTTCTCGGTAGGTCACATGGAATTGGAGCACACGCTTCTGTACACGGCAATGGGATTAGTATTTTCTTTCTTATATGTCTATACAAAACGGATTATCGTCCCAATTATCGCACACGTAGCGATGAACACCTTTGTTGTCTTAGCCCAGTACGTTTTTGCGGACGAGTTAGAAAAATATATGCAATCGGTAGAAGGATTTATAGGAGGTTTTGGATTTTAAATGAGGCCAACACCATTATCATCAGGAATTTTATACACCATACTCGGCTTACTCTTTACATTCGTAGCCGTACGACACGTGGGAGAATACGGCTGGGGATTCTTCGGAGTACTCATCATCTTCATTGCTACCATTGACCTTGGAGCAGGAATTCGAAATATCTTGCTTCACTTTAAATTAAAGAAAAGCATGTAAAAAAAGTGACCTGTTACAGGTCACTTTTTTGTTCTAATTCTTGTTGTTGCTCCGCTTCCATGGCTTTCTTATATCCAAATCTACTAATCACAATACTAATTTCGTACAACACACACAGTGGTAATGTCACTAGTATGTGAGACATGATGTCTGGCGGCGTAATAAACGCTGCTATCACGAGCAATGTAAAATACGCGTATTTACGTATGCTCGCTAAAAACATCGGTGTCACAATCCCTAGTCTTGTTAAAAATAACATAACGATAGGAAGTTGAAATAAGAAGCCAAATGGCAACGTTAGTTGAAATAAAAACGAAAAGTATTCGTTAATTCCTATTGTTGTTTGCACTTCCATATTCCCAGATAGCGTCATCATAAAATCGACAACAAAGGGAAACAAAACGAAGTACGAAAACGATAATCCGCCTAAAAATAACAGAACAGACATCGGAATATAACTAAGGGTTACCCGTCGTTCTTTCTCATATAAACCTGGTGAAATAAATGCCCAAAGTTGAAACAGAATAAGTGGAGCTGTGACCACACAAGCAAGAAAGATGGTCATCTGAATATACACTTTAAACGGATCGGTCATCCGAAAAGCATTTAACGTTAAGGCACTCGCTTCAGGTGATTGTTGTAAATATGTAATGAAGGTCGGCGCTATAAAAAAGCTTCCGATTAGCGCAACAACAAAAAAGATTGCAACGCCAAACAGACGCTTTCGTAGCTCGTCCAAATGCTCCATCACCGTCATTTGTTCGTGACTCATGCTAATCATCCTACTCTATTAACGTTCACTCGTTGAATTTGCTTGTGTTTCTTTCGCCTTGGAAGATGGTTCATCGTCATCTGCAAGACCTTTTGTTGCGTGTTTAAATTCTTTTAACGTACTTCCGAAAGCTCTTCCAAGCTCCGGTAACTTTTTCGGTCCGAAAATTAAAAGGGCTACGATTAAGATAATAATTAAACTAGCTGCTCCTGGCATGATGCATCCGCACCTCCTTATGTCCATCATAACGGAATTTCAATAATATGGCTATGATTGCTAGAAAAGTAGTTAAATCTGAATTTCCTCTGCTGCTCCGTAATGCTTTAAGAAATACACAAGTGTTTGTAACTCTACGGCTAAGTCAATGTGGTGCACACGGATATGTGACGGCACGTTTAAACGAGCAGGTGTGAAATTTAAGATTCCTTTAATATCTGAACTAACAAGTCGATCCGTGATACTCTGAGCAACCGGCGCAGGCACCGTTAAGATCGCTACCTGGATGTCCTCTACCTCTAAAAAACGCTCTAGTTCATCCATATGATAAACCGGCACGTCTCCAATCTCTGAACCCACTTTCTCATTCGACACATCAAACGCCATCTCAATCTTTGTATTATTATTCTTTAAGAAGTTATAATGAAGAAAAGCAGTTCCTAAGTTACCGACACCAATTAACGCAACCTTCGTTAGTTCGTCTTGGTCCAGTGTTTTTCGGAAAAATGTTATTAGATAGTGAACGTTATAGCCATAACCTTTTTTTCCTAACGCCCCAAAGTAAGAGAAATCTCTTCTGATCGTTGCGGAATCGACTTTCACCGCTTCACTTAACTCCGCTGAAGACACGCGTTGTTTTCCCGATGCATGAAGATTTTTTAAGAATCGATAATATAATGGCAATCGTTTCGCCGTTGCCTGTGGTATTTTCGGTTGATCTTGCATTGGAATTCCCCCCAAAATTCGTCAAGTCAAACTGATAGCGCTTCCAAAACTACAAGTTAAAATAGCCTCGCTTTCTATCATACACTATTTTATAAAAAATGTCTGTGAAATCTCACACAATGTGGAGAAGATTGCCGAAGAACCGTTGCTGCGATAAACTAGAGTAGTTGAGGTGAAAATCATGATATTGTTACAAGTCCAAAATCTATCTAAATATTTCGGGGCTGAACCCGTATTAACCAATATAAAATTAGAAGTACAAACAAGAGATCGCATCGGCTTAGTCGGTCGAAACGGTGCTGGTAAATCCACTCTACTAAAAATGATTGCAGGCTCCATGTCGTACGATGAAGGCGAAATTATGAAACCAAAAGATGTGGAGATTGGCTACCTGGCGCAGGATACTGGTCTAGAGTCGTCTCAGTCTATCTGGGAAGAAATGCTGAAAGTCTTTGACTCCCTTCGTCAAATGGAATCGCAGCTTCGTACACTGGAACAACGCATGGCAGATCCTTCTATTTATGAAGATCAGGAGCAATACGACAAGTTGTTGAAAGAGTACGACCATCTCCAAGTAACGTTTAAAGACAGCGGTGGCTACCAATATGAAGCAGACATTCGTTCGGTTCTTCACGGAATGCGTTTTAGCGAGATGGATTACGATACATCGATTGCGACATTAAGCGGTGGTCAAAAGACGCGACTAGCACTCGCACGACTGCTTTTACAAAAGCCAGACATTTTAATACTGGATGAGCCTACCAACCATCTAGACATAGAAACGTTAGCATGGTTGGAAACATACTTACAATCCTACGATGGTGCGATTTTACTTGTTTCCCATGACCGTTATTTCTTAGATAAAGTAGTAACCCAAGTGGTGGAGCTATCTCGCATGAAGTCGAAGCGATTTGTAGGGAACTATTCTAAGTACTTAGAGCAAAAAGCGCTAGATTACGAGCGCGAGATGAAAATGTACGAGCGCCAGCAAGAAGAGATTGCGCGACTAGAAGATTTCGTTCAGCGAAACCTAGCGCGTGCCTCTACGACAAAGCAAGCACAAAGTCGACGTAATAAGTTGCAGCGAATGGATCGATTGGATCGCCCAGATGGTGATGAGAAGTCCGCTTCTTTTGGCTTTTCCTTTGACCGTCCGACTGGGAATGATGTGTTGAGTGTGGAAGGTTTGGCGATTGGATATGATCAGCCGCTTTCCAAAGACATTCATTTTTCGGTGAACAAAGGAGATAGCATTGCCCTCGTGGGTCCGAATGGTATCGGAAAGTCTACTCTTCTCAAGACGTTGTTAAAGGAATTACCGGCTATTGACGGATCTTTCCGCTATGGTAGTCATGTGGTAATTGGATACTACGATCAAGAGCAGCAAAAGCTACATTCCAATAAAAGTGTGTTGCAAGAGCTTTGGGATGACTATCCAACGCATACGGAAAAAGAGATTCGTACGGTGCTTGGGAACTTTTTATTCTCGGGCGATGATGTGTTGAAACCTGTTTCGACGTTGAGTGGTGGAGAGAAAGCACGTGTGGCGCTGGCGAAGCTGATGCTTCTCCGCGCTAACGTTCTGTTGCTGGACGAGCCTACCAACCACTTGGACTTGGATAGTAAAGAAATTTTGGAAAATGCGCTGATCGACTTTGAAGGGACGATTCTGTTTGTGTCGCATGACCGTTACTTCATTAATCGTATTGCAACGCGCGTTGTGGAGTTGAGTTCTTCAGGCGCTGAGAATTTCCTCGGCGACTACACGTATTATGTCGAGAAGAAAGAAGAGCAAGCGGAACTCGCGGCACTGAAGCGATTGGAAGAAGAGAAAAATTCAGCTGCGGTAGTTGCTGCTGCGCCAACTGCGAAGAACTCTTTCTATGCGGATAAGGAAGAAAAGAAGAAAGAGCGTCAGCGTTTGAGGAAGTTAGAAGAGTTAGAAGAAACGATTGCTAGCTTAGAAGAAACCATTGCGGAGCACGAGGAAGCATTGTGTGATCCGGCAGTATATCAAGATTATGAAAAGTCAGCGGAGCACCAAGCAGCGATCGACGAGTCAAAGGGTAAGCTTGAGGCGGCAATGGATGAGTGGGTTTTGTTGAATGAATAAAGTGTGGCCACCCAAGGGATTCTTTGGGTGGTTTTTTTATGGGGATGGCGGTTCTTTTTTTGCTTCTACTCTAATTTTGACGACCGGCTCCTTGCTCTGACGGTTCACTTTTTGCTTTAACTATTATTTTGATGACCTTCTCACGCTGTAGACGGTTCTCTATTCGCTTCCATTCTATTTTTGACGACTCTCTTCTTGCGCTGACGGTCTTCTTTTGGCTTCCACCCTACTTTTTACGATCCTCTTCTCGCGCTGACGGTCTTCTTTTGGCTTCCTCACCTATTTTCACGACCGGCTCCTTGCTCTGACGGTTCACTTTTTACTTCTACTCTACTTTTGACGACCGTCTCCTCGTGCTGACGGTCTTCTTTCTGCTTCTACTCCCCCTATTAACAACCGTCTACCCCAAAACTTATCAACAAAAAAAGCCACACGCCAAGTCTCCCTCACGTGCAGCACTTATTCACATGTGGATAACCGTATTTCTCCACAATGTTACACACACTATCCACTCAAAATTGTTCTAAATCCAAGTTCGGATGTGCATTCATATCCATTTTACCTCGTTTGCCCTGTTGATAAAGTACCGTTCCGGCTGCAGCAATCATTGCAGCATTGTCGGTACATAGGGATAACGGTGGGATAACCACATCTAATTGTTCGTTATCCACAAATGTATCTTCTATCGCTTGGCGTAAACCTCTATTAGCCGCAACTCCACCAGCTAAAACTAGTTGCTTTACTCCCAACTCTTCCACAGCTCGCTTTGTTTTGCCGACTAACACCTCGACCACACTTGCTTGGAAGCTAGCAGCTAAGTTCTCTGGTTGAATCTCTTCTCCGCGCTGCGCCATATTATGAGATAGGTTTATCACGGCAGACTTTAAGCCACTAAAACTAAAGTCATACGAATCTTCCTCCAACCAAACTCTCGGCAATTTGTACGTATCTTCTCCATTCGCCGCCATGCGATCAATATGTGGACCGCCTGGATACGGTAATGATAAAATACGTGCTACTTTATCATACGCTTCCCCAGCCGCGTCATCGCGCGTTTCTCCAATGACTTCAAACACGCCATCTTCCGGCATATACACCAGTTCTGTATGACCGCCGGAAACAACCAGGGATAACAGTGGAAATTGCAGAGGTTTCACAAAAGCGTTCGCATAAATATGGCCAGCAATATGATGCACATTCACCAATGGTTTTTGGAAAGCAAAAGCCAATGCTTTAGCCGCATTAACTCCTACTAACAATGCCCCAACTAATCCTGGTCCTTCCGTCACGGCAATCGCATCAATCTCTTCCATCGTTACATTGGCTTTCTCCAGCGCCTCTTCCACCACTAACGTCATTACTTCCACATGATGTCGAGAAGCGATTTCTGGTACAACGCCGCCAAAACGTTTATGACTTTCGATTTGACTAGCCACAACATTAGAAAGCATCTCTTTACCATTCTTCACAACCGCTGCAGCAGTCTCGTCACAGCTCGTCTCTATTCCTAGTATCAACACATCTTTTGTCATAATTTCACCCACATTACTAAAGCATCTTCTTGATTATCTGTGTAGTACTGTTTACGAATCCCACCATCTTGAAAACCTAGCTTTCGGTATAATCCTTGTGCAGGCTTGTTGCTCACTCGAACTTCTAATGTCATAGTCATCGCCTTAACCGACTTTGCCACATCCATCATATAAGCAAGAATGGCTTCTCCAAGTTTTTTGCCTTGAAAAGCAGGAGATACCGCAATATTAGTGATGTGCACTTCATCGAGCACAATCCACATTCCGCCGTATCCAACAATTTTATCCTCAAACTCTAATACAAAATAACGGGCAAACCGATTATTCGTTAACTCCTGCACATAAGCTTCCCTTGTCCAAGGAACCGAAAAGCACTCCACCTCAATCGGCATCACTGCGTCTAAATCATCTACATCCATTGAACGAATGACCATCGTATTACTGACCATTGCTCTTCTCCTGTTCTTCTTGCCATTTTGCCTCCGCCTCAGCAAGTCTCACATAGGACGGCTCGAATGTATGGACGTCTTCCGCTCGTAGTGATTGTGCAACCTCTGCAATCCAAGCAGCTGATGGCATGCTAGCTGTGTTTGAGACAAATTGTGCTCTATCCCCAAGTACGTTTGTTATTTCTTGTTTAAAAGTAACGAGATCATTGCCTACAAAAAGAATGTTCTTTTGAAGAGTAGATAATTCTTCTAACCAGTCTGTTAGGAGAATATTTGTATCTTCCTTCATTGTTTTTGGTTGCCCGTCCGTAAATGAGTAAAGACCTGTATAGACTAAACCTCGTCTTGCATCAAAGATTGGACAAACTAATTCTGGATAGAAGCGAGCATTGCCACAAATAGAAAGCAAGCTAGATACTCCTACTAGCGGGACATTCCAAGACCACGCTAACGTTTTAGCAATGGTAACACCAATGCGAAGACCGGTATAAGAACCTGGTCCTTTGGCAACGGCTACTCTACTTATTTGATCCTGCGTTACTTCACATTCTTTCAAAAATTCTTCAATCGTTGGCATCACGCGGACACTGTGATTCTTTTTCACATGAATCGTACGTTCACCAATAAACTCAGTCTCACTAACAAGCGCAACGCTTAACGGGTAGTGAGACGTATCTATAGCTAAAGTAATCACAATGACTCCTCCAATACTTTCTCTAACTTCTCGTACTTATCCCCAACTGGTGTATAGGTTATTTTTCGTACCTCATCACCAATTCGCTCTATTCTCAAGACACCGTACTGCTCTGGAAGTTGATCTTGAATTAAATGAGCCCATTCAACGAGCGTAACACCTTCTCCATAGAAGTATTCCTCAAATCCAAGATCCTCTTCACTCTCGCCAAGTCGATATACATCCATATGGTAAAGAGGCATCGTGCCTTTATATTCTTTAATAATTGTAAACGTAGGACTGCTAACGGTACGTTTTATGTTAAGTGCCTTCGCTACACCTTTCGTAAAAGTTGTTTTCCCAGCACCTAAGTCTCCTTCAAGTAAGAGAACTGTTCCAGGCGACAAATGAGTGGCAATATCTTGTGCCAACTGAGTCGTTTCTTCTGGGGTAGTGGTTGTCCATTCCTTCATTTCGTGTCTACACCTCCATGATGTTATGTAATGTATATATTTAAGTAGATTGTGTTTATAGCAATAATTCTATTGTACATGGAATAGCCGAAAAGACCAAAATTATGTTTAGCCTGGATGTTGAGTGGTGTAGTTTGAGTGTTGTCTGCAAACATTTTAAATGATTCTGGTCACTTTTTTTGGAGTTTTGCTTACTTTTGGTAGCAATCCGGACACTTTTTCTGACTTCTGCTCACTTTTCATGGAGATCCGGGCACTTTCTCCGACTTCTGCTCACTTTTCATGGAGATCCGGGCACTTTCTCCGACTTCTGCTCACTTTTCATGGTGATTCGGGCACTTCCTCCGACTTCTGCTCACTTTTTAATAAAACGGCCAATGTTTGGTCGCTTTTTAAAAATGTTGGTCGCTTCCCCGTAAGTTTGGTCGCTTTCTCAATAATCCGGTCGCTTTGATCAAAGTTCGGTCGCTTTCTTCAATAGTTGGTCGCATTCCCTAATAGTTCGGTCACTTCTCCCAAAAGATTGGTCGCTTTGTATTTTTCCAGTATAAAACCCCCATCATAACGTTTGTTTATCTAATAAACTATATCAAGCACTCTCTACATTACTTAGAATGTAAGTGTTATTACAACGATGAGTGGTTACTTCACGTAACAAACAAACAAATAAATAAGAAAACCCTCTAGGACGGGTCCTAAAGGGTTTAGAATTCTTGGCATAAAAAAAAGGAACCTTTACGCTTCCTGAGTAGTTAAATATGGCGGTCCCGACGGGAATCGAACCCGCGATCTCCTGCGTGACAGGCAGGCATGTTAACCGCTACACCACGGGACCTTCAATTGGTATTGCGGGGGTAGGATTTGAACCTACGACCTTCGGGTTATGAGCCCGACGAGCTACCTAGCTGCTCCACCCCGCGATAATAATAATATAAATAATTTTTTCCATTAACACATAACCCATAATATGCCTAAACATCCTATTTGTTACAGCTGACTAGAAAAAAATAATCGCCTGGCGACGTCCTACTCTCACAGGGGGAGAACCCCCAACTACCATTGGCGCTGAGAAGCTTAACTGCCGTGTTCGGGATGGGAACGGGTGTGACCTTCTCGCTATCGCCACCAGACTATGTACATGTAAAAGAACGTTGTTCTTTCAAAACTAAATACTGCGCGCCACCAAAGCGTATTGCCGAGAATCACCAAGTTTGACTTGGTTAAGTCCTCGATCGATTAGTATTCGTCAGCTCCACATGTCGCCATGCTTCCACCTCGAACCTATCTACCTGATCATCTTTCAGGGATCTTACTTCTTACGAATGGGAAATCTCATCTTGAGGGGGGCTTCATGCTTAGATGCTTTCAGCACTTATCCCTTCCGCACATAGCTACCCAGCGATGCCTTTGGCAAGACAACTGGTACACCAGCGGTGCGTCCATCCCGGTCCTCTCGTACTAAGGACAGCTCCTCTCAAATTTCCTACGCCCACGACGGATAGGGACCGAACTGTCTCACGACGTTCTGAACCCAGCTCGCGTACCGCTTTAATGGGCGAACAGCCCAACCCTTGGGACCGACTACAGCCCCAGGATGCGATGAGCCGACATCGAGGTGCCAAACCTCCCCGTCGATGTGGACTCTTGGGGGAGATAAGCCTGTTATCCCCGGGGTAGCTTTTATCCGTTGAGCGATGGCCCTTCCATGCGGAACCACCGGATCACTAAGCCCGACTTTCGTCCCTGCTCGACTTGTAGGTCTCGCAGTCAAGCTCCCTTGTGCCTTTACACTCTACGAATGATTTCCAACCATTCTGAGGGAACCTTTGGGCGCCTCCGTTACCTTTTAGGAGGCGACCGCCCCAGTCAAACTGCCCACCTGACACTGTCTCCCACCCCGATAAGGGGCGCGGGTTAGAAGTTCAATACAGCCAGGGTAGTATCCCACCAATGCCTCCACCGAAGCTGGCGCTCCGGCTTCCAAGGCTCCTACCTATCCTGTACAAGCTGTACCAAAATTCAATATCAGGTTGCAGTAAAGCTCCACGGGGTCTTTCCGTCCTGTCGCGGGTAACCTGCATCTTCACAGGTACTATAATTTCACCGAGTCTCTCGTTGAGACAGTGCCCAGATCGTTACGCCTTTCGTGCGGGTCGGAACTTACCCGACAAGGAATTTCGCTACCTTAGGACCGTTATAGTTACGGCCGCCGTTTACTGGGGCTTCGGTTCAGAGCTTCGCGTGAGCTAACCCCTCTCCTTAACCTTCCAGCACCGGGCAGGCGTCAGCCCCTATACTTCGCCTTGCGGCTTCGCAGAGACCTGTGTTTTTGCTAAACAGTCGCCTGGGCCTATTCACTGCGGCTCTCTCGGGCTTTCACCCTATCAGAGCACCCCTTCTCCCGAAGTTACGGGGTCATTTTGCCGAGTTCCTTAACGAGAGTTCTCTCGCACACCTTAGGATTCTCTCCTCGCCTACCTGTGTCGGTTTGCGGTACGGGCACCTTCTTCCTCGCTAGAGGCTTTTCTTGGCAGTGTGAAATAAGGTACTTCGGTACTATAATTCCCTCGTCATCACAGCTTGACCTTACGGTAACGGGATTTGCCTCGTTACCAGTCTTACTGCTTGAGCGCACATATCCAGCAGTGCGCATACCCTATCCTCCTGCGTCCCCCCATTGCTCAAACGGAAGAGAGGTGGTACAGGAATATCAACCTGTTGTCCATCGCCTACGCCATTCGGCCTCGGCTTAGGTCCCGACTAACCCTGAGCGGACGAGCCTTCCTCAGGAAACCTTAGGCATTCGGTGGAAGGGATTCTCACCCTTCTTTCGCTACTCATACCGGCATTCTCACTTCTAAGCGCTCCACCAGTCCTTCCGGTCTAGCTTCGACGCACTTAGAACGCTCTCCTACCACTCACACCAACGGTGTGAATCCACAGCTTCGGTGATACGTTTAGCCCCGGTACATTTTCGGCGCAGAGTCACTCGACCAGTGAGCTATTACGCACTCTTTAAATGGTGGCTGCTTCTAAGCCAACATCCTGGTTGTCTAAGCAACTCCACATCCTTTTCCACTTAACGTATACTTTGGGACCTTAGCTGGTGGTCTGGGCTGTTTCCCTTTCGACTACGGATCTTATCACTCGCAGTCTGACTCCCACGGATAAGTCATTGGCATTCGGAGTTTGTCTGAATTCGGTAACCCGATGGGGCCCCTAGTCCAAACAGTGCTCTACCTCCAAGACTCTTACAACGTGAGGCTAGCCCTAAAGCTATTTCGGAGAGAACCAGCTATCTCCAAGTTCGATTGGAATTTCTCCGCTACCCACACCTCATCCCCGCACTTTTCAACGTGCGTGGGTTCGGGCCTCCATTCAGTGTTACCTGAACTTCACCCTGGACATGGGTAGATCACCTGGTTTCGGGTCTACGACCTCATACTCATTCGCCCTATTCAGACTCGCTTTCGCTGCGGCTCCGTCTTCTAAAACTTAACCTTGCATGAAATCGTAACTCGCCGGTTCATTCTACAAAAGGCACGCTATCACCCATTAACGGGCTCTAACTACTTGTAGGCACACGGTTTCAGGATCTATTTCACTCCCCTTCCGGGGTGCTTTTCACCTTTCCCTCACGGTACTGGTTCACTATCGGTCACTAGGGAGTATTTAGCCTTGGGAGATGGTCCTCCCGGATTCCGACGGAATTTCACGTGTTCCGCCGTACTCAGGATCCACTCAGGAGAGAACAAGATTTCGACTACAGGGCTTTTACCTTCTCTTGCGGACCTTTCCAGGTCGCTTCATCTACCTCGTTCTTTTGTAACTCCGTATAGAGTGTCCTACAACCCCAAGAGGCAAGCCTCTTGGTTTGGGCTGTTCCCGTTTCGCTCGCCGCTACTAAGGGAATCGCGTTTGCTTTCTCTTCCTCCGGGTACTTAGATGTTTCAGTTCCCCGGGTCTGCCTTCCAACTCCTATGTATTCAGAGAAGGATACTGTTCCATTACGAACAGTGGGTTTCCCCATTCGGAAATCTCCGGATCAAAGCTTACTTACAGCTCCCCGAAGCATATCGTTGTTAGTGACGTCCTTCATCGGCTCCTAGTGCCAAGGCATCCACCGTGCGCCCTTATTAACTTAACCGTTAATAATGCTATATTTTTTTCTTACCATAATGGAAAGAAATCTTAAGATGGCGATTCTCGGTTTTAATTGCTTTGGTGTCTTACAGTATTTAGTTTTCAAAGAACAAAAGTTTTGATGGATTGAACCATCAAAACTAAACAAACCAATGTATGTGCCGAACGTCAGTACTTCCGAAGAAGTACTGTTCCGTAATATATCCTTAGAAAGGAGGTGATCCAGCCGCACCTTCCGATACGGCTACCTTGTTACGACTTCACCCCAATCATCTGTCCCACCTTAGGCGGCTGGCTCCAAAAGGTTACCCCACCGACTTCGGGTGTTACAAACTCTCGTGGTGTGACGGGCGGTGTGTACAAGGCCCGGGAACGTATTCACCGCGGCATGCTGATCCGCGATTACTAGCGATTCCAGCTTCATGTAGGCGAGTTGCAGCCTACAATCCGAACTGAGAACGGTTTTATGGGATTGGCTTAACCTCGCGGTCTTGCAGCCCTTTGTACCGTCCATTGTAGCACGTGTGTAGCCCAGCTCATAAGGGGCATGATGATTTGACGTCATCCCCACCTTCCTCCGGTTTGTCACCGGCAGTCACCTTAGAGTGCCCAACTAAATGATGGCAACTAAGATCAAGGGTTGCGCTCGTTGCGGGACTTAACCCAACATCTCACGACACGAGCTGACGACAACCATGCACCACCTGTCACTCTGTCCCCCGAAGGGGAACGCCCTATCTCTAGGGTTGTCAGAGGATGTCAAGAGCTGGTAAGGTTCTTCGCGTTGCTTCGAATTAAACCACATGCTCCACCGCTTGTGCGGGCCCCCGTCAATTCCTTTGAGTTTCAGTCTTGCGACCGTACTCCCCAGGCGGAGTGCTTAATGCGTTAGCTGCAGCACTGAAGGGCGGAAACCCTCCAACACTTAGCACTCATCGTTTACGGCGTGGACTACCAGGGTATCTAATCCTGTTTGCTCCCCACGCTTTCGCGCCTCAGTGTCAGTTACAGACCAGAAAGTCGCCTTCGCCACTGGTGTTCCTCCACATCTCTACGCATTTCACCGCTACACGTGGAATTCCACTTTCCTCTTCTGCACTCAAGTTTCCCAGTTTCCAATGACCCTCCACGGTTGAGCCGTGGGCTTTCACATCAGACTTAAGAAACCACCTGCGCGCGCTTTACGCCCAATAATTCCGGACAACGCTTGCCACCTACGTATTACCGCGGCTGCTGGCACGTAGTTAGCCGTGGCTTTCTGGTTAGGTACCGTCAAGGTACCGCCCTATTCGAACGGTACTTGTTCTTCCCTAACAACAGAGTTTTACGATCCGAAAACCTTCTTCACTCACGCGGCGTTGCTCCGTCAGACTTTCGTCCATTGCGGAAGATTCCCTACTGCTGCCTCCCGTAGGAGTCTGGGCCGTGTCTCAGTCCCAGTGTGGCCGATCACCCTCTCAGGTCGGCTACGCATCGTCGCCTTGGTGAGCCGTTACCTCACCAACTAGCTAATGCGCCGCGGGTCCATCTGTAAGTGATAGCCGAAGCCACCTTTGAATCATCTGTCATGCGACAAATGATGTTATTCGGTATTAGCCCCGGTTTCCCGGAGTTATCCCAATCTTACAGGCAGGTTACCCACGTGTTACTCACCCGTCCGCCGCTAACTTGCGGGAGCAAGCTCCCACAAGTCCGCTCGACTTGCATGTATTAGGCACGCCGCCAGCGTTCGTCCTGAGCCAGGATCAAACTCTCCAATAGATGTTTGATTAGCTCATAAAAAACTTGTTTTGTTGTTTCCTAGAAACAACTGAATTAAACGTTGGCACTTGGTTTGTTTAGTTTTCAAAGTTCAATAATAATTGGAGCGGGTGATGAGAATCGAACTCACGACATCAGCTTGGAAGGCTGAGGTTTTACCATTAAACTACACCCGCGATATGTATGGCGCGCCCGAGAGGAGTCGAACCCCTAACCTTTTGATCCGTAGTCAAACGCTCTATCCAATTGAGCTACGGGCGCTTAATTAAAATGTGTTTGGTGCGGCCGAGAGGACTTGAACCTCCACGGGGTTAACCCCCACTAGGCCCTCAACCTAGCGCGTCTGCCGTTCCGCCACGACCGCTTCAGCGACTCTTACTATTATACTCACTTCAGCGTTAATGTCAAGCGTTTTTTTAGCAGTTTTTTTAAAATCTTATGCGGGTGAAGGGAGTCGAACCCCCACGCCTTGCGGCGCTAGATCCTAAGTCTAGTGCGTCTGCCAGTTCCGCCACACCCGCATAATGAAATTAAATGGTGAGCCATGAAGGACTCGAACCTTCGACCCTCTGATTAAAAGTCAGATGCTCTACCAACTGAGCTAATGGCTCGTAAATGGCTGGGCTAGCTGGATTCGAACCAACGCATGACGGAGTCAAAGTCCGTTGCCTTACCGCTTGGCTATAGCCCAATGTTTTGCAACAAGGATTATATCTTATCATGTTTCAAAATCTATTGCAACCCTTATTTCAAAAAAAGATACTCAGTTTGTTTAGAGTCACATTTAGCGACTACTACTGAGTCATTACTGTTCATGTAACAAAATGGCGGTCCCGACGGGAATCGAACCCGCGATCTCCTGCGTGACAGGCAGGCATGTTAACCGCTACACCACGGGACCAAGTTAAAAGTTATATATTATTATAGAAGAAAATGACCCGTACGGGATTCGAACCCGTGTTACCGCCGTGAAAGGGCGGTGTCTTAACCGCTTGACCAACGGGCCAGACAACACAAAGTATGTATGGCGGAGAAGGAGGGATTTGAACCCTCGCGCCGGTTACCCGACCTACACCCTTAGCAGGGGCGCCTCTTCAGCCACTTGAGTACTTCCCCATCATATGGCTCCGCAGGCAGGACTCGAACCTGCGACCGATCGGTTAACAGCCGATAGCTCTACCACTGAGCTACTGCGGAATAAGTATGTGATGTCTTATTGACATACTAGATTATAATAGCAGGATTACTATAAGTCAACAGGATATAAGAAAAACTTTTATGAAAGCCTTTCTTTTAATTTACCTCTACATTTACCACAAGCATATTTCTTTGTGTCCATCCTTCTTTTTCGCGGATATTGCATGTGACAAGTTGTGCACTCGTATATATATTTTACTGTTTGTTTCGCCCTCGGTTGTAGTGGGGTACAAAAACGCGGAGCTCCTACCCTCTTCAAAAGACGTTTAAAATCTTCATCTCCATGTTTATATCCTCTTCCTTCTATATGAAGGTGGTAATGACATAGCTCATGAAGAATAATCCCTTTAAGTTCTTCCTTAAAAGGGATGTAGCCAGGATTAATATCAATGTTATGTGATTTTAACAGATACCGGCCACCCGTCGTTTTTAAGCGACTATTGAAATACGCTCGATGAACAAATTTTTTGTGAAAATAAGTGACGGATAGATCTTCTACTAGTTGTTGAAGTTCCTCATTTGTCATATAACTCTCCCCTAACCTATATAAAAGAACCTCTTTCGCGTTCCCTACATATAGTATCAAAAATTAGGCGTAAGGAGTGAGGAATATGGTTACTATGCCGACGTGGTTTCAGAATCAAATCCGAAAAGCTTACCTAGAGAAGAACAGTAGTAAGGTAAAACTACTAAACCAATGTTGGTTCCTATATAGAAAAAAACAAACGGACTATTAATCTCCGCTTGTTATTTTGCTTTCATATCCCTTAGAACTGGATCTTCTAATAAATGATTTTTCCTTTGCGCTTCTTGTAGAGTCAATCTTAATTTCTCCGTCTCTACTAGGTAATTTTCGTACTTTAACTTCTCTAATTCTAGTTCATCTTTTAGCATGGAAGCTTTTATCTGCTGCATCTTTCTAAAGTGAGCAGTTACTTCTTGTGTAATAGGCACCATTACACCTAATAAAACAATTAAGACAACATATAACATCTTTTATTCCTCCAGTCTTTTTTACTAATACGTAAAACCTGACGAAAAAGTTCCCAAATCGTTTGATGTAATTTCCACATAAGAAAAAGACCTTAAAGTGATTTTCTACACTATAAGGTTCTTTTCCTTTATTATTCTTTCGGCGATAGCATCGTCAAAGCTAACCGTTGTTTTGGTATATCGATGGAGTCTACCCACACCGTTACTACATCCCCAAGAGATACTACGTCTAAAGGATGCTTAACAAATCCTTTTTTCAGCTTGGAAATGTGCACTAAACCGTCTTGTTTCACTCCAACGTCAACGAAGGCACCGAAGTCTACCACGTTTCGGATGGTTCCTTGTAGCTCCATCCCTGGAGATAGTTGCTCTAGCGTCATGACTCCTTTTTTCAAAAGTGGTTTCGGTAGGTCTTCACGCGGATCTCTTCCTGGCCTCTTTAATGCATCCAGAATATCTTGGAGAGTAAGTTCTCCAATCTCCAATGTTTCTGCCATTTCTTTGACGGAAATAGATTCTAATTTACGCACCACATCTTGAGATCCTAAATCTGTGACTTTAATAGAAAGCTCTTTAAGTAATTGTTCTGTCGCTTGGTAGCTTTCCGGGTGGATGCCTGTGTTATCTAAAGGGTTTTTCCCTTCCATAATACGCAAGAATCCGATGGCTTGCTCATACGTCTTCGCGCCTAGACGCGGGATTTTCTTTAATTGTTTGCGGTCCGTAAACTTCCCGTTCTCTTCACGCATTTTCACGACATTCTCTGCAACTGTCTTGCTTAAGCCAGATACATATTGTAATAGAGCTGGGCTTGCTGTGTTCACGTTAACTCCCACTTTGTTAACGGCTGTTTCTACTACGAAGGTTAGCGATTCGTTTAGTTTCTTCTGCGTAACGTCATGTTGATATTGCCCTACTCCCACAGATTTCGGATCAATTTTCACTAGTTCTGCCAATGGGTCTTGGATACGTCTTGCAATAGAAACGGCACTACGCTCTTCTACTTGCAGATCCGGGAATTCTTTACGCGCTAGTTCTGAAGCAGAATATACACTTGCTCCCGCTTCATTTACAATAATGTACGCAGAAGGCAATTTGGATTCTTCTAAAATTTCCGCAATCAACTCTTCTGTTTCACGCGAAGCTGTTCCGTTTCCTATTGCTATTAGTTCTACGTTATAGCCTTTTAGTTTCTCTACAATCTTTTTCTTCGCTTCTTCACGCTTGTTTTTTGGCGCATGCGGGTAGATCACATCCACTTCTAGCAACTTACCAATCTCATCAACAACCGCTAGTTTACAACCAGTACGATACGCAGGGTCTACTCCTAGTACCATTTTTCCTTTCAATGGTGCCTGAAGTAGAAGACCTCGCAAGTTCTCCGAGAAGATATGAATTGCTTGTTCTTCTGCTACTTCTGATAAGGAGCTACGAATTTCACGCTCAACAGCTGGTTGAATCAGTCGTTTGTAAGCATCTTTAAACACTTCTAGTAAGTATTGCTTAGCAATCGTCTCTTTCTTTTTAATCCAGTTACGTTCTAAGTAGCTTTCAATAATATCCTCTGAAACTTGTATCGATACTTTGATAATGTCTTCTTTTTCCCCGCGATTCATCGCTAACGTTCGATGTGGTACAAGTTTAACGATCGGCTCTGAGTAGTCGTAGTACATTTCGAATACTCGTTTCTCATCCGCTTCTTCATTCTTCACTTGTGTAACAATTTGTCCTCTGTGGAACGTGGTATCACGAATCCACTGGCGAGTCGTCGGATCATCAGCCACTACCTCAGCGATAATAAATCCCGCTTGCTCTACTACTTCTTCTACTGTATGTAATTCATGTTCATCCGATAAGAAAGGCTTCGCTAAGTCTTCTAACGTTCCTTGTTCTGGAAGAGTTAAGATCGTTTCTGCTAAAGGCTCTAGTCCTTTTTCTTTTGCAATCGTTGCTTTTGTTCTTCGTTTTTGTTTGTAGGGACGATATAGATCCTCTACTTGTTGAAGTTTCGTCGCTGCTACGATCGAAGCTTGCAATTCTTCTGTTAGTTTGCCTTGCTCATCAATTAAGCGGACTACTTCTTCTTTTCGCTGCTCTAGTTGTTGTAAGTATGCGTGACGATCTTGGATTTCTTTAATTTGCACTTCATCCATACTACCCGTCATTTCTTTACGATAGCGGGCAATAAAAGGTACTGTATTCCCTTCCCCTAGTAAGTTAAGTACAGTCGCTACTTTGTTTACTGGAAGTGATAATTCTTTCGCAATTAGTTCTTGTATGGATTTTGCCAACATCATTACCTACTTTCTATTCAATCGATTTCCTTGTCTTTCAGTTTATCATAGATTAGGTGGGACTTCCTAAGCGCAATGAAAAAGCCACCCATTGTGTAATGGATAGCTTTACATAATACCTGCTAAAAGAGTGGCATCATCTTTCTCTGTTGCATAGCGAGTAAATAGGTCATTAACAGTGATTTCAAATGATAACGGAGATTCCGTGACTAGCTTGGAAGACGGAAACTGAAAACCATCTGAATAGAGAAGGAATCTAGTCCCTTCGTCTAACACCATTGTGTGAACTTTATATGGAAACGGTCGTCCCGACAAATAACCTGTTGTCGATAAAGGATAGATAACTTTGCCGGTAGTCGGATAAATATACAACCGAACGTTCCCGATTGATACATATTCTACTCGTTTGGAGTCATGCCAAAGTTTCATAATTGCCAATGCAGCCCCTCTTTTGTAAAGCAAGTGATGATTGCACTCTTTCACCAGTTGGTCTAAAGGAATATCTGCATTGCCTTTGATAACATCAATAACAGTCCTAGAAGACTCTGCAGCTCCCGGGCCGCTTCCTAGTCCATCCGCGATCACAAAAAGAGAGAAGTTAGTTCTAGTAATAATAGCGTACCGATCTCCACATTGCATCTGTCCCAATTTATTCTGTTGATGAGCATATATATGTGCGGGCCCAGATACATAGGTAGACTTCGTTCTAGTCAAAAGCGACTAACTTCCCTTCTCAGCTTGTATAGCTTGTTGCAGTTTTTGGATGGCTTTTCGTTGCAACCTTGAAACGTGCATTTGAGAAATATTTAGTTTTTCTCCCGTTTCTTTCTGGCTAAGTTGATCTAAAAACGTCAGTTGGATAACTTCTCTCTCTCTTTCTGTTAAAACATGAAGTACTCTTTCTAACACCATTCGTTGGTCTACTTTTTCAAAGTCATCATCGTTTTTCCCTACGATGTCTAGTAGCGTAACTGATCCACCTTCATCATCCGCATCAATAGAATGATCCATGGATAAAGCGTGATAGCTTTGGCCCATTTCCATGGCTTCTAGTATTTCTTCTTCTGTTGCTTCTAGGTACTCTGCAATTTCTTTAATTTGCGGAGAGCGCTGTAAGATTGTCGTGAGATTCTCTACCGCTGATTTAATTTTTGGACCTATTTCTTTAATACGACGAGGGACGTGTACACTCCATGTTTTATCCCGTAAGAAACGTTTGATTTCACCCATGATAGTAGGGATGGCAAAAGACTCAAATGATTTCCCCATGGTGACGTCATATCGCTTAATTGCCCCTAATAATCCAAGCATTCCAACTTGCTTCAAGTCTTCCGCATAGTACTTACCTTGTCCATATTTACGAGCAATAGAAACTACTAAAGGAGTATAATGAATCACTAGTTCATGCTGTGCTTGTTCTGTTTGATGCTCTTGTACTTCTTTAATCAGTTCGAGGACATATCTCTTCTTATCCTCAATCTGTGGTTGAGATTGGTTTGACATCTCTGTCCACCTGCTCTTTCTCGAGGTACTTCGTCATAAATACCGTTACACCATCATGTTGAAGTACTTTTACATCATCCATCAAGCTTTCAATCAAATACAGTCCCAATCCTCCTTCGCGAAGATTGTCCACCTGTTCATCTCCTTGATAAGGGCCTGTTTCCATCCTAGCTTGTTGGAAGTTAAAGCTTTCTCCATGATCTGTAACCATTACCTCTAGTTTATCTGTGTGGAGCGCAAAGCCAATTTGCACATCTCCAACATGATTAGAATAGGCGTGTTGAACGGCGTTAGTGATCGCTTCACTGACAGACACTTTAATATCTTCAATAGCTTCGTAAGAGAAACCCATTCGACTTGCTATACCCGATAACGTCAATCGAACAACACCTACATGCTCTGGTTTCGCAGGTATCTTCATTTCAATGTAATCGTAAGTCTCACTCATCTCTCTTCACCCTTTGCTGATGGTTTAATGTCCATGATGTCTGCTAAGCCTGTAATGGAAAATAAACGTTCAATCCTATCTGACACACCAACTAATTGAAACTTCTTATTGGTAGCAGTTACTTGTTTAAATGCACCGACTAATACCCCTAGACCAGTACTATCCATGTAACTAACATTGTGTAAATCTATTGTTAAATCCAATTCTTTCGTCCAATTTTTTTCTACAGTATCTTTTACTTGAGGAGCTGTGTAGACATCTACCTCACCAGAAATAAACACAGTTAATGCAGTCTCTTCTTTATTTATTGTTAACGAAAAGTTCATCGTTTCCACCTCGTATAGTTTCGGTATCTAGTTCTTTTTACCCCATACTGTTTCGCTTCAAACCTATTCTTCTTTTTTCATAACAATCAATGTAAAGTCATCACGAAGTTCGAAGTCTTGTAGTTTCTCTAAATCTTTATATATGTGATTTACTAGTTCCTGCGCAGGCAGGTGGAAGTACTTACGGATGTAGTGAATCACATCTTCACGCTCTAGGAATCCATCGTCTGTACGACATTCGGTTACACCATCGGAGAAAAGAATAATCATGTCTCCAGCTTCGAGTTTCTTTGAGTACGTCTCATAACGAACTCGTTTATTTACCCCTAGCAAGAGACCTTTAGCAGTTAAATCGTGAAATTCATCTTCTTCCGCATGGTAATAAAACCCTGGCTCATGACCTGCAGATGCGTAAAGGAAAGTTTCCATTTTTTGATTATACAATCCATAAATCATTGAGATAAACATATGACTATCAACATTTTGCTCTACTACTCTATTTAAACTTTGTAAAATATAGGCCGGAGAATGACGGTCGTCTGGTATACTGTCCATCGCGTATTTAATCATAGACATGCAAAGTGCAGCAGGAATACCCTTTCCAATAATATCTGCCACTGCAATACCCAATGCACCGTTACCATCTTCTATAAAATGATAGTAATCTCCGCTCATTTGTTTGGCAGGAACGCTAATGACACCAAGGTCTAGACCTTTTACATTTGGAATGTGGCTTTGCAAAAGAGATTGCTGCATATTTGCAGCTACTTCTAGCTCCGATCGAAGTTCTTTTTGCTTTGAACGTAAGCTTTGGTGTTCTTGATATGCAAGACCGTACCCCATCATAACTTCTAGCAATATATCAAATGAGTTTATAACGTGGCCTGATACTCCGGATTCTTGTAGAATCTGTTTATGAATAGAGATGATTTCTTCCGGAGAGATTTGGTGCTCGATAGATTGACGGCTAAACTTCTGCCCATCGTATAGCCCATTTTCACTCGGTTGTTCCATATATCGCTTTACCATTTCGGCGTACATCGCTTGCATTGACTCTTTAAAGTCCATGTTTTCTCCTCCTAGCGAAGCCATTTGGTCGCCTGGATCGTCGTTCCCTTTCCAAGATCCGATTCAATAGAGAACTCATCCATCAGTCGACGAACTCCAGGTAATCCGGCTCCTAGGCCTCCGGAAGTGGTAAACCCATCTTCCATGACTTTTCGCAAGTCACCAATTCCAGGACCTTTATCTATAGAAGCAACCATCATTCCTTTTTTGGTGGCTTGCTCTAGTTTTTGAATACAAATTTGTCCATCTTCTGCATATAAATAGATGTTTCTAGCTAACTCACTAATTGCAGTGGTAATCCTAGCTTGGTCAACCGTACCAAACCCAAGTTCTTTCGCTACATTTCGGCCTAGTTGGCGAGCCGCAACAATATCCCACTCGTTCATGATTTTCACGCAGGATCGCATTTCCATGCGGTTACTCCCCCAATTCCAAATGTAATTTCTCTAAGCCTTTTTCTAAATCTAGTGCTGTTAGAACGTTGTCTAAGTAAATACCAAGTTCAATCAATGTTATAGCGACAGCTGGTTGGATGCCAGTTAACACCACTTTCGCACCCATCAATCCAGACATGGAGATCACATCGCCGAGTACTTTTGCAATAAAAGAATCGATAACATCTACAGAGGTAACATCAATCACAACTCCTTTTGCGCTTGTTTCGTGAATTTTATTTAAAAGATCTTCTTGAAATTCTATCGCTGTCGCGTCATCAAGTTCCGTTTGGATAGAAATTAGTAAGCAGTCTTTTAGTTTTAAAATAGGTATCTTCATCTTCCATCCTCCATTACATCCACGATTTTACGATCTGTGTATTGTAATGCTTTCGCAATTCCTTTTCGCAAGTTACTTGTTGTTGTAATATCCGATAAATTAATGCCTAGTGTCACCATTGTTTGTGCGATTTCCGGGCGAATTCCGACTAACATACATTTACATCCGACAAGTCTAACGGCGCTCGCAGCTTGGATAATATGATGCGCGACCATCGTATCGACTACCGGGACACCTGTGATATCAATTAATACTACCTCTGATCGATGTTTCACAATCCCATTTAAAAGGTTTTCCATAATTAGTCTTGCACGTTCTGTGTCAATTGTTCCCACTAGAGGCATGACCGATATTCGATCAAACACCGGGATTACTGGTGCCGTTAGTTCTTGGAGTGCAATTTTTTGCAGGGAAACCGTTCGTTCCCACGCCTCGTCATAACGTTGGATAATTTGGTTAACCATCGGTGTCATCCATGTTTCAAATTTATCGAGGTAATCAAGTGTCGGTACTTCTTTTTTCATTTCTGTGTACGTTAATTTGCCAAGCGTTTGTAGACCAGTGATGACAAACGTTACTGGCCAACCAATTCGAACAACTCTTTCTGCAAAGTCATCGAGACGGACGTTAAAATCGTCTGAGTCTGTTAAATGCAGTACCACTAGATCAATAAATTCCACACTTGTTTTATAGAAAAGTTGGTCTGAGGCAGCTTGTACCACTCGCCCATCTCCAACTACTTTCATTTTATCAATCCACTCGTTCATAAACGTTTCTTTATGTTCTGTTATATATTTTGCAACTTGTAGGTACATCCCAGCATGTACTCCTTCCAATTATAAGAATGTATTTTTAGACATATTTTGTTCTATCTTATCAATTTTTGTATTTAAATCCTACTATGAGTCTGTTCCAGTAGTGGTGGAGATTGGTTTTGGGGTGTTTTTGCTGGGAATTGGGTGATTTTGTCGTAGTTTGGTCGCTTTTGCGGGAAGTTGGTCGCTTTTCTCGAAGTTCGGTCGCTTTTGCCGATGTTTGGTCGCTTTTCCCGAAGTTCGGTCGCTTTCGCCGAAGTTTGGTCGCTTTTCCCGAAGTTCGGTCGCTTTCGCCGAAGTTCGGTCGCTTTCGCCGAAGTTCGGTCGCTTTTCCCGAAGTTCGGTCGCTTTCGCCGAAGTTTGGTCGCTTTTCCCGAAGTTCGGTCGCTTTCGCCGAAGTTCGGTCGCTTTCGCCGGAGTTTGGTCGCTTTCGCCGAAGTTTGGTCGCTTTCGTGCGAGTTTGGTCGCTTTTCCCGAAGTTCGGTCGCTTTCGCCGGAGGTTGGTCGCTTTTCCCGAAGTTCGGTCGCTTTCGCCGGAGTTTGGTCGCTTTCGCCGAGATTCGGTCGCTTTTCCCGAAGTTCGGTCGCTTTCGCCGGAGGTTGGTCGCTTTTCCCGAAGTTCGGTCGCTTTCGCCCGAGTTTGGTCGCTTTTCCCGAAGTTCGGTCGCTTTCGCCGGAGTTTGGTCGCTTTCGCCGAAGTTTGGTCGCATTCGCCGAAGTTCGGTCACTTTCGCCGAAGTTTGGTCGCTTTTCCCGACTTCTGCTCACTTTTCGGCCGGATCTGCACATTTTTCCCCACTTCTGCTCACTTTCCGGCCGAGTCTGCTCACTTTCCGGCCGAGTCTGCACACTTTTTCCGATTTCTGCTCACTTTCCGGTCGAGTCTGCACACTATCTCTGTCTTCTGCTCACTTTCTGACCCGAGTCTGCACACTTTCCAGCCGAAGCTGCACCTTGGTCACGTACAAAAAGAAAAAACGTCTTATGAATAAGACGTTTGCTTAAAATTCTATGAGCCCAACACTTATTTGCAGAGCTTCGTCTACGCGCTCCATCATCTCGTCGTCGAGATGTGTGATTTTGTCCGTCAGACGCTGTTTGTCAATGGTTCGAATTTGCTCCAATAGGATTACCGAGTCACGTTCAAACTTATAACGTTTCGCATCGATTTCGACATGTGTAGGTAACTTTGCTTTTTGGATTTGTGCGGTGATTGCAGCTACGATAACAGTCGGACTAAACCGATTCCCGATGTCGTTCTGGATGACCAAAACCGGCCGGACGCCACCTTGCTCGGAGCCAACAACAGGCGATAGATCTGCAAAATACACGTCACCACGCTTCACCATCAGAGTTTTACCCTCCGCTTACTAAGCGTTCAACAGTATGTTCTGCTTCGAACTCCGCTTGAAGTGCTTCAGAAGCAATCTCCAAGTTAATTTTCGCCATTTCCATATATCCTCGTCTCATCGTTTCACGGATTTGACGCTTTTTTCTCTCTCGAAGATATACCTTCGCAGCACGATAAATAAACTCACTACGATTGACGTTTTCTTGCTCCGCAAAACCATCCAATTCGGCTAAGAAATGTTGCGGTAATTGAATAAGCACTTCCGTTTTTGCGCTAGATTCAGACACAAATGACACCTCCACCATCGCTACAAACCGATTCTTTATACCTCCTCTATCATACCATGATAAAGTTGGGGTGAAAAGAACCTTTCCGCATTCTTTCCCTATTATCCTCCATTTGACATGGTCTTTATACCTTATTTTAGTAAAGGGTTGATGACTTTCGTATCTTTTCCCTCTCTAAAATAACGCCTTGGAACTCGGGAGGAGATAATACACGGAATCTCGTATTGTATTGTCTCGGACTTCGCAGCGACTTCTCCCATGCTAATTTGCTCGGTTCCTTGTTTTCCAACCAAGGTAACTTGTGTCCCTAAAGGATATTCTGTCGGTAACAAAATCATACATTGATCCATGCAAATTCTTCCAACAATCTCACACCTCACACCACCCACTAACACGTCAGCACCTTGTAGACGACGTAACCAACCGTCTGCGTAGCCGATAGGGATGGTTCCTATCCATGCCGCTTCCTTCGTGTGATACGTTGAGCCATAACTGACTGGTTCACCCGCTTCCACTTTTTTTACATGAATTAAACGAGAATGTAAGGAGAAACTTTCTGCTACACCTGCTGGCATTTCGTTCTTCATTTCTTCAGATGGAAGCAAACCATACATCGCAATGCCTACTCGTACCATGTTCGTAGGGTCGTCTGGAATTTTAATCGTAGCTCCACTGTTAGAATGATGAATGTATTTCGGCTTTTTAGGCAACGCCTCTACATACTGTACAAATTTATCCCGTTGTTCTAACATAAATGATTGATCGTCTTCATCCGCTTTCGCAAAGTGCGTAAACACACCATCTAACTCGATACCTTTATGACTTTCAATCCAATCCGTCATCGCCAAGAATTCTTCCATCGTTCGGACGCCAAGACGTGCCATTCCGGTATCGATTTTCACATGAACTTTTACCGGGATGGATGAATCCAACCATCCTTCCGCTTCCACCAACCAATCTTGCCTAAAAACAGTTAACGTTAATTTATTCTTTTGTGCTAAAGGAACGTCTTGCGGTCTCGAGGCACCAAGCACCAAAATTGGGTGAGTAATTCCCCCGTTTCGAAGCACTAAAGCTTCATCAATAAAAGCAACCGCTAAGCCACCCACTCCACTTCGGATAGCACTCTCTGCTACTTCTACCGCACCATGCCCGTAACCGTTTGCCTTAACCACCGCAAAAATCTCTTTCCCTTTAGGCAATGTATTTTTTATTGAAATGATATTTTGTTCTATTTGTGTAAGGTCTATATCTACCCACGTATCTCGGTAAAAAAGATTGTTTTTCTGCTCCATGGCTAGATCCTTCTTTCTTTTCCATAATAAAAGTAGGCTCCCCTAGGAGCCTACTTTTATTATTTTACCATGTGACCTTGAACAGAGCGAGCAATCATTACCATCTCATCAGGCGTTAGGTTTGTAGAAGCTACCATGTAGTCTACTCCGTCATACGTCCAAGTGATAGAACGATCTGTTACTGCAGCAACTGTGAATCCAAGATCTACTACTTCACCATTCATGTTTGTTGGTGCAAAAGAAGATGTAGCTACTACTTCTGAACGCTCTTGTACAACTGTATATGATTTCTCATCTCCACCGTACGTCAATACTACGCGCTCGCCGTTTTCAGTTTTCACTGTTTTTTCCTCAATTAATGTTACACCAGCAATTTCAGCTGTAGGATATTTCACCGCAAACTCTTCTTCAGGCGTTGCTGTTACTGGCATGTTTTCTAATTGAGCACCTGTCATGTTCTTTTGCATGTCGAAGTCGCCTTCTTCAAACTTTGCGTCCCACTCGAACTTCGAGAATTCCACTTTCACTACTTCGTTTCGGTCTGTGTCCATTACCACAACTGATTGTGGGCTTAGATCTTTTTTATTGAAAGTAATTGTTTGTGTAGGTAGCATCTTGTTATGTTGATAGCGAGTTTTCGTTTCGAAAGCATACGCTTCTTCTGTTGGCTTGAACGTTGCTTCTGCATCTTCTGTGATATCTTTAACTAGAGATTCTAGAAGATATGCTTGAGAGCTGTTTTCTGGCCACTCGCTTTGGAATTTAAAGCTTTTGTTTAATGTTGGTGTTAAAACAAAAACACCTTCATCATTTTTTAAGATCATTTGGCTTTGTTGTTTCGCATCGTTTTTCAGGTGTACGCGATAGTAAGATGGAGAGTTATGCCATACTTCTACTTCATATGTCTGCGCTTCTTCTCCCATTTGAAGAGTCATTGTCGCAGTTGCTTTATACCCTTTCATCTCTGTTACTTTTTCTGTAAGGTCTTTCTGTACATCCGCCTGTGTCTTTTGGCCACACGCTGCTAATGCTAGAACTAAAATTAGCGAAAAAGCCATAACTAACCATTTTTTCATCTGTGTCCAACCCCTTTTTTTGGTCTCGTATCACGTTGCTTGAAACGAAGCATGTGGCGTACACACCTTGTCTCACTCTCGCAATATGAATATATGAGACAACCTTTCGTGATATTCTAAAAGGGACAAGATTTTTTAAAAATGTTAAACAGATGATTAATTTCTGCCGCGGCTTAACGCACCCCTTACGCTCTTCTATCTTGGCAAGCTTCAGGGGTGCAACCGCTCGGGAAACTCCATAAGCCCTCCGGTGGTTGGAGAGCTACCTCCTCAGGCTTCTCAAGTTTCCTGCCGCGGCTTAACGCACCCCTTACGCTCTTCTATTATCACTTGCGCCATCGCATAGTGTAGACTATGAGTAATAGATACGTGTGCTACCTGGCTTTCTGGATGCGGACCTGTTATCTCCGGCTTACCTGATGGTAGTTTGGTTATTTCGATATCTTGAAAAGAACAATGCTCACCGATGCCGGTTCCCAGTGCTTTAGAGTATGCTTCTTTTGCAGCGAATCGACCTGCTACCCATTCTGCTCTTCTTCTATTAGTAGTAGTTGGCATCATCTCTTTTTCCTTTGGTGTAAGTATTCTATCGATAAAAGAAGGTTTTCTTGTAAGTAATGATTCCATACGATCTATTTCTGTCATATCTATTCCTAAGCCAATAATCATTTCCCTTGTCCTTTCATACTATTATTTATATTAGGAGGTTTTGCCATGTTTATTCGAAATGAACGATTAAATGAGTTTACCAGATGGTACCCGGTAGTAACTGCCATCGTCATCGTCCATGTTATTACGTTTCTTTTAACCGATATTCCTTTTCTAGAAAATCCTTGGATGTTTCGAATGTTTGCAGGGACAAACCTTTACATTGAACTAGGAGAATGGTGGAGATTAATCACTCCGATCTTCCTTCACAGCGGTTTCGGACACTTTATTTTCAACACATTTTCACTAGTCATCTTCGCTCCGCCTTTAGAGAGAGCACTTGGTAAAGGACGTTTTATTCTCACTTACTTAGGCACAGGAATTATTGCCAATGTCATGACGTTTTTCGCTGAGGGTCCTATGTATACGCACGTTGGATCTAGTGGAGCCATCTATGGTTTATTAGGCGTCTACTTAGCCGTCATTCTTTTTGCTAAACACTTAATTCCGCGCCACTCTTCTCAGACGGTTCTACCAATTTTAGCACTTGGTTTCATTATGACGTTTATTCAACCACAAATAAACATTATTGCGCACGTTGGTGGGTGTATTATTGGACTTGCATTCGGATATTTCTGGATTCAACGAAACAAATTACATTTTTACTAAGAAACCGTCATGCCAATTGCTCCTTCTAGCATAAGTTGGACTAGGAGGGGATCTTCATGCTTGGTGGTGTATTGGTTGTTTCATTTGCATCTCTTTTAATTTTCGCTGGTGCGATTGGGTTTATCTTAGCCATTCGTAAACCTTTGGATGTCGAAAGTGCTCATCGTGTAGACCCTGTGCCAGATAAAAAGAACTCAAGTGACTAGTCACTTGAGTTTTTTAATGCTCATAGATCATCTTTCTTGTCATTCCACCGTCCACCGTTAAATTAATACCGTTCACAAAGTTATTTTCCTTATCCGCTAAATATTCCACTGCTTTTGCAATATCCACAGGCTTTCCTACTCGTTTAGACAAATGTTGCTCATGGTCGATATCTCGTAATTGACTGTAGTCTCCCGTTTCAATCCATCCAGGTGAAATAGCATTGACCGTAATCTTGTCATCGGCAAGGGATGCTGCTAGTGCATGCGTTAACGCAACAATCCCGCCTTTCGTTGCCGCATATGCCTCCGAGTTTGGTTCCGACATAGACGCTCTCGTCGAAGCAATGTTTATAATCGCTCCGCCGTGACCTTTCATCTTTTTCGCGACTTCTTGCGATCCAAAAAATACACTGCTCAAATTTGTCTGCAGCACGTCGTTCCACTCTTCCTCCGTCATATCTTCTAGAGGTGTGAAGCGAGAAACACCAGCATTATTAACCAGGACATCGATTTGCCCAAACTTCTTCTCCGCTTCCTCTATAAAATGAGCTATTTGCTTTTGTTTTCTTACGTCTGTTTGGATAAACAAGTAATGATTACTCTCTTTTATATCACTTTGGTGCTGGATGTCTGCAGCCGCTACGTTCCAACCCTTTTCTAGAAAATAATTGACCAATCCTCTACCAATTCCGTTGGTTCCACCAGTTATTAAAATCGTTTTTGGCATATGAATCCCCTTTTTATCTTTTTTACTACTATAGCCTATTAAACAAAAAAGAAACCATTCAGAGAGCTTATCTCCCCGAATGGTTTCGTTTATTTTTTCGGTACGTACCACTCTAACATTTCTTTCGCCCTATCTGAAGAAAGGTCTCTCACTACTCCACGAGATGCAGCCATACCAGATTTCACGAAGAGCTGTAGATGTGTGACATCTGCTCTTTTCTGAAAAATAGACTGCACCACTTTCATGGATTGGACGCGTTTACGAATTGTCCATAACGTATGCTCTTGAACACCTCGGAAACGCACAATAATATCACCCTCACCAATGTAACTTCCTGCAGACTCATATTGTTTAAACCCAAGAAAAACCGCAAATGGAACGAGAATTAATGTCCATAATCCTTGCCACTGAAGAATACTTACCGCCACAATGATTGGGATAAGAGTCAACAACACCATACGGATGATGTAGCGAATTCGCACTTCTTTCGGCAACGATTGTACTTGTGTGTCCAGTGACACCTGTGGAAATAGGTGTCTCACTAGTTCCACCGCTTGCTTTTCTTTAACAATCGGAAAGAGCGCGAAACCTGGCATTAGCGAATCCATTTTCACATTACCTGCACTCTCCAAAATAACCGTTACAAACCCAAACGGTGCTCGTATCGGACTTTTCACCATACGAATCGCTTGAATTCGGTCCATTGGAATCGTCCACTGTTTCTTTTCTAGCAGACCACTTTCAATAATGAGATCTCGATCCACCTGTGTGACACGGTAGTTAGCATAACGAAACATGGTGATGACGACAGAGGCGGCCCAGGCACTAAACAATCCAAACAACACTAGAATACTGATAAGCAAGGTTGCCGATTGGATAATCCCTCCTATTCGTTCGTATACCACTTCGTATGGTATCAACTCTTCAAATTGAGAGAGAAATGCAAATACCGTCGCAATGACGATTCCAATTCCACCCGACGTAGATGCCATGATGAATAGTTCTTGCGGATTCATCACAAAGAAAGGCTTCGGTTTCGGTACTTCTACTTCTACTTCTACTTCGGACTCTTCCTCGATTTTCTCTTTTCGCCTCATAAGCTCTTTTTTTAATTGCTTTGCTTGCTCTCGAGTAATAGCTGTTAATTCAGCCTCTGCTTTATTGGCAATAGCTCCTCCAGAAGATGCGGTCTCCACTTTTACAAGTACTAATCCGAAAGATCTGTGAAGGAGTCCTTCCGTTTCATCTAAACTTTGTATTCTTTCCACCGGGATATAGCGTTTTTTCTTCACGAAAAGACCGTGTTCGATACGAAGCTCATCCTCTTCTACCCAGTAGACAAATCGTTTCCATTGAATAATCCCTGATATTAGAATGTAAATAAAAATAGCTAACCATATGTAATTCACGACAATTCCAAAGATTCCTGGTGGACCACCAGTGTTCCCTGCAAAGAAACCAATTAGGATAGGAACGATTAACTCTTTTAAGTTCTTTAGACTTAAATAAACTGCGGAAATTGGATGAAGACGTTGTTTACTCATTTCGATTCTCCGTCTTGATCCAATTGGAAATCCATTGGCGCAATGTTTCTGCTTCTGCTTCCTCTAATGCCGGAATCTCATGCTGAGTTGCTGCTGTAGATATCTCTACAGACGCTAAGTGAAACTTTCGTAAAATCGGCCCTTGCATCGTGTCTACATGTTGTACGCGAATTAGCGGAATTAGGGTTTGCGTTTTAATAAATAATCCTTGTTGAATTAGAAGGTCTTCTCCTCTAATCTCGTACCGCCAACGTTTGTAGCGCAAAGTTGGTATAGCGTAGATCGTGAAGAATGCTACTACAAGTGCAAGTGCAAGAGCACCAATAAAGAACCATACAGAGATTTTCTCTGCCCAAAACACGAAATACACTGATACTCCTACCGGAATAAGTGAAGCTAACGTAAAAAGCGCTCCATAAATTCTCCAAACGGTTAATGCCTTTTGACTAATTTTTTCTCTAGGTATTGAAAGCATGTTCATCCCCCTCTCCCAACTATACGTTTGGGTTGTGACTAGAGTTTCATTTTACCTGAAAAACAGCTGGTGTTACCCATTCAATGCCTTCTTTCTTTTTTAGTTCATCGCAAAGTGCAAAAAGAGCGAGATCTTTGTCTTTCGCTTCGATCATGCAGTCGACTTGTTTGACCGAACCTTTTATCTTTTGGATAAAGGCCCAGAAGACTTCTGCATCCACTAAGTCAGCATGTGCGCGAGGGTCTTTTTCTGAACGGGGACTAGACATGTGAATCTTTAACGGCAGTTCAGAGAATTTCCACGTATCCACCATTCGATCCCAGTGCTGAAACCAATCTTCGTTCTCGTGGTACACCATATGGTGATGTAAATCAAATACGAGCGGAAGTCCTAACTTCTCACATAAATATAATGCGTCTTCTACGTTATATGTTGTATCATCGTTTTCTAGCATAATCATTCGTTGTAAATCTCTTGGTAACAAGCCGAAGTTGTGTATGTACCGCTCAAGTGTTTTTTCTTTATCCGCGTAACTTCCCCCAACATGAAGTACGCAACGGTGATCAAGAGGTATCTCCATAGCTTCGAGTAACTTTTTGTGCATCGTCAAGCTTTCTGCAGAGCTTTTGAAGATGTCTTTATCCGAAGTCGTAAAGACGATGAAATGATCAGGGTGGAAATCAATGCGCATATTATGTTCTCTACTCAGGTTTCCAAGTTCCTTTAGGTCGTCTTTGATTGGGCGGAGGTAATTCCAATCTGGAAGTCCGGGGTGATTCGCAAGCGGGATGAGCCTAGAGCTCAAGCGAAAGAATTGAATGCCGTTTGCTACATTATGGCGCAGCAATCTTATGCAGTTTTGAATATTCTTTTTCGCTATCCGTTCTAACTTTCTTCTAGCCGCCTCCTCATCTGCAATTTGCTGATATTGTTTATATGTCATCGTTTGAGAAGGAGATGCTCCCACCAACTCCTTACTCATCGCAACGTATCCTAAACGAACAATCATGTCGACACATCCTTTATTGTGATGGTTATAGTATGAGTTTCGTGAGGGGAATGTAGTATAAAAGATTTTTGAGGTTGTGGTGGTTGTCTTTTCGGTTTGTATTTTATTTTGAAGGCTGTCTCTTTCTTCTGGCGGTTTTCTGTTTACTTTACCCAGTTCTTTCACGACCGTCTCGGGCTACTGGTGGTCCTCAGTTTGCTACATCCACTGATTTCACAACCTTCTCACGCTTCTGCTGGTCCTCAGTTTGCTCCACCCACTTCTTTCACGACCGTCTCACGCTGCTGGCGGTCCTCAGTTTGCTCTACCCACTTCTTTCACGACCGTCTCACGATTCTGGCGGTCCTCAGTTTGCTCTACCCACTTCTTTCACGACCGTCATCCCTTTAAATGGAGACTCCGTTAAGATCCCGCCACATCACGTGGCCAACACGGAGTTGTTACTGGTCACGTAACAAAAAAAGGCAAATCTGCAATAAAACAGATTTGCCTTTTCCACTATATTAAGAAGAGTAGCTGTTAGAACGTGGCTTTCTTCCGCCACCTTCACCTTGACGACGCTTGCGATCGCCATCACGGCTATCGCGTCCTCCGCGGCCACCTTTGTTATAAGGCTTGCCAGAGCCTTTACGGTCTCCGCCACGACGGTTACGATCGCCACCGCGACCTCCACCACCGTTTCCTTTATTGAAACGTTTCATTGGTAGATTGTCTTCTGGTGTGATATCAACAGGAGTTTGATCTGGCTCTTTCGTCATAAGCTTGATTACAGCTGCAACTACTTGTGCTGGATCTTCCTCGCTGATTAATTGTTGAGCAAATGGTAGGTAATCTTGAACATTACCTTCTGCAAGTTGCTCTCTAATTTTTTCTAAAGCTAGCTTTTGTTGAACTTCTACCGCTTCATCCGCACTCGGTGGCTTCAGTGGAGACATACGCTTTTTCGTAGTGTTTTCTACGATACGTAGGTAACCCATTTCGCGTGGAGTTACAAAAGTCATTGCCATACCTTGTTTACCCGCACGACCAGTACGTCCGATACGGTGAACATAACTTTCAGGATCTTGAGGGATATCATAGTTGTAAACGTGTGTTACACCAGAGATATCAAGACCACGAGCAGCTACGTCTGTTGCTACAAGGACATCAATTTTACCTTCTTTAAACTTCTTCAGAACTGTCATACGACGAGCCTGTGTTAAGTCACCATGAATACCTTCTGCAGCGTAACCACGGATATTTAACGCACGAGCTAACTCATCAACACGGCGCTTTGTACGACCGAAGATGATAGCTAGTTCTGGAGATTGTGTATCTAAAAGACGAGCTAAGATATCAAACTTCTCACGCTCTGCAGCTTTTACGAAGAATTGCTCAATGTTTTCCACTGTCATTTCTTTCGCTTTTACTTTGATGATCTCAGGATTTGTCATGAAGCGCTCTGCAATACGACGAATCGGATCTGGCATTGTAGCTGAGAAAAGAAGTGTTTGTTTTGTTTCAGGGATATTAGAAAGAATGCTTTCAATATCTTCAATGAATCCCATGTTTAACATTTCATCTGCTTCATCAAGAATTAACGTGTGCACGTCTTTTAATTTCAGCGTACGACGGTTAATGTGATCAAGTAAACGACCTGGCGTACCCACAACGATTTGAGGGTTCTTTTTAAGAGAGCGAATTTGACGTCCGATGTCCGCTCCACCGTAAACAGAAAGTACACGAGCGCGTTTATGGTAACCAAGCTTGTAAAGCTCTTCAGAAACCTGAATCGCTAACTCACGTGTAGGTGCGATAATTACACCTTGAATATTAGGGTTGTTTACATCGATTTTCTCAATCAAAGGAATACCGAAAGCAGCCGTTTTACCAGTACCAGTCTGTGCTTGACCAATTACGTCTCTACCTTCTAAACTTACAGGAATTGTACCTGCTTGGATTGGTGTTGCTTCTTCAAAACCCATTTTTAAAACTGACTTTAATGTCAGTTCGCTTAAACCTAACTCTGAAAACTTAGTCAATGGTTCTCATTCTCCTTTAAAACGTTTTATATCAACCGTTCCACCGTTATCTATATTTACAGTTGCAACCCTTCAGCAATGTTGCGTTTTTTTATCCGTCGCAATTAAAGGTCCATCACATATTGAACGTAACTTATCTTAATTCATTATCCACAAAAATATCCCTAGTGTACATTGAATGTTGTGAACAAAAAAATAACCTCTCCTTGCGGAAGAGTTTCATAATCAATACTATGGGACGATGATATTGCTATGTTACCACTAAACATCTTCCTTTTCAATCTGACAACTACACTAAAAAGGAAATGTAAACGATTACTATTCCAGGAAAGACAACTTTTTTGTTAGGTAAAATAAGGGTTTACTGACATATGTGTTTTTTTCTTGTTTTTTCTTTTAGGAAAGTTTGTGAGCGGTTTAGACGTTTGTTTGGGATTGGTGAGAGGGGAGTGAACTTGCGGTTGGGTGAAGATCTTTATTTACGGAGCTGAGATTCCATAACATCATGGCTTGGGTGATTTGCCGGTGGTTGCTGTGCTTGCTTCCTGCGGCTTAAGCGCTTTTGTACACACGGGCAGCCTCACTTCTTAGCGGCTTCGCCGACTTGCCGCTGGTTCTGGTGCCTTCCACCTGCGGCTTAAGCGCTTTTGTCGCCTGAAGTACTTCTTTCCGATGGCGACTTAAGCCCTTTGTCGCCCGAGGCTCTCCTTTCCCATGGCGACTTAAGCCTTTTGTCGCCCGAGGCTCTCCTTTCCCATGGCGACTTAAACCCTTTGTCGCCCTACGCATTCCTTTCTCATGGCGACTTAAGCCCTTTATCGCCCGACGCACTCCTTTCTCATGGCGTCTTAAGCCCTTTGTCGCCCGAGGCTCTCCTTTCCAATGGCGACTTAAGCCTTTTGTCGCCCGAGGCACTCCTTTCTCATGGCGACTTAAGCCCTTTATCGCCCGACGCTCTCCTTTTTCATGCCGGCTTAAGCCCTTTAGCCGCCATCCAACGCCCACTTCAACACTATCTACATCCAAAAAAAGCCAAGCACCTCAAGGCACCTGACTTTTCCCCCTTCTATCTTCACGCTAAATGCTGATGCAAAAACTTTTCCACTCTTTCAAACAATACATCCCTGTTCGGCGATAAACAGATGACGTGCTTTGCTTCTTCGTCTAGGAACAATTCCTTTTCCTCCGACGCTATCTTTTTTGCTAAATAGATTGCACTGGACGGATCTACTACTGGGTCCCGCTTCCCCTGGGCGATAAAGGTTGGCGCTTCTACACAGGAGTAGCATGGTCTTGCCAGTCGGACCATTTTCATGAAAGCTAATGTGGCCTTCGATGGCGTTTGCCCTACTTTTTCTCGCATTCTTCTGTAAAACTCGTTTTCTTGCAATGTACCTTCTTTTCTTGCTTTTACTAGACCTATGGCGTCTCTACCAAACTCGATTGGCGAGACATATCTTGCCGCCGCACTCAGTAGTACCAGAGCTTGCACATCTTTCTTTGATGCTAACTCAATCGCCAGTAATCCACCCATGGAAAAGCCAACTACCGCTACTTGGTCGTGCTTACTAGCTAGTTCATCGTACGCATCGTTTACCTGCTTTACCCAAGCTTCTGCTGAAACTTGGTCGCTGACGCCGTTTTCTGAGTGGCCTTCTAAGGTTATTACCGAGATATCCCAATCTGTCTTATCACTTAAATAGGTTGCGAGCGGCTCCACTTCAAAGGGACCGCCTGTAAAGCCGTGGATACAAAGAAGTCCTACTGACACGTTGTGCACACTCCTTACTTTTTATAAAAGAAATTGAATCGTTTCTTCGACTTTCATGCCTCGAGAACCTTTAATTAATAGAAAATCTCCAGCTGTCACCGTCTCTTCTAAAAAGGCTTGTGCCGCTTTCTTGTCTTCAAAATGATGCACACGCTCTGCTGCTTGCTCCGCTGCACCTTTTGCAATCCAACCACCTAGTTCACCAAATGTGACAACTACGTCCACTTCATCCATTGGAATAGAGCGACCAACGTCCAAATGCAGCTCTTTTTCTTGATCTCCTAGCTCTAAAGCATCCGCTAAGACCACGATTTTTCTGCCATCTTCTAATGGGAAGGCTGCTAAAAATTCGATGGCCGCTTTCATGGATGTAGCACTAGCATTGTACGCATCGTTTAAAATGGTAACACCACGCTTACCGTTTACCAGTTGCATACGCATAGGCGTTAACTCAATGGCTGCTAATCCACCTTGGATCTCACTTTCCTCATACCCTAACTCTTTCGCTATAGAAATCGCTGCTAATGCGTTCGATACGTTGTGTTGTCCTAGCACCGGCATGTGGAATCTACTTTCATAGCCATTCACTTGGAAAGAAGTACCCGTTGTAGTCATCTCTTCTGCAGAAGAATGCAAGTCATTCTCCGTTTTTCTTCCGAATGTTTTCACAGCATATTCGCGCGGATCATCCATATGCCTTGTTAAAAGTGGTTCGTCCCCACATAAAAATAACGTTCCACTAGTGTCTAAGCCTTCTGCAATTTCTAATTTAGCTTCAGAAATCCCATGTCTTGAACCTAATTCTTGCATGTGCGATTCTCCAATATTTGTCACAACGGCAAAGTCTGGTCTCGCAAGCTTTGTTAAGAAGCGAATTTCTCCTCTTGCACTCATGCCCATCTCAACGATCGAGATATCCGTGTCTTCTTCTAAGTCTAGTAATGTTAAAGGGACACCTAGATGGTTGTTGTAATTCCCTTTTGTTTTCTGTACTTTTGCTTTTACTCCCAACACACTCGCAATCATATCTTTCGTCGTAGTTTTTCCGTTACTCCCCGTAATTGCTACGACTTTTAAAGTAAGGCTATCCCGATACGCTTTTGAGAGTTGTTGAAGAGCGATTTCTGGATCTTCCACTTCAATAATGACACCGTTAGAAGGCATGCCGTCTGTCCCTTTTTTCCAAAATGAAGCTGTTACACCTTTATCAAAAGAAGGTGCAACAAATTCATGCCCATCCACGTTTGCACCAGGTAGTGGAACAAATAGACTTCCTTCTCTCGCAGTTCGAGAATCTATTGTCACATGGTCAATCACTTCGTCTAAACGGTCTTGTGCGTTATGTACTGTGTGAGAGAATGGCAGTAGTGCTACTAAGTCTCTAATTGTTTTTTTCAAAAGAATGACCTCCTTTTAAAAAGAAGCGAGGACTGCTCCTCACTTCTTCATTATTATTCCATTGTGTGTTGAATTTGTTGTTTTTCTTCATAGCGAGAAAGAGCTAACGATACCAACTTCTCGATTAAGTCTGGATATTCTACACCTGCGTGTTTCCATAATAATGGGAACATACTGAATGGAGTAAATCCAGGCATTGTGTTTACTTCGTTGATGACAATTTGCCCATCTTCTGTTAAAAAGAAATCAGCACGCACTAAGCCCGCGCAGTCTAGAGCTTTATATGCCACGATTGCTTTTTCTTTAACTTCTTTCACGATTTCTTCTGATAGTTGAGCTGGGATAATCATTGCTGTATCGCCATCTACATACTTCGCTTTGTAGTCATAGAAATCTTTCGTCGGTACAATTTCACCCACGACAGAACACGCTGGCTTCTCGTTACCTAATACTCCCACTTCTATTTCACGAGCAACGACACCTTGTTCAACGATAATACGACGGTCAAATTTTAACGCTTCGTTCATTGCCGCTATTAGCCCTTCTCGGTTAGAAGCTTTGCTGATTCCTACGCTAGAACCAAGGTTAGCAGGTTTGACGAAACAAGGATAGCCTAGGTGATTCTCCATCTCTTCTATTATAGCTGTTTGGTTTTCTTTCCACTCATGCTTTGTGGTCGCAACGTAGTTCACTTGCTCTAATCCAGCTTGAGCAAATAGATTTTTCATTACAATTTTATCCATACCAGCTGCTGATGCTAGTACGCCATTTCCAACGTAAGGAACGTTTAATAGTTCTAGCATTCCTTGCACGGTACCATCTTCTCCGTTTGGTCCGTGTAATAACGGGAATACAACGGTTGGTTGGTCTGCTTGATCTGTATCTTGGAAAATAGAAAGAGCAGATAAAGTAGCCTGCTCGTTTGAAAACTGAAGCTTTTTCACATCGTCCACTGGTCCATCAATCTGGGGACCACGAACCCACTCGCCTTTAGAAGTAATGTATATCGGTGTTATATCGTATTTTGCTTTATCTACAGCGGAAATTACCGCTTTAGCTGTTTGTAAGGACACTTCATGTTCTGCGGATTTTCCGCCATATACTAAATATAAGGATGTTTTCATTGTCTACTCCTCCATATGATTATCACTGTCTATTTTATCATGTTTTTACTAGGATATCAGCGACCTACCTAATCCGTTACAATACTATATGCAAGGCATTTCGTCCACTTTCTTTTGCACTGTTTTTACTGGCACTTATCCAGCCATCTTTAAGCCCATTACACCAACAATAATCATGCTGACAAAAAGGATTTTGCGCCAGTCTTTTTTCTCCCCAAAAAAGATCATCCCAAATATAACGCCACCAGCTGCTCCTATTCCAGTCCAAATCCCATATCCTAAACCAAGTGGGATGGACTCAAGTGCTTTTGATAATAAAAAGAAGCTAGTTAGTCCAGAAGCAAGTGTTAAAACCAAATAAATCTTTTTGGTAAATCCATCCGATAACTTCATAAACGTTACAAGTCCAACTTCAAATAGTCCTGCCAAAATTAAATACATCCATGCCATTATGATTTCGCCTCCTCTTTATCCCCGTCTACTAGCTTTAAGCCGATTATGCCTGCAATCAACACTAGTAAAAAGAAGAGTTTGAAGAACGAGAACGATTCTTGAAAATATAAAATACCAACAACCGCTGACCCAGCTGCGCCTATTCCTGTGAACACTGCATAAGCCGTACCAATAGATAACAATTTAAGTGCCTTTGCGAAAAAGTAAAAACTAACTATGATAGCTACTAACGTAACAGCAGTCATGCCAGGACGAGTAAATCCTTCTGATAATTTTAAGCCTGTCGCCCACACCACTTCTACGATTCCGCCTAGAATCAAATAAAACCAAGCCATCTCATTTTTCCTCCTTAAGTAATGCTTCTAACGTCGCCCAAGCTGATACAATACGTTGTTGAAGTTCTTCATCTTCATACAGTCTCTGTTCTAAAAGCAAACCATCCATCAATGCGTAGAAAGAATGAATCCAATTTTCTTCTAGAACCAATAACTCTAGTTCCCTTAACGTTTGCACTAATTCATGCGACATCATCGTTTCCACATGAATAACCATCTGTTTAATATCTTTTTCTAAATGCTCTGGCGGGAAAAATAATGCTCGTAGATAAAAAGCACGCTCTAGTTCCCTACCATTCGGATCCGTGTAAAATGTAAATATGGCTTTTAAGCGTTCTTTTCCTCGTTGATCCTTCATCGCCCGTTTCATCGTCTCTTCTTCTTTTTTCATTACTTCGGAAAAAGCTGTTAAGAACAAATCATCTTTCGACTCCACATGCGCATATAAAGAAGGGGTCTTCATCCCAGCTGCTTTGGCAATCATGGATAAAGAAGCACCGTCATACCCTTTCTCAGCGAAAAGTCTCATCGCTTCTGTGATAACTGTTTGCTTTGACATCGTTACACCTCATTTACCTAACGAACGTTAGTTAGTATACGCATACTATACGTCGCTATGACTTTTCTGTCAATGAAAGGAGATTCCTCTAAATGCAGGCCACACCACGAGGCTGACGATGAGTTGTTACTGGTCACATAACAAAATAACCTACCGGCTGTAACAACCGATAGGCTATAACTATCTAAACCACTGAATATATTTCTTTGTTATCTTGGTAAAAGGACCGTTAAATAGTTTTTCTCTCCAATATAAGTCGGATGTTTTTTGGACTGCACCCGCACGATTCGGATATGGATAGATCATTCTGGAAAGGGAGCCTATCTTCTGTTTTTTTTGTACAGCGTACACAACTGTCTGCATCCAATCACCCGCTCCCACTCCAAGTGCATGGGCACCAATAATCGTTCCGTCTTTTTTCGTAATCATTTTGACGATTCCTTCTGTACGGTGCTCAGCGATAAAACGGTCCACCTCATCCAAGGACGATTTATAAATGTTGATATTCTCTTTTCCAAAACGTTGCACGGCACTCTCTTCTGTTAACCCCATTTGGAACCACTCCGGATCCGTAAAAGTAATCCAAGGGAAAGATTCGTACGATAGCTTAGATGGTATTCCTAATACGGCAGTTTGCACCACTGCTTTTCCTTCCATTCCAGCAGCATGCGTAAAGCCATATTGACCGTTGACATCACCAATTCCAAAGATCGTTGGAATGGAACTACGACCATATCGGTCTATTAATATATGTCCTCTTTCGTCCACCTTTACGCCAACTCCATCGAGGTTAAGTTCTCTCGTGTTTGGTTTACGACCAGCAGCAACAATAATTTCATCAACCTCAAGAGTGAAAGTAGTGGTTTGATCACGTAGAGCAATTATTTTCCCTTCATTGGTGGTAGATATCTTCTCCACATCTGTTGAAGTAAACACAGTCATTTCTCGCTCTAAAAGCTCTGTTACTTTCCCCACCAATTCCTTGTCACCAGTCTTTCCTAGCGTTTTACCTCTTTCTACTAGCGTGACTTCGCTTCCTAGTCTAGCAAATGCTTGAGACAATTCCATCCCAATAGCTCCTCCACCGATGACTAGAAGACGCTTTGGTAGTTGTTTCATGGTGAAAACTGTCTCATTCGTCCAGTAATGAATGTCTTTTAAACCTTCTATTGGCGGAATAAATGGACTTGAACCAGTTGCTACCACCACTCTTTTTCCTTCTATTGTCTTACTTTCTCCGACTTTTATTTTCGTAGACGTGATAAAGCTTGCCGCTCCAAAGAGAACATCTACACCTAGCTTTTCAAAGCGGTCTGGATCATCGTGTTCTTGAATGGTACGGATAGAGCTTTGTACTTGTTCCATCACTTTTTCTACATTAATATCTCCGGACACATCCATTCCAAACTTGGTAGTCTTCCTGGCTTCTGCCACTTGATTTGCAATAGAAATTAGGGCTTTGGAAGGAACACATCCGAAATGTAGACAGTCTCCTCCGAGAAGTTTTGACTTCTCTACTAGTGCTACCTTCGCACCCAGAGAACTTGCTCCTGCTGCAACTGTTAAACCTGCTGCTCCTCCACCAATAACTATGATGTCATACATGCTATATCTCCCCCGTTACGACAATATCTTTTTTGCTTCTAAGAAACGCTGCATTCCTGTGAATAGTTCGATTGCAAAAAATAGTAGCGTTGACCACAGTAAAATAGAAGGGAATAAAATCATGATGCTGAATAAAACAAACCCTTCCGTTCGCTCGGCTATTCCAGCTTGATAATAGAATGATTTCATTCCTTGCTTTTCTGTCACTGCTCCTACAGTTAAGAAGATGGTCATGGAAACGATGATGGAAACACTTAGTAATAAAAGTGCCCACATGACGTCTGGATAGCGAAATGCCAGTCCTAGGATGACACTGATTTCTACTATTCGATCAAACGTTACATCCATTACTGTACCGAATGGAGACGGCTTTGTTAGGCGTGCCATACTGCCATCTACTACATCTAGAAATCCGGAAAACCACAGAGCAAACAATGCGATAAATGGCATATCCCAATAAATGAAGAAACCTGTATAGGAGCCAATAATAAATGCTATTACTGTTACTTGATTGGCTGATAGCCCTAATTTTAAAAGCCATTTGGCACTGTATGTGAAAATTGGTTGAACATATTTTCTTGCATGTGTGTCTAACATTTTCTTTCTCCGATCTTATACTTTTTTCCACTTTCTTTGGATTACTATCGGTATAACCGTCACAAGGAAAAACAATACAACAGCTAATAGAATAGTTGACCAGTCTCCAGAGGTAAAAGAAGAGCCTAAAAAACTATAAACGAAAGTGCCTGGCAGTATTCCTAGGAATGTTGCCAGCATGAAATTCCAGAATGGTACTCGGGTTGCACCCGCTACATAACCAATCAGATCAAAGTGGACTACTGGGATTAACCTTATCCAAAAAATGTACCAGAATCCCTGTTCGTCCAGCTTCTTCTGGAAATTAGGGAACTTTTGCAAAGGATCAATTTTTAAAAATTTCCCCAAACCACCGTACGTCATCCCATATGCAACTGCACTACTTCCCATCGCACCAAGGATGATTAGGAGCCACCCTAGCCAAGCTCCAAACACTAATCCAGCGGTCAAGGAAAGGATGGAGGCTGGAAAAAGAATAAGCGGACGAAACGTATAGGCAACGACAAAGATGACTGGAGCCCAAATCCCAAACGATTGTAACCAGTTTTTAATAGCTGTTGGGGAGATATCTTGAATGTGTGGAAATAGAAAGTAAAACAAAATTGCTACCACAATAACAATACTTAATAGGAAAATTTTTTTCATCCGTTATCGTCCTTCTCTAAAAATTCTACAGCTTCTTTTGGAAACGTAAGATAGCCTTTTTGACCTTCTTCCAACCTTATACCTTTTACTAAAACATTGGCGTCAAGTTCTGCTACTTGGATGTATGCATATATTCCTTCTTCTTTTGCAATGGTTCGTATTACATTACCCGCAAAATGTGTGTTGGTTGGGGGTGTGGTATCCCACATAAGGTGTTTTTGACGAATAAAGCCACCAGTGGGTAACGGAATACCTTCTCCCAAAGACTTTAAAATTTGCTCATGTTTTGGCTTTTCTTTTAGTTCTTCCGATGTACCCACTTGCACCACTTGTCCTTCTTCGACCCAAGCGATTTTGTCTCCAATAATAGTTCCTTCCTCCATATCATGTGTCACAAAGATGGCAGTTGTTTGCTGCTCTTTAAGAAACGTTCGTAACCATAGCCGTAAATCTTCTCTTGTAGATGGATCAAGCGCACTAAAAGGTTCATCTAACAGTAATAGAGACGGCGATGCTGCCAAAGAACGAACGAATGCTACTCGTTGTTGTTGCCCACCAGATAACGTGTTCGGGTAAACCGTTTCATAGCTTTGTAATCCGACTGCTTCTAACCACTCTTTCACAGATCGGGTCTTTTTCTTAGAAGCTTGCATGGCAAAAGCAATATTCTCTCCGACTGTTAACTGTGGAAATAATAGTGGTTGTTGAAACACCATACCTACACCACGTTCTTGTGCGGGTATAGTGGTGACGTCTTGCCCGTTAATTAGGATGTTCCCCGATGTTACCGATTCTAATCCAGCTAAAACGCGAAGGAGCGTTGTCTTCCCAGCTCCTGATGAACCTAGTAAACTGATAATCTCTCCTTTTTCTATTGTAAAAGAGACGTTTTCTAAAAGATTTTTATCTTTTACTGTTTTAGTAATATTGCTCACTTCTACATAGCTCATGTTAACCACCTCTTTTTCAACGTTGAGAAGAGTATCCGAAATAATAGTTCGTGCAGTAAAAAGAAGAAGATTGGTAGTAGCGCAAATAACAAGGCAAACGCCGTCACCATCGTATCATCAATGGAATTAGCGTATGGAAAAAAGATCAGAGCTAACGTAATCACATTTCCTCCACCAATGATTGCCGTTAGCGCATACTGACTTAAGCTAATGACGGTTGTTAAAAAGACGATACTTCGAATAGTCGGCAATAGCATTGGTAGTTCAATGAGGAAAAGGGTTCTAGCATTGGACGGATGCAACAACATCCCTTGCTCTCTCCACTTCTGTCCCATTCTCTCCATTCCTGAACGCATCATAGTAATGGCATAAGGTAACGTAGGTAGTAAGTGAATTATCACCACTCCGAGTATGGTATCAGCAATCCCCATTTTAATTAAGATTATTTGTAAACCTATTGCGATTGCGATAACAGGCAGTAGTAAGGGAGAAAATAAGAGCAATTCGATCGCACTCTTCCCTTTCCACTCTTTAAATGCTAATACTCGTCCTGCTAAAAAGGCACACACTAACGTAATCCAGATGACAAGAAAGGTAATGTAAATGGTAGTCCACAATGCTTCTATTAATAAAACATCTTGAAAAATCGTTCGGTATCCTCGTATGGTCCAATCTGACACATCCAGTTCTCCAAAGGTTAAAAACCCGGTAAAACTTTTCCAAACGAGTAGAAGCAGCGGAAAAATACTGCCTAGAACCGCAAAGAACCAAATATTTGTAGGTGTTCTCATGCACTATTCACCAACCTTTGTCGCATCGTTCTTGCTTTCCTAAAGCCAAACCAAGCCATGATTCCCATTGTTATGGTTAAGCTGACAGCTAGCGCATAGCCAAGTGGACGATTAGCAACATTGCCGCCGTAAAACCAATCAAATAGTAAAACACCAAGCGCTTTTTGTTCTGAGGAACCTACTAAAGCAGGCACTTCATATCCAACAAAGATAAAAGCGACTAAGATAAGTAAAATCTCTAAAAGAGTAGGGGCAATCCATGGGAGCTCTGCGATTTTAAATACCTTCCATTTAGAAGCACCCAGTAAAGACGCTTGTTCTTTGTATCTCGTATCCATTTCTACATATGCTGGTAGTAACATTAAAATAACAAAAGGAACCTCTTTCCAAACGTAAGTAATAATTGTTCCAATTCCCCACTTGTCCTGTACTAACAATGGAAACGATTCTCTGTTTTCTACTAAACCGATTTCAACTAACGTAATAGATATGACACCACTAGGATTTACTAGTAAATAGACCATGTAAGCCCAAACAAAGTGTGGAAACATCATTGGAATCCATATGATGAGTCTATTAGATGCTTTCTTTAAATAAGGGACGGTCACTTTGCAAATTCCCCAGCCAATAAGAATGGAGAGAATAGTAGATACTAGTGTAATCCATATTGTGAACCCTAGTGACTTCAAAAATACTGGATTCTGGTACAGTTCCATATAATACATAAGCGGATGTTGATTTGCAGCTAGGCTGTTTTGTAGTGCTTTTAAGAAACCAGCTGTACTTAATATACCGATAATGAAAATAGAAGGGGCTAACCAGAGCCAGCCCCTACTTTTCTTATTATTTTCGTTCATTGTTCCACTTCTCTTCAATTAATGTAACGTAAGCCGCATCTACTTCCGGTTGAAATACTTCCTCTAGTTCCTCTGCAGGAAGGACGCTTTCCCCTCTATAGATAGATTCCAATTTACTCTTTTCTTCTGGCTTTAACGACTCTACGTTTAAAGGGGTATTTTCTCCCCAATACGTAGGGCGGAGTTTCTCTAATTGTGCGTCAACGGAAAGAAATTCGTTAATAGCAACTAAACTTGCTGGGATATTAGGAGAATTAGTTGGTATCGCCAAATAGTGATGGTTACCAATCGAACCTTCTTCTAATACAAACGTTTTCGTTGTTTCAGGGAAAATACCTTTTTCCATGAAATGTTCCGCTCTAGCTTCATTGTACCCCATAGACATCCATACCTCACCTTGTGCGTATAGGCGATCTAATTCTTCTAAACTAGTTGGATACGTTTCCCCTTTTCTCCACAAGTTAGGTTGCCACTCTTCTAAACGTTCCATCATTATTGGCCATGCTTCCTCTATGACTTCTTCTGGGGTACCGTTTTGTAGTTTCTCCAAGCCTACTGCGTCGTAAAGAAGATGTCGCAGAAATGCGTTACCAGTGAAATCAGATGGGTCTGGAAACGTAAATTTCCCAGGGTTTTCTTTTATCCATTGGTCCAGCTCCACCAGGGACGCAGGTGGACGTTGGACGTTCTTTTCGTCGTATTGAAAAACAAATTGAACTTTCCCCCATGGAGCTTCTAGACCATCAACCGTCTGTCCAAAATCAATGGAAAACTGATCTTTTGACGGAGCATAGTTAGATTCATAGACTGGGAGTGTCTCTAAGAAGGGGCCGTATAGTAATTCTTCTTCTTTCGCTAAGGCAAAATTCTCGCCATTGATCCAGACTAAGTCAATCGTCCCTGCCTTCTTTCCAGCTTCCTTTTCCGTTTGGAGCTTTTGAAGAATTTCAGGCGTGTCCATCGGAATTCTCTTAATTGTAATGCCATGCTTTTCTAGGCGCGGTTTCATGTATTCATCGATATAACGATTTATCCCTTCATCGCCACCCCAAAGGAACATGCGAACTTCTTGACCGGAAGCAGCTTCTTTTACTTCTGTCCAACTCATTTGTTGAACCTCGGTTGGAGAATAAGATTGTGTGTTGGAACATCCCACTAGGATCAGTGCGGAAAGGCATAAAGTGATGATTTTTTTCACAAAGTGTTCCTCCTGTAGGTTTTTTGCAGTGCCAGTAGACTCATTGAAGTATACGAATTAAATGTATGTTTAGATCAATTCCTGCATTCAACGTACCATAAGTATTTTGTTTTCTACAAAATTTAATGTACCACTATTATAGCTCTCAAAACTTTATCGTAACTGTAATCTCTTTTTGCGATAATGTTTTGAGGCCTATAATAGAAAGATAAAGGGAATCCTGAGAATATAATCTCAGGATTCTTCTCTATTATGCTTTTGTCCAAGTAGGAACCATTTCTACGTCTGCCGCTACCATTGTTGTGTAAATAGGGCATCTTTCATCAACTATTCGTTGTAATTCATCTACTCGTTCTTGCGTTTCAGATGTATGCACAGTTGCTCTTACAGAAATCTTTTGGAAATAAGGACGTACTGATTTATCACCCATCATCCCTTTAGGGTTAATTTCACCACTTACTTCAAAGTCAATTCCTTGCAAGTCAAACTCTATTTCCTTTGCTACAAAGTTCGCAATCGCGTTTTCACAACCTACTAATGATACAAGTAATGTAGCTAAAGGGTTGGCTCCTTTATCTGTTCCGCCCATATTAGCCGGTTCATCAATAACAACCTTATGATTATGAGAGATTCCTTCTGTGTACATTCCTTTAGATACTGCAGTTATTTTTTCAATCATTAAGGTCACTCCTTATTTTTATAATGTAAGCTATCTTATATTAGTGAATAACACTACTTTTTGAATCATACATTTTTGTTTTAATATCTTGATACGTTACAATTGAGTTGGAAGTTTTATCCCACCATACTGGGATAGAGATTTCTCCAATTATACGAAATAGTTCGTTTCTTGCATTCATTACTTGGAGAATGTTCACTTCTTCAAAAGGTATCTCCTTTTCCATAAGCCAATCTCTCATTACTTTGCATTTGGAGCATCCATCAATTATATAAAGCTTAGACGTTTTGTCTCACCTCTCTTTTCTACATCCATAATGTACCTCAATGCTTAATAAATAATCTGTAAGATAGGTTACACTTTAATTTTAGAAGGTTAATGAAGGAGAATAGCATGGATAAATTATTTTTACTGTCTCAAATAAGCTTATTTGATGAATTACCAATGGAAGAATTACATATTATTGATGAATTAAGCGAGATGAGACCTGTTCCTAAAGGGACTATTATCTTCTCCCCTGACAAACCGATTGAAGCTTTATTCTTACTAAAAAAAGGGCAAGTGAAATTGTATAAAATAAACCCTTCAGGTAAACAGTTCACTATTGATGTTTTAATTGATGGTAATATTTTCGGAGAAACTTCCACCCTTTCGTTGACAGATGACGATACATACGCAGAGGCAATGACAGAAACGTACTTGTGCATTATTAGTAAAACAGAGTTTGAAAAGTTTATTGAAAATAACCCCAAGATTGCCCTTAAGCTAATCAATATCCTTTCTACACGTTTAAAAGAAATTTACAGCATGAGTGAAAAAATTGCTCTTGGAGATGTGAAGTACAGAATACTTTACTTGCTTGTTAAATTAAGCGAAAAAACCGGAAAACGAAAAAATCATTGGCAATCGATTAATATGAAATTGACTCATCAGGACATCGCTAATATGGTCGGATCTTCACGTGAAACGACTAGCTCGATCATGAGTCAATTTAAAAAAGAAGGATTAGTGAAGAAAGGATTAAAGTTCTCTATCCATATCGATGAAGCAAACAGATTATTAGATAGCTTATAGAACTTCTTAAAAAAGCAAATAGGGCTAAGACAAAACTGTACCTGTTTCGTCTTAGCCCTTTATTCGTTACTTATAAGACATAAGCCATCCATTCCTTAGACTTACGGTCATAGATGATTTTTCCTCTTACTGTAGTTTCTTCTATATTACTCGCATCGTCGTCTACCAGTAAAAATAGTGGAAGTTCAATTTTCCCTCGAGTAGATTCAATTTTTTCTAAGTCTATTAAAAGACCTTCCTCCCATAGTGTAGCAAACGTCATAAGCACTGTTGATGGAATAGGTGGCAATTCTTTTTTTCGTTTAATACCTAACAAAGTAGAATCCAATTTCATTAAAGACATCTTATTGGATAATAAAATTCCTAGGGAAGTAAAGAAATCTTTAGACTCTTTCATAAAAATAGTAGATTGCTCTCCATCTTCTCTACTTAGATAAACAATACTGTTACCTAATTTAGAAAAGAAAGGTTGGTGTAAGGGAATCATTCTATGTCCAAGATACAGCAACTCAGCCACCTCTTGAGGCGCTAAGTTATTCAACTGCTCTTCATCTTTGAAGTCTGTCCAACATAATTCCGTCTCTACCTTTTTAGGCGTTTGCAAATACTGTTGGGTATCTTCTTTATCCCAAAATTCTAAATATGTATGAAGATTAATGTGTGCTTGTCCAAGAGGGTGCTTTAAGAAGAGAAGGTGCTTTGGAGTTTTCCAAGCTTGCATCCATTCATAAAAATATACGCCTCTTAACTCGGCTGCAGATTGTGTGTTGTCTAGATGAATGGTAATTTGTTGGTTCGATTGAAACGCACTCATCTCTTTCCCTCCTTATGTTTCATTCTTGGTGTCTCTCCCATTGATTATACAATGGAAAAACGAAAAACAGCCATCTTGTAAAAATAAATATTTTCCTATATATACCCCTTATGTTAGACGAATTAACAGGTAAAAAGTTTCAATTTTTACCTTTTTTCATCTTTTAATCATGCTTTTTACTAAGCTTTCATACAATAAGGTACTATAAAGTTATTTGACCTTTGTTTGACGTAATTCTCTTACACTTTTATAATAGTTATTACTCTACATGTTGAAAGGGGTGGTAGGATGGGGTATTGACGCTTCAATTCCAACCAACTGTAATTAGTAGCAGAATTTCCAGCGCGCAAGACCTCGTTCTTCCTTTTTCAAGCGGATCCTTAACGCCTCAGAATCTGGAGAACGAGAAAATTTAATTCCAGAAAAAACAGGAGGTGACTCCGGCTATTCTAACTAGGATAGTCGGGAAACTATTTGGACAGTCCCAGTATATTGAACCTAGTGTTGGTGATGATTTTTATCGGTTTGACTGCATTTTTCGTCGCATCAGAGTTTGCAATCGTAAAGGTAAGATCTTCACGTATTGATCAACTTGTGGAGGAAGGTCATCCACTCGCGAGATCAGCCAAACGAGTAATTTCTAATCTTGATGAGTATTTATCTGCTTGTCAATTAGGTATCACCATTACTGCACTGGCACTAGGTTGGATTGGAGAATCTACTGTAGCTGATTTATTAGGTGGACCATTAGCTAGTCTAGGAATCTCAGAAAATCTTAGTCATGTTATTTCTATAGCTATAGCTTTTACGGTTATTACGTTTTTACACGTGGTTATCGGAGAACTAGCACCAAAAACAGTAGCGATCCAAAAAGCAGAGCGATTAACGTTACTTTTATCAAAGCCTTTAATCTTCTTCTACCGTTTAATGTATCCGATCATTTGGTTACTGAACGGATCAGCTCGTTTTGTTGTGAGATTATTTGGTCTAAAGAATATTTCAGAACATGATATTGCTCATACAGAAGAAGAGTTACGACTAATTGTGACAGAAAGCTATAGGAGTGGCGAAATCAATCAATCTGAGTTTAAATATGTGAACAAAATCTTTGAATTCGATGATCGTATTGCTAAAGAGATTATGGTACCTCGAACAGAGATTGTTACATTAGATAAAAATGATACAATGGAAACGTTCTTGCAGCTAGCTAAAGAAGAACGTTATACCCGTTATCCTGTGATGGACGGTGACAAAGACCACATTATTGGGATGATTAATGTAAAGCAGATCTTTATTGATGTCATGGAAGGTAAGAAAATTACGAGTTTTGAACCGTATATCCGACCTATCATTCGTGTAATTGACTCTATTCCAATCAACGAGCTCCTTGTTCGTCTACAACGCGAGCGAGTGCACATGGCAATTCTTTCGGATGAGTACGGTGGTACTTCCGGGTTAGTAACCGTGGAAGATATCATTGAGGAAATCGTTGGAGAAATCCGAGATGAGTTCGATGCAGATGAAGTGCCATTGGTACAAACGATTGAAAAAGATCATTACGTTATTGATGGAAAGGTATTGGTTTCAGAAGTAAATGAATTACTTGGTACTTCCCTTGACGATTCAGACGTAGATACGCTAGGTGGATGGGTGTTAACTCATCAATACGAGTCGCAAGGAAGTGACATTATTCGATTTGAAGATGTGGAATTTATCGTAAAAGAAATGGATGAACACCAGATCAAGTATGTGGAAGTTAGACGAGTGGAACAAGAAGATGAGTCTACTGTTGAAGTCAAGACGATGCCAACTACTACAAATCAGAATACAGGTGCAGAAGTACTTTCTAATTAAGTGAAATGATAATGCTGCAGCCCTAAGGTGAGTTTACTTGCCTTGGGGCTTTTTTGTGTGGAGGGGTGGTGGCCTTTTTGGCGGCTTCCGCCGTTTGTCGCCTTGAATTGTTTCCCCTTCTGGCGGCTTCCGCCGTTTGTCGCCTTGAATTGTTTCCCCTTCTGGCGGCTTCCGCCGTTTGTCGCCTTGATTCGTTTCTCTTTCTGGCGGCTTACGCCGTTTGTCGCCTTGAATCGTTTCTCTTCCTGGCGGCTTCCGCCGTTTGTCGCCTTGAAAAGCCTCCCCTTCCCTCGGCTTAAGCGCTTTTGCCGCACGTAACCTCCCCTCTCTACTGCGGCTTCACCGACTTGCCGTATAAAACTCATTCCCCTTCCCTCGCCTTAAGCGCTTTTGCCCCATGCAATCTCTCCTCTCTACTGCGGCTTCACCGACTTGCCGCATAAAACTCACCCTACTTCCCACGGCTTAAGCGCTTTTGCCCCATGCAATCTCTCATCCCCACTGCGGCTTCACCGACTTGCCGCATAAAACTCACCCTACCTCCCACGGCTTAAGCGCTTTTGCCCCATGCAATCTCTCCTCTCTACTTCGGCTTCACCGACTTGCCGCATAAAATACACCTTATCTCCCACGGCTTAAGCGCTTTTGCCCCTTGCAACCTCCCCTCCCTACTGCGGCTTCTCCGACTTGCCGCATAAAACTCACCCTACCTCCCGCGGCTTAAGCGCTTTTGCCGCACGTAACCCTGACCCCAGCTATCTGCTTAACCGCTTTTGCCGCCACAAAATTGCCACCTACATTTTAGTTCACAGTAACTCCCCTTCCTTTTTTCATGGTATACTCAAGGAGATTTACTAAACAAACGTATACAAGGAGATTTAACATGTCTGAAATGATTCATGCGATAGAAGCTTGGCTAATGGAGTATGGCGTTTGGGGTTTAATTTTCGTGTCTTTTGCGGATTCTTCCTTTTTCCCTATTCCACCTGATGTATTACTTATTCCAATTTCACTTGCATCTCCTGAGAACGCTTGGTGGTATGCACTTTGGACAACCGTTGCGTCTGTTTTAGGAGCCATTCTTGGTTGGGTGATAGGAAAGAAATTAGGAAGACCTATTTTACTCAAACTATTTAAAGAATCTAGTATTTTAAAAGTAGAAGAACTTTTTGAGAAATATGGTCCTGTAGCTATTTTGGTTGCAGCATTTACACCCATCCCATACAAAGTATTTACTATTTCTGCTGGGGTCTCTAAGATGAAGCTTTCTACACTTGTGGTTTGGTCTATTATCGGCCGTGGCGCTCGTTTCTTTTTGGAAGCTGCTTTAATTGTTACCATGGGAGCTCAAGCAAAGGTGTTTATGGAAGAAAACTTTACGTTAGTTACTTTAATTGGCGGAATTGTGATTGTCATTGGCTTTATTGCATATACACTTATGAAGAAAAGAAAAACCGTCTAGACAATTATGTCAGACGGTTTTTTTATTAATTAGAAGGAATACTTAGATCTTTTTTTAAGTTTGTTTGTAACTCAGAACGTGATTTTGTTTTTTGTATTTTAACTCCGACTTTTGTTAACTTTTTGATTAAATGGACCATCTTGTCATGACTAGGTTTCATTTGAATCACCTCTTTTGAGTATATATGTATCGAACTATTTACGTTGACTTCTGCTCTTATATTTATATCGTAACCCTTACTATCTGCTGTGTATAGCATATATAGCATATTGACATCTAAATTTGATAAGTCTGTAACAAATTTTATAAAAATCGCGAATAAAATGGAAAAAAGCTACACATTCTACCATTATGAAAACAAAACTTTTTTCTATTGTCTCTCTGTTACTATTGTCATTTGGTCTGATTACTACTGTCACTCATGCCGAGGAAGTTTATACGGTACGTTCCGGTGACACTCTGTGGAAGATTTCTCAACGTTTTCAGATTGGCTTATCTGAAATCATTTCCGCTAATACCCAGTTCTCCAATCCAAATTTAATCTATCCTGGAGATCGCGTGACAATTCCTACTATCGAAGGAACAAAGTCCGTGGAATCAGAAGTTGTAAGACTTACTAATGTAGAGCGCCAAAAACAGGGTCTTCCTGCCTTGAAGCAAGATTGGCAAGTAGCCCGTGTTGCTCGCTACAAATCAGCAGATATGAGAGACAACAACTATTTTTCTCATACGAGCCCTACATACGGTTCTCCGTTTGACATGATGAGAAACTTTAACGTTTCTTACCGTTCTGCTGGAGAAAATATTGCTGCTGGTCAGCCGACAGCTGCTGAAGTAGTGCGTGATTGGATGAACTCGCCTGGACACCGTAAAAACATCTTGAGCAGTGGATACACGCACATTGGTGTTGGTTATGCCAAGGGTGGTTCTTACACTCATTACTGGACACAAATGTTCATTTCTAAATAAATAAAGGAGATATAAACAGCTCTAATTTTTAGAGCTGTTTTCTATTTATATGACGTTTCACAAGTAAAAAGGTTTCAATTATTTTCGCAATTTACACCATTCTCTCTTATACCATCAAGTCGATTCGTCTACTATTTTTGGTATGAGTCTATGGCACCTTCACTTGCAAGTGTAAAGATACTTTTAGCAGCCAGGAGAAAGCACTCTACTACTTCTCGGGTAAATTCTTCTTCTGCTTGTTCTTCTAGCTCTCCTAGTATTTCTTCTATTTCCCATTCTATTGAATCTTCAAACTTAGGATCATAATTCCCAGAAGCAACGTATTCACCAAACTGATTGCCTTTAGCATAGATTTGTAAGCCATAAAACTCTGTTAAAGCATACATTGTGTTGGAATCAAAGTAATAGGAAGGAATTTTGCCGTTCACATGTGTTCGCAGATAGTTCGAGAGGGTGACTTCGATGTACTCTTTTGATTTAGCATAGGATAGTTTCATTGACTTTAGTTGAAGTGTTTCGTTAGTTGTGGTTTCATATTGAAGCGTTGGATGTTTTCTTTTACTCAAAACAAAGCCTCCTTTTCATAAGATATACGTATTATCTCACAGGAGGCTCTGGATATATATTACATTAATGTAAAAGTCAAAAATATCAATTCTGACTATAAGTGATTTTAAACTAATTCATTTTTGTTGCTATTTAAGAGAAAACGAAAGGCTTCTTCTTTGGGCATCGGTTTTCCATACAGATATCCTTGGATCATATAGCACCCTAAATCTTGAAGCAAATTACTCTGTTCTTCCTCTTCTACACCTTCTGCAATAAGGTTAATATCTAAATCTTTCGCAAGTCGTATTAATGTTTTAATAATGATCATACTTTTAGGATCTTGATGTACGTGTTGAATAAACTGCCTGTCTAATTTTAATGTAGAAACAGGGAAGTGAAGCAAATAGGTTAAGGATGAATATCCCGCACCAAAGTCATCAATGGAAATACTTACTCCCATCTTATTAAAGATAGTTAGTTGCTCAGAAACTTCCACTGTATTTTCTAACGCTAAAGATTCCGTAATTTCAATAACTAGTTTACTTGGACAAACTTGATGCTTATCAAGGTATTTTCCCACCAACGACGGGAAATCCTTGTGTAAAAATTGCCTTGCGGAAGCATTAATACTAATAGTGATATCTTTGGATTTCTCTGTATTCCAAGCTTTCAATGTTGATAATGCTTGATCAACAACCCATTCTCCAATTTCTACAATGATTCCAGTAGATTCTGCCATTGGAATAAATTTAGCTGGAGATACAATTCCTAAGTCAGGATGATTCCAGCGAATAAGCGCCTCATACCCTTTCAATTCTTGAGTTAGCGTATTGATCTGAGGTTGATAATATAATTCAAATTGATCTAATTCTAACGCTTTACGCAAGTTCATCTCTATGTGTAAGTCTGTTTCCATTATCTGAGCAGCATTCTTCTCAAAATGATATATTCCTCCTCTATTTACTTTAGAGGCATTTTGCAATACACCAGATCGGGCAGAGGAGAGTAAAATTTCTGGTTTTTCTCCATGCTCTGGATACGAACTGACTCCCATGCTAAATGTACAGTAGATCTCTTGATTCGCAGTAAAAAACGGCTTCGTTAATTCTTGATACATGGCGGATAATTTACTACAAATAGTTTCTTTTATTGGTTCTGTGACAAGAACAAAATGGTAATTTCCTACTCTAGCAATAAAGTCTTCTTTTCTTTTCTTTTCACCAAGTCTTTGGGCTATGTCTCTTACTAAATTTTCCCCACATTCATAACCTAGTACATCTTGCATATATTCAAATTTATCAATTCTTATATATACTATATTAAATGGCTTAACGGGTGATAAATCGATTTTACTACTCACATATTTACAATAGTGGTTTTGGTTAGGCAGGTCTGTTAGCTGATCAAAGAATGCTAACTTTTCGAGTTGTCGCTCTACCTCCAACCTTTCCATTCTTTCTAATATAATGGCAATCATGTCTGCGAAGGTACCAGCGAATAACTGTTCTTGTGCTGTCCATTTTCTTTCCACAAACGATTCACAACATAATACTCCCTTAACGCCTGATGATGTAATAATCGGGGCATCTAACATCGCGCTGACACTACTCGCTTGTTCTAGGAAGAATGGTACTAGTTCTTTTGTTCTCTCATCTTCATAAATATTATCAACAGCAATCGTTCGGTGAGAGTGTAATAAGTTAAAGTACGTCATACACGACGATTCTTCTAATACAGTATCGCTTCGGTAGTGGCCGTTTTGCTTGTCATACTGGGCATAGTTATGGAGTTTGTTATCGTCATCTTGAGATAACCACACGCCCACTCTTTCTACATTGACTAAAGTGGACATCTTCCCGCATATCTCTACTAAAGCATTCTGCAATTGACTTGGTTCAATCTCTCGACTTTTCGCAATCTCTAATATTTTTGCTTGTTGTTGCATTAATATCCCCTGAGGTGATTCCAACACGTATCCCCCCTTCCTGATAGACTATTCTATAAATGTATATCGACTAAATATGATAATTTATTATATTCAACAGTAGAGAAATAGTGAAAAAGAAATCTAGTAAAATGCGGAAAACAATAATTTTCCCAACAAAAAAAGAAAAGGATCTATCACCCTTTTCTTACAGATGGACGAACATATAGTTTTCTTCCACTTGCTAGGTAAACTCCCACTAAAATAACTAGCAATCCGGTTAAGGTATATAGTGAAATGATTTCATCTAACAAAAATGCACCCCATCCAATGGCAGTTACAGGAATTAAATACGTAACATTTGTAGCAAATTGAGCAGATCCAGCCGATACCATATAATAGTATAAGACCTGTGCAACACCTGACCCTAAGCACCCTAGGCCAATTATTGCTAAAACAGTTTCTATTGAATCAATGGTAAGAAATGAGGCTTGTGACTCTCGTACAGCCAATAAACCTCCACCGATAGCACCAACAAAAAGTGTGACCGTAGCAGTCGTTAATACAGATACGCCGTTTAACCATCTCTTTGTTAAATGAGAACCTAAAGCATAACAAAATGTAGCGATAAGCATAGTGCCAACACCAACAAATGCTCCGGTCCACAATACATCTATGCGCCATTCTAGTAAAATAACAATTCCAATGAATCCTATACATACACCAATAAATTGACGGAAAGTAGCATTCGTCTTAAAAAAGACAGCTCCCAATAAAAGAGCCCATAACGGAGTAGTAGCATTTAAAATGGATGCGGTACTACTTGGAATAAGCGTCTCACTCCAAGATATTAGCAGCCAAGGAATACAAACATTAATGATTCCTACTACAATTAATGGAATCCATGGAATCTTCTTTCTTGTTTTACGTTGTTGGAGGATCATAAATGGTAGTAAGACAAAAGCACCGGCTAGACACCTCCAAAAGACAACTCCAGCCACACCTACATTCGTACCCAATATTTTTATAAATACAAAAGATAAACCCCATATAGCACTAAGGCCAAATAGGGCTGCAAATAACTTCCATGTATTTTCCTGTTTACTCACATTATTCCTCCGTTACTTTCGTTTCTTCATCGCTAGACATTATATCTAAAAACACTCTAGCAAATAACGGATCCCATTGCGTCCCACTTCCCTCTCTAATGATAGAAAGAGCTTTCTCTTTTGGCATCCCTTTACGATAAGGTCTATCAGAAGTCATGGCATCATACGCATCAGCGACAGCCATAACGCGACCAAACACCGGAATATCTTCACCTTGGAGACGGTCTGGATATCCTTTTCCATCAAAACGCTCATGATGACTTCTAACCCCTGGCAAAATAGCTGATAAATCCTCTGTAAATCTTACTTGTTTCAAAATATACTCACCGATGGAAGGGTGCTCTTGAATAATGCGAAATTCTTCATCTGTTAGTTTACCTTCTTTTAAAAGAACCTCATCTCTAATTCCTATTTTCCCAATATCATGAAGTAATGCGGATTTCTTTAATAGCTCTTGTTCTCTTTCTGTCCATCCTACCGCATTTGCTATTTTCACAGAATAGTTAGCTACACGGACAGAGTGCCCTGCAGTGTAAGGATCTCTAGCATCTAGCGTCGCAGCAATGACAGTAAAAAAACTTTCTAACAGCAGACGGTTATCTTCATCCCGCGTATCTATTGCATTTACCATGTGGTTGTACCCACGAATTAACTTAGAGAATTCGTCAGAATATGGATTGTCTAAAAGAAGGAGATTTCCTTCTCTTACAGCTTCTACACCAACGGCTAATTCATCAATTGGCGAGAGCATATGCTTAAATAATAGCATGGCACCTAAAAGAGCTATACTACCAACAACGACTATAATAACCAAAGCCCATTCCCAATACTCTCGCATATTTTCTGTCACGCCTGTTTCAATCAATCGTACTTGATTTGCCAAACTAAATAACATGATAGGGAATGTGGCTAAGAATAAGGAACTTACGACGAGCTTCTTTTTTAAACTTAAGAAATATTGCTCTCTTTTAGATTGATAGATATTGAATTCTTGTAAACTGTATTTCTCCACAGCTAATAAAACTGGACGAGTAGCACTTATTGTCAGGAAGAACTCGATTAATCCATGAAGCATTGCGATTAATATCGCTCCGGTACAAGCTAATCCTATGTATACCAGAGGAAGCTCTAGGTATCCATAAGAGATTGCTAGATATGAAAGAGTGATAGCTGGAATAGATAAACCAAATAGGTGTGGTCCCATAATTCGAATGACAGTTAAGGTCGGGAAACGATGAAGCTGCTCATAAGCTAACTGACAGTCTTGTACAGATGGGTTCGTACCAAGTAACATCTTTCGTATTGGTTTAATATGTTTACTAAACAAAGCCAGTTCAGCTCCAGCCATGACACAACCGGAGAACATCATGATGAACAGCAGTGTCAATATATCTTGCTTTTGTAAATCCAATGAATGGAATATAAACATACTCCCCACGCCAAAGACAGCTACTAGTGAACCGAATATGTATTGTATAAATAAAGAAGTAACGAATTTTTTATAAATGTCTTTCAACGTTTTATTCCCCCATTGCATTTCCACTCTTACTATATTTTACTATAGTAAGGTGAAAAAAGAGAATTATTTCATGAACTGTTGATATCTTTTCAGTTTAACGTAACTATTTATAAATTCTGTCGTATCGTCATACGTTACAAACGGAAAAACTCCTTTATTTGTATGTAAATATAATAAACCACTCCCATCTGAAAATGGCTTATACGAAACATCTAAAACAATTTCTAGGGGAAACTGTTCAAAATGTGTGTCAATCTCTGTCCTTGATAGACGTAAGGTATATTTTTCTTTCTTTATGACTTGTATGCCATCTTTTATGTATTTAGTTGTACACTCATAACCTAGTTTTATCACTATCATCACCCGAAAAAAGGAAAGAGGCTGGGACAATAACCGAAAGTGACTGCACAGGGATTTCCGCTATAGGGGGACGCTCCTGTGGGGTCTCAGTAACCCACCTTTCCCGTAGGAGTCGCCCCCTTCCGCTACAATCCCAAAGATTTATACTGTATAAGCACTAATTCTGCAGTATTATGAAGTCAAATACTAAGAAAAAAGTACATTCGTCTTTTTGAATGTACTTTTTTAGTTATGTTCCAGTCTCTTCACTTATTAGTTTGTTGATTCGTTTTCCGATCCACCAAAAATACTAGAAATAGCATTCATTAGATTGGTAAAGAACTCTTTTACCGAGTTCCAGAAACCTTCATTTTCTACTACATTTTGTAACGTATCTTGTAGAGCGGTAGACAAATCTTCTAATTGCGTACGTACATTATCAAAGTTAATATTTAACCCTCGAATACGATCAAACAAATCAATCAATCTTTGTTGCTCTTCTTCCGTTAATTGAATTCCTAATGTAGATAACTGTTCTTGTACTATTTGCTCTACTTCTTCACGCGTTACAGGATTTTGTTCCGCAATTTGTTGCTTTATTTGGGTTAAGAGTTCCGTTACTTTTTGTTCTTCTATACCTTGTTCGGAAACTAAGTCCGTCATTAAATCTAGCTCATCACTCGCAACGTCCATTCTATCGGCATCCAATTCTACTCCAGATGCTTCATACGCTTTATAAATACCAGCTAATGCAGAATGTCCTGTTACTGCTACTGGAGAAGCAACTTCCACTTCTGCATTTTCCACACCAGCTGTGATCATCGCATTTATATACATTTCATCCGTTACTTGTGTAATATTACCTGGTGTTACACGTTTAATTACAATTCCTGTTCCTTCTTCTGTCATCGTTATTTTCGCAGAAGAAAACATTCGTGAATTAGGATTACCACCAATATATCTCGCTAAGTCTTTCGCTGTTACCGTATATTCCTCCACTTGTGAAGCATCTTCTACTCCAAAGGCTGATTTAACTTCTTCTTTTTGTTCATTACTTAAGGTTTCACCATAAACTACAATTGGTACACCTAGTAATTCATTTATTACTTCTTGATTTCCAGTATCTGCACTAGCAATCCCTGTTGGTAATACAAGTAAACACAAAAGAGGGACAAGTAGCATCTTGGTTATCCTTTTCATTTTTCTCTTCTCCTCATTTCTTCATGTCTTACTATCACTACTAAGAGTATAATCGTATTCTAATAATTAGACGAGTATTACCTAAAGAAGGTTTCATAAATTACGTAACAGTCCATTTACTATTGTTCCGTTTTTGACTTTATACCCTATTCTTTCACCATAAATGGTATATTGATGTGCTACCTCTATTAAATTCCCTCCAATATCCGTTATTGGTTTAGAAGTACCACCAACTATTTCTCCATCTACTATCCATACTTCAATTTTTGTCTTATCGTATTCAGAAAGCATATCTAACACATGGTCTGTTACTTGAAACACTTGCATGTTTATTTCTTTATCTATAAGAGATAATGGATCTTCTCTTAAGAGTTGCCAACTAAGTTGAACTTCATGTTCTTCAATGAAATCTCGTGTCATTTTCATCTTTTTGTTTCCTTCATACCGAATGATATTGTATCCATGCTCTTGTAGAAACGACTTCGCAAGATCATCCGAAATATCATAGGAGGTCTCTGGAATAACTGGTGTACAACCAAAAAGTATGATGAATAATAGTAATAAATTAGTATAAACTTTTAGCACTTTTCTAGCCTCCTCTTATTTATTATGTGCTAAAAGTGAAATTTTTATTGGACATCTAGATACATGAAAACTACCTTCTAAAAACAGAAAGCTATCCACAAGTATAAAGCCATGTACTTGTGGACAGCTTCCACTAAACTATTTGCGTAATGCTTTTAAGATAAGACTTACTATAAACACAAAAATAATGGCACCTACAAGAGCTGGAATTATTGCTATATCTGCAACTACAGGACCGATATTAAATAAGTTACTACCAATCCATGACCCGATAATACCAGCAATAATGTTACCAATAATACCACCTGGAATATCTTTACCAAGTATAATTCCTGCTAACCAACCAATAATACCACCTACGATTAAATAAAAGATAAATCCCATAAAGGTGTACCTCCATATCTTTTCTAAATTAAGATTATGTTCCCCATATAGACGACTTTTAAACCAACTTTCTGTTATAATGTTCGATGGATTGAAGGAGGAACATCAATGAGCTTTTTCTTGTGGACAATTTACTTAGGTGTGTTAGGATTATCACTCGTAGCATATGTGAAAGAAGAGTGGCGAAAATATACGATTTTAGGATTGATTGATTTTATTATCTCCATTGTGACTTGGTTTGGATTATTCAGTTTTGTGACAGGACAAACGATTTTTACGCAAGAAATATGGCGTATCGTATTTGTTGTTGGGCTGTGCTGGGATATAGCAGGATCGCTATTCTTTCCACATAAGTTAACAAGCAGAGAGATGGAAGAGGGTCCCTTTTTCTTGCGATTTGCGTCTTTATTATTCATCTTTCCACTTTATTACGGGATATATCAACTTGCGTTTATATAAACAAGAGAGTAGCCAATCGGCTACTCTCTTTTATTTCGGATGCATTTTGAATTCTAAGAATAACTCGTTATAATATGCTAACATTTCTTTTCCTAAGTTTTCATAAACCTCTAACCTTGCTGTCAACTCTTCACTTGGATAAAAACGTTCATCACCAGAGATATCCTCTGGTAACAATTCTACTGCTGCTTGGTTTGGAGTAGAATATCCAACGTACTCTGCATTTGCTGCACCGTTCTCTGGATCTAAGATAAAGTTAATAAATTGGTGAGCTCCATCCACATTCTTCGCTGTAGATGGAATAACCATATTATCAAACCACAAATTAGATCCTTCTTCTGGAACAACGTATTGCATATGCTCTACTTCCCACATAATTTCAGCAGCCATCCCAGACCAAACAATTCCAATTGGAGCATCACCGTTTTGAATAAGCGTCTTAATCTCATCCCCTACAATTGCTTTAATATTTGGTGTTAGGGTATCGAGCTTTTCTTTAGTTTCTTGCAAGTGCGAATGGTCTTTGTCGTTAAGACTGTACCCTAAACTGTTTAATCCAAACCCCATTACTTCTCTGGCTCCATCAATTAGCAAGATCTCATTACGTAAGCTAGGATCCCATAAGTCATTCCAGCTCTTAATTTCGATATCTATTTCATTTGGATCATAGACAATACCTACTGTTCCCCAAAAGTAAGGAACGGAATAACGGTTCCCCTCGTCAAAAGGAAGGTCCATAAATCTAGGATCGATATGCTTTAAGTTAGGAATTTTGCTGTGATCAAGCTCCATAAGTAATTCTTCTTGTTTCATCTTATCTATTGCATATTCTGAAGGCATAGCAAGATCATAGTTCGTTCCACCTTGCTCAATTTTTGTCATCATCGCTTCGTTCGAATCAAACGTTTCATAAATAACTCTCATTCCTGTTTCTTCTTCGAACTTGTCGATTAGATTGGAATCAATATAATCTCCCCAGTTATAAATGGTTAACGTATTGTTCCCTGAGAATCCTTCTGTCGCATTTAAATGGTTAATGGCTAATAGTAAGATACTTGATGCAACTAAAGCGGCAACAAATGCTCTAATTAGAGATTTCATTTAGGCACCTCCAATCCTTTTCTCGTACGCTGGTTTAGGAAGTAATAACCTAACACTAACAACAACGTAAAGATGAATAACAATGTGGATAAAGCGTTAATATTTAAGGAAATACCACGGCGAGCCATCGAGTAAATTTCAACTGATAGCGTAGTAAAGCCGTTTCCTGTTACAAAGAAAGTAACCGCAAAATCATCTAAAGAATAAGTTAAAGCCAAGAAAAAACCTGCAAAAATACCAGGAGTTATATAAGGTAAAACCACTTTAGATAAAACATCCCATCTGCTTGCACCAAGGTCCAATGCAGCATCTACTAGAGTGCTACTCATCTCTTGGAGTTTTGGCAACACCATGATTACTACGATAGGCACACTAAATGCAATATGGGAAAGTAGGACAGATGTAAAGCCTAATCTAATCCCTAAAATGGTAAACAGAATCAAAAAAGAAGCACCAATAATAACGTCTGGACTTACAATTAAAACGTTATTTAAAGCTAGTAAAGAATTCTTTACCCTTTTTCTTCTTACATAGTCTATCGCTAAAGCACCAAAAACCCCTAGGATTGTAGAAATCACTGCAGACAATAACGCAATCACGAGCGTGTTTAAGACAATGATTAGTAGTCTTGTATCCGCAAATACTTCTTTATAGTAATCAAACGTAAAACCATCAAAGCTGGCCATGTTTCCCCCACTGTTAAAGGAGAAGATCATTAAATAGACGATTGGGGCATATAAAATAAGAAAAACTGCAGTTAAATATACTTTCCCCACTGAACGAATCTTTGTCATTTAGAAGCACCTACCTTTTGACCACCTAGAACAAACATCATAATAGCCATGATAATAACTAAGAAAACAGCAATAGTTGATCCCATTCCCCAATCTTGTGTTACTAAGAAATGTTGTTCAATTGCTGTACCTAAAGTAATTACTCGGTTCCCTGCAATTAGTCTCGTAATCATAAAGAGAGATAAGGAAGGGATAAACACGGCTAAACATCCTGCTTTTACTCCATCAATGGTTAATGGAAAGACCACTCGTTTAAATGTTGTCCAAGGCGAAGCCCCTAAATCTAATGATGCGTATACAAAAGAAGGGTTTAGTTTCTCTAATGCGTTATAAATTGGCAGCAACATAAATGGAATAAAAATATATACGGAAACAAAAACAAAGCTAAAGTCTGTAAATAACAGTTGTTGTTGCCCAATACCGATTGTTTCTAAAAACGCATTGGTCGGTCCATTGGTTCCAAAGATACCTAAGAATGCATATGCCTTAAGCAAGAGATTAATCCAGGAAGGTAATATGATTAACAGCAACCATAACTGACGATGCTTTAGTTTAGTAATTAAATAAGCAGCCGGATAAGCAACAAGTAAAGAGAAAAACGTTATAAGTGCTGCATACCAGAATGAACTCAATGTCATTTTCAAATAAGTAGCGGTGAAAAATTTCTCATAATTAGCAATCGTAAACTGCTGATTCATATCAAAGAAAGAATAGTAAAATACTAATGCGATAGGTGCTACTACAAACAATAGAATATAAATGGCATAAGGAATCAGATAAATATTTTTTCCACTTATATTACGCATCCTGCTGATCTCCATAAGACTCTAATCGCTTATCAAATTCTTCTTCTGTTTCCCCTAGTCGCATAATATGGATTGCTTCTGCCTCAAAGTCTAATCCAATACTCTCTCCCACTTCTGCTTTTTTTGTTGAGTGAACAAGCCATTCATTTCCTTGTTCATCGAAACAGCAAATTTCATAGTGAACTCCTCTAAACAACTGTGAGTCAATTCTAGCTTCCAATTTACCTTTACCTGTAGAAACCAAAGAAAGATCCTCTGGGCGAATAACTACTTCTACAGGTTCGTTAGGGTTTAATCCACCATCCACGCAATCAAACGTTTTGTTAGCAAACTGAACTAGTTGGTCTTTCACCATTGTTCCTTTTACAATATTAGATTCTCCGATAAAATCTGCTACAAAACGGTTTATCGGCTCATCATAAATGTCTGTAGGCGTTCCACTTTGTTGAATAACCCCTTCATTAAGCACAAAAATATAATCGGACATCGCCAATGCTTCTTCTTGATCATGGGTAACAAAGACAAACGTAATCCCTAAACGTTGCTGTAATTCGCGAAGTTCATATTGCATCTCCGTACGTAGTTTCAAATCTAGTGCAGATAGGGGTTCATCTAACAGTATTACCTCGGGTTCATTTACAATCGCTCGAGCAATTGCTACACGTTGACGTTGGCCACCAGACATCTCGTCGATAGAACGGTATTCGTAACCGGATAAATTTACGAAGGATAATGCTTGGTTTACCTTTTTCTTTACTTCCGCTTCTTTCATTTTCTTAATACGAAGACCAAATGCGATATTTTCAAAGACATTAAGATGAGGGAAGAGTGCATAGTCTTGGAATACTGTATTTACTTGGCGTTTATTAGCTGGAATTTTATTTAGTGGTTTCCCGTTAAATTCCATAAGTCCTGTAGAGGGCTCAATGAAGCCTGCTATTAATCGCAAAATAGTTGTTTTTCCACAACCTGATGGCCCTAGTAATGTATAGAATTTCCCTCTTTCTAGTTCAAAACTAACTTCTTGTAAAACAGGCTTATCATCGTAAACTTTTGATACTTGGTCAAATCGTATAATCGTATTTGTACTCAATCTTTTTTCCCTCACATTCTAATTTCTCTTGTTTTATCTATGTCAAATAACTAGTTGTAAAATCAATAAAAAATATCTCTAAAAAAGCCAGATGTATTGTATAGTATACAAATTGTAAATTATGCACAATAGCTCCGTATTCATTGTAACATTTTTGCAACATATCACTTGAAATGTTTGAAAAAAGGACTGAAGAGGAATTCCCCTCTCCAGTCCTTTTTCTAGTTTACATTATATTAATGTAAATCTTTAATGCGGGGTGGCTCTTCCAACCAACCATGTTTAATCATAATTCTAGCTCCTGAATGAGCATAGTCAAAGATATCTTTTGCTATTAGAGTCACCTCTACAGGTAAATCATTACGGAAGCTAAATGCAGTTCCAATGGCATTCTTTCCTAAAGAGAAAGAGCTAAATAAGCTAGTACAATACATCATTAACTTTTCTGAGAAAGGTGATATTACAGAATTAGTAATATTGCCCCCGGATGCAGTTGGTGCAGGTAACTGACTATCTTCTATCTCTTTTGTAAATTTAACAATAATATCTCTTGCTAAATCCATTCCCTCTGCGAAATACTTTTTGATATCATCTGTTTTTGCTACTTGATGGAAGGATTTGATCATGATGAATCCTACCGTATTAGATTCTACACCTTGGTAAATATGTGCCAGTTCTACGGTGTTTAACATCCGTTTATCACCAAGTAAAGACTGTCCTTTTAGGTACTTCTTGTCGTCAACAAAGTAATTAGCCTTTGGCATAGGAACGTAAGGTGCTCGAGCAATTTGTCCATTATCAATTAAGTATGCGGTACATTTAGAATATATCTCTTGTGTAATGCTAGTTAATTCTCTATACAATGAACAAACATCTTCTCGATAAGACATACTTAAATGTAAGGTGTGCATCCCCATTGATATTTGTTTCATCACACGAATAAACATAATATCATAGCCGTTATCGTAAAGTTTTGGTGTACCAACAGAAACATCTTCACTAGTAAACCCTATTGGAGCTTTCCCATCTTCATCCGTAAAGAACTGAGCAATTCTATCTGGAAAAGGAGAGATAACATCATACACGTATTGTAGTAATTGTTTTTCTTCCTCCCTTTCAGCATGTTCCAAGAAAAATTCCATGATTCTTAAGAACATAGTCTTTTGTTGATATGTCATCCATAGGGTACCAATCTCACTAGACGTCAATTTTGCTTGATGAGTCATGTCCTGATTCCTCCGATATTATTTGCTACTTGTTAGTATGTAAAGAGTTAGAATATCTATACAAAGAATTTGCTAATTGAGCTTAACAAGGATAGATCGTAAAGTCTTTTTTACGAAAATTCTTCTAATAACGACTTCTTCCGTCTGTTGATGGTTCGTTATTAATGTAAAAAAAGACCGCCTATATTAGGCAGTCTCTTCCATGTTATCAGTCGTATACGTATGACGAATAAATTCTGCTGATTCTTTTGTTTCTTTCATTAATGAAGCGATTTGTTCGTTTTCTGTCTGTATTGTTTCTACAGCTGCACTCATTTCCTCAAAGCCAGCACTAGCTTCCTCTAGAACAGATGCAAGGTCGACCGTAGATTTTTCTACCACAGTTGTTTGTTCACTTACTTCTTGTGATAAACCGAATAGTTGCTCAATAGACGATAAAATTCCCTCTACATTTACTGATAAGCTTGTCAGGTTCATTTCTACTTCTTGGACACCTACTTCACTTGTATGGAGTGCATTTACTTGATCATCAATTCTTTTAGATGTCTCTTCGCTAAATAAACTCATACTTTCTAAATTCGTTGATATCTCAACCGTAAGTGCTTTCGTATGTTCTGCGAGAGAACGAATTTCGTTAGCAACTACTGCGAATCCCTTACCAGCTGTTCCTGCTCTTGCCGCTTCTATGGATGCATTAAGTGCTAATAAATTCGTTTGACCAGTGATATGATGGATATCTTCAATAAATTCCCCTGTATGTTGTATAGTTGAACGTAATTTTTCAAATTCTACTGTTACAAGTTCTGTTTGATGCCTCATCTTATCTACTTCATTAACTAATGCTTTTACAGTATCCAAACTTATCGTAATGGCATTATTCATTTCGGTGGAATTTGATTGTAAAGAAAAGGCTGTAGTATGCAATTCATTCATTCTCTCTGCTGTTTTACCTGCCTGTGAAGAAATTGTTTGAATTTCTTCTGTTTGAGCAGTTGTTCCTGATGCTAACTCATGAATCACCTTTGTTACTTGCTCTTGTGCAAGTACGTTTTGTTGGATGTATTCATTTGTATCCGTTAGCTTCCTTACCATTACCGTGACTTCTTCCCATAATTCTTTTCTAGTTTTTTCTTCTTGTGTTGCTCTTGCTTCGGTTTGTTCCAGTAGCGATAACGTATAGCGGTTAGATTTCGTTGCTAAAAAGACTAGAACTCCTAACATCCCTGTAATGAGTATGTAGACAAGTATTACATAAGATAGTTGCTCACTAATAAACTCAAATGGTTTTCGCACATATAGATTGTTTACTAAAATTACAGATAAACTACCCACTACCCCAACAAGAAAGCTTGACCATAGTAGAGGAATACTAGAAAACACAAGTAAAAAATAGGATATTAACACAACAGCTAACGACCCACCAATGGAGAAAATAGAGAATAGCAACCCTCCACAGATGATAAAGATATTAATAACAGGATATAACTTATTCCATTTTAATACTCGATGAAATAGTATGTATGCACAGACTAATAATACAAACTGAGTACCATAGTTCCAGATTGTCTCGATACTTTTATCCGATATGGCAACTCCCATCCCCGCAATAATAGTAATCATATAAATAAAAAAGATAAACTGATTTTTGCTACGTAACTCATTTATTTTAAACGTCTCTAACATACTGAATGCCCCTTCACTATCTACTTTTCTTTATTCTACCATGTGGTAGGGCCATTTCGTACCTATATTCTGAATTTTTTGAAGTAATTACTTTTTGTTTGCGTTACGCTGCCATTGAAATTGAACACCAAAGATCTCAGACATAATGGAAAGCATAAATTCTACATACTCTTCTTCTGCTTCTTTTTTTACTAAGGTTTCATCTGTTTCGCTACTAGTAGATTTTATATAAGGTAGAAAAATAGATTCAAAAGCTTGTTCCTTTGAATGAAAAGGAAAAGATGTTACGTTAGGAAACATTTTGGAGACATATTTTTGTTCAATTTCCGTCTTCCAAGATATATCACTCTCTGTATTTTGCAAAAGTTGTTCATTTAATCGGTACAATTGAAAAACTGACTCAGCTTTAGAACGTTCTTGAATTTCTTCTCTTTTTAACATTGCTGCCAAATCCGATTTATTCGGGGAAGAGTACATCCACATTCCAGCTTTGTGTACATAGATCGTTTCAAATCGTCCACTTGCTATTATTTTCAATAGCGGTAATGGACTTTTAATCTTAGCCATAGAATAACTCCTTTTCCGCACCCAGCCATCCTTGACATGGGAGCTCTAATTCACAAGTTACTACTGAAACAAACGAAGAAAATTTACTAGATTAATAAGGATGTAACACCATTGTAAAACAAATTTCTTTACTACGTTAGTGTGAAGTTAAAATTAGTACATATTTCCTATTGATTATCCATTTGACAGTAAAAAAAGGCTTGAACGTCCAAAATTAGGACATTTCAAGGTATATGTTGGATTAATTTCACGATAATAGGCTATATCTACTAGCCTATTATCGTGTAGTACTATTCCCTCTATTGTTCAACTACTGTACAAGTAAGTAGAGGTAAATGGTTGTAAGCGAAATAGATTGACACTTTTCGCAATGGCATTATCCATACTTTTGTTGCACATAAACACATCACGATTTATACTTATCTTATTGAAAATGATTATCAATAATAAAGTAGGTGCATGTAGTGACTTCACACCAAGAAGTAAAATCTCGACCAATCGTCGGTACTATTACTGGTCTTGTAGGATTAGTAATCCTCCTTTTTAGTATGGCAGCTTCTATCTCTTTAGGAGCAGCAGATATTAAACTTGGGACTGTTTGGAATTCCCTTCTTTCTTTTAACCCTAACGAACTCCAACACCAAATTATTCACGAATTACGAATCCCTCGTGCCCTTGCTAGCGCTTTTGTAGGAGCGGCTTTAGCTGTTTCTGGAGCTATTATGCAAGGGATGACAAGAAATCCTTTAGCTTCTCCTTCTATTATGGGTGTATCTGATGGCGCGGCATTTGCCATTGCTATTGTTTTTGCCTTTATTCCTGGACTATCTGTTTTAGAAATCATGTCTGTATCTTTTCTTGGAGCTGGCCTCGGTGCATTATTAGTATTTTCCATCGCTTTTGCTGCTAAGGGGACATTATCCCCTGTCAAATTAGCTTTAGCCGGAGTAGCAGTAGGAGCTCTATTAGATTCCATATCTACAGGAATAGCCATTCACTTTAATGTAGCTCAAGATATTAGTTTTTGGTTTGCAGGTGGGCTTACAGGTGTCACATGGGCACAAGTCCAATGGCTAATACCAGCTTTTTTTATAGGACTTCTGTTAGCCCTATTTATCTCTAGATCTATTACTATTTTAAGCTTAGGGGATGAAGTAGCAATTGGTTTAGGTCAACAAACCATATTAATTAAGACCATTGCTACTATTTCTGTTTTATTGTTAACTGGAGCAGCAGTTTCTGTGGCAGGTGCAGTAGGATTTATTGGATTAATTATTCCACATGTTACGAGATACATAGTTGGGGTGGATTATAGAGTTGTAATTCCTTGTTCAGCTATTTTCGGAGCATTGCTCTTAGTTGTAGCGGACATTGGATCTAGAATGGTGAATCCACCATTTGAAACTCCTGTAGGGGCTATCACAGCACTAGTAGGCGTACCATTCTTTTTATATTTAGCAAGGCAGGATAGGAGGGGCCTATAATGACTAAATCTCAAAAAATATTCTTTATGCTACTTCCTATTCTGATCCTTGTTACCTTCCTCGTCAGTCTAAATACAGGAGTTATTAAGATAGCCCCTTTGGACGTGTTGAAGACTTTCATAGGTTATGGGACGGACCAGGATGAATTAGTCTTGTTTTCCTTCCGTTTACCTCGAATGGTGTTAGCTCTTCTAATTGGAGCTGGAATGGCGGTAGCTGGCGCCATTTTACAAGGTGTTACGAGAAACGATTTAGCGGATCCAGGTATCATTGGTATCAATGCTGGTGCAGGGTTCGCAGTTGTCTTGTATTTGTATTTAGTCAGCGGAAACGCTATAGAGCCCAATGCACTTACTATTTATACCATGCCTATTTTTGCTTTAGTAGGAGCTGGTTTAGCAGCCTTTCTTATCTACTTATTCGCAATGAAAGGTGGGGTAGTGACACCATCTCGTCTCATTTTAGTTGGGATAGGAATAGCCGCATTATTTGGAGCCTGTCTTATTGTTATTCAGCTACGAATGGATCCAAGAGATTTTATGAAAGCAACGGTTTGGTTAACGGGAAGCATATGGGGAGCAAATTGGACCTATGTCCTAAGTTTATTACCGTGGATAGTGGTATTACTCCCTCTTGCCTTTTATCGAGCTCGTTATCTAAATGTCCTTAACCTTGGTGATTCTTTAGCAACTGGTTTAGGTACACATGTGGAAAAAGAACGACGATTGATGCTTTTCATAGCCGTTGCTCTCGCAGGATCTTCCGTCTCTGTTGGTGGAGGTATTTCATTTTTAGGCTTAATTGCTCCCCACATTGCACGAAAAGTCGTCGGACCAAGGCATCAGTTCCTTTTACCAGCAGCTGCTTTAACCGGAGCTCTGTTACTATTATTTTCTGATTATGTTTCGCGAGTATTGATTGCTCCAAGTTCCATTCCAGTGGGGATTGTTGTTGCCTTTCTTGGAGCACCTTATTTCATTTATCTATTAATTAAAACACCTTAAGGAGGAGTTCCTATGCCAGTTATTCGTACAGAATCTTTAACCATTGGATACGGAGAAACAACCATTGTAGATCAACTATCTATTCAGATTCCAGAAGAAAAAATCACTACCATTATTGGAGCGAACGGATGCGGGAAGTCTACTATTCTTAAGACGGTTGCAAGAATTCATTCTCCTAAAAGTGGTGTTGCCTATTTAGATGGAAAAGCGATTCATACAGAAAAAACAAAAGACTTAGCTAAAAAAATGGCTATCTTACCTCAAACCCCTGAAGCACCGAGTGGTTTGACAGTTTACGAATTAGTTTCCTACGGCCGCTTTCCTCATCAAAAAGGCTTTGGAAAATTAACAGCTGATGACCATACAATTGTTGAGAGAGCGTTAGATTCTACTGGATTAAGTGAGTTTCGTCATCGTTCAATAGATGCTTTATCAGGCGGACAACGTCAACGTGTTTGGATTGCCATGGCTTTAGCTCAAGAGACCCCTTTACTAATATTGGATGAACCTACAACTTATTTAGATATGGCACATCAATTAGAAGTTTTAACTTTATTGAAGAAATTAAATGAAGAAGATGGCCGAACGATTGTCATGGTTCTTCATGATTTGAATCATGCCGCACGCTTTTCTCATTATCTTGTTGCGTTGTCTGAGGGGCAAGTAGTGAAAGCTGGAGATCCAGAAGAAGTCATGACTGCAGATGTTTTGAGAACGGTCTTTCAAATTGAAGCAACTATTGTAGAAGATCCTATTAGTGGTAAGCCATTATGTTTGTCGTACGAGTTGGCTAGTGAGAGAGATGAATTGATGGTAGAGAAGGAAGCTGTATTAGTTTAGGGGAGTAGGTTGGTTGCTTTCTCAGGATTTTGGTCGCAAACTCCTTAGGTTGGTCGCTTTCCCAGGGTTTCGGTCGCAAACCACTTAGATTGGTCGCTTCCCCAGGATTTCGGTCGCAAACTCCTTAGGTTGGTCGCTTTCTTAGGATTTTGGTCGCAAACCACTTAGGTTGGTCGCTTTCCCAGGATTTCGGTCGCAAACCACTTAGATTGGTCGCTTCCCCAGGATTTCGGTCGCAAACCCACTAGGTTGGTCGCTTTTTCCCAAACAAAAAGAAGAGACAACGAGTCTCTTCTTTTTTAATGGTGACTATGCCCTGTATCCGACATGTCTGCTTTTCCTTGGTCTTCCTGTACAGCAGCACGCATTTCCTCTGTTACCTCTCCAACTTCCACTTCTTCCACTGGCATAACGTGAAGATCTCTAGCCGTAACATGTGTTTGGATAAAGTAAACCCCGTCTTCTGTAAACTCATATGTAACTTCGTATTTACCTTTCTCTACTTGCTCTGCCGATAACCAAACGGACTCTTCTCTATTATTCGCTACCCAAATCTCAAAGTCTACTACATCTGCGTCATCAACAGGTGAACCACCTTGTGAAATAGTTGCCTGCAACCTTGATTCTTCCTTTACTGCAAGGTCACTCGGAACCTCTAATTCTACGTCTACCATTTGTTGTACTTCTCGAGTAGTATCTTTCTGGCAAGCTGTTAAAGTAATCATAGCTGCACATGTTAATAGTAATTTTTTATACATTTTATATCCCCCTTCCAATTCCCCTACTACCTTAACTATACTGGAAAAACGTTTATATGTTACAAGATTATTTGACAGTTTTATGGAGGTTTGGGATACGGGTATTATACAAGATGCCTTCCTGAAGATGAAAAAAGCTAGAAACGAATTACTTCTCGCTCCTAGCTTTTGTGTATTATTTAAAGGAATTCTTCTTCATCATTTGGCTTGTTTTTTTCCATTTTGCTCTTTCAGCTTTTTCAAGAACTTTATCCCCTTTTCTGTCCATGAAAGCAAGTTCCCTTAGAAGCTTTTTATAGGATTCAAAACGACCTTTCTCTAATTCTCCTGACATAATTGCTCCTTGCACTGCGCAGCCTGGCTCGGCTTTGTGTGTGCAATCTCTAAATTTACACCTTTCTGCTAGCTCCTTAATATCAGAAAAACCATGATCACTAGAACTATCCGCTTCCCACAGTTGCAATTCTCTCATACCCGGTGTATCAATGAGTAACGCTCCTGTCGGTAATGGAAACAGTTCTCGATGAGTGGTCGTATGCTTCCCGCGGTCGTCATCTTCTCGTACTTCTTTCACTAATTGAACTTCTTCCCCCAAGAAAAGGTTGGTTAACGTTGATTTACCCGCACCAGAGGAACCCAATAAAGCAACTGTCTTCCCTTCTTGTAGATAAGGCTCTAATTCTTCCATACCAGTGTTTGTCCGTGCACTGACCACGTGGATTGGTACACCAAATGCTATGTTTTCCACTAGTTGGCGCTTCTCCTCCACATCATCACACAAGTCTGCTTTTGTCAGAACAAATACTGGATTCGCTCCACTTTCGTAAGCCATTACTAGATATCTTTCCATTCTTCTTATGTTGAAGTCTTGGTTTAATGCATTTACAAGAAAGACAGTGTCCACGTTCGACGCTATTATCTGTTGTTCCAAGGTCGTTCCTGCCACTTTACGTGAGAAGAAAGATTGTCTAGGTAGGATGCCTTGTATCGTTGCTTTTCCTTCTTCTGGCCTTGCGTGGATCATCACCCAATCTCCTACTGCTGGATAATCTAGTCTGCTTAGTGCATCAAAACGCAACTTACCAGAGATCTCACCAAGTAATTCTCCGTGATCTGTTGCAATGCGATACATACGCTTATGTTCCACTAATACTCTTCCTGGAATGGCGTTTGTATCTGGCCAATCCTGACGTTGTGTTTCTCTAATTTCGTTCCATCCAAATTGTTTACTATTCAATGTATTTCCTCCTGATTTTGGGTACAAAAAAAGACCGTACGTAACGGTCTTGACCCACTGTTGGTAAGTTAATGTCCGATACAAAGTACGGCACATCCTTCCAAGCAGAAGAAAATAGTAATGAAACGACAGGTTAGTTCCACTTGGAGGGATGTACCACCATATTTAATTGAGTTTCTACTACAGTCATATATACACTCATATGTCATCCCTCACTTTCCGAATTTGATAATATCACTATACCATTTATAGGTTAATTTTGTAAATATTTTTCTCAGCTACTATAGTTTAAATTTGTCTGCGGATTTTTTAAGGTCTTCCGCTACTTGATTTAATTCGACGGCAGAAGCACTCATCTCCTCCACAGCTGACAATTGTGCCTCACTCGCTTCCATAGCACTTTGCGCACTTTGCACATTCATTATTGCTTGTGCGCCCACTTCTGTTATGACTAGTTGAGTAGATTGTAAAGTGCTATCCACTGTTTTTGCAATGTGAGATACCTCTTTTACTTGAGGGACTAGTTGCCCAATAGACTTTTCAATATCACGGAATACATGAACAGTGTTTTCCGCTGCGGAAACTCCTTCTTTAATGGAACCTAAACCTTGATTAGAAAATGTTAAGGCTTTTTTAGATTCCTCCACCATTCGTTTGGCTGTTTCCGTAATCTCTTCTGAAGATAGTTTTGTTTTCGTTGCCAGCTTTCTTACTTCACTAGCTACAACCGCAAAACCGTTGCCTGCTTCCCCAGCTCTAGCTGCTTCAATTGCTGCATTTAACGCTAGAAGGTTGGTTTGATTGGAGATTTCATTTATTAACTCCATCACATTTTGAATGTTTTCCGTATGTTTTACCATCTCATGAATTATTCCAGTTGTATCTTCAAATGTGAGCTCAATTTGTGAAATAGTTTTTCTTAGCTCTCCTAACTCCTTCACTCCTAGTTCGACCGAATTAGAGGATTTCTCTGTTAATGATTCCATGAGTGCAGAGGAAAGTGATAATGCTTCCATCTTTTCTTTTCCCACTTGCATGTTTTTCAATAAACTTTCTACCTTCATTTGCTGATCTTTAGAACCTACGAATGTCTTCTGAGCACTTTCTACCACCTGTTCAGCTGCTTTAGATGTATACAAAGCACTTGCTGTTAGATCACTTGCAGATGTAGACACTTGTGTTGCCGCTGCTTGAATGTTCCGTAACAAATCTTTAAAAGAATCTATTAAAAAATTAAACCCTTTCATTAAGTGTGCTCTCTCATCTTCTCCTTCTACTTCTATGGAACTTCGAAGATCACCACCTGCCACGGTAGTGACATAGTTGGCCAATAAAGTTAAAGGTTTGCTAAAAGATTGCGAGAAAATCCACGCAACAATAAGAACAACAATCATTACTATCGATGCGATAATAATTTGGTTCCACAGTAATGTGTACATAGGTTGCATTATCTCTTCTTTATGAACCTCCGTCACAATTCCCCAATTCACACCTTCTATATTTATAGAAGAAACGGCGCTAACCATTTTCTTCTCATCGGTTTTCGTACTATATTCAATTGTTGTGGTCCCTTCATCCTGGTATGCTTGGAATAGATCATCTTCTACTTTCGTAACACCAATATCCTTCTTACTAGATAATCTACTATCTGATCTATATAGTTGATCACTCCCAATTAGATAAGAATCACCAGTCACTCCTAATCCAGTACTCGATTGCATCACATTATTAATAGTACTATCGCTTAGTTGAGTAGCCACATAACCGATGTGTTCCCCACTATCATGGAGCGGTGATACGATAAATGCTGCTGGTTCCTTAGATGGCTCGTAGAATTTGTAATCACCGATAACAGTTGTTTTATCCTGAAAAGAACGGGTTAGGGCATCCGCAAAGGTCGAATTACGTAAACTGCTATCCCATAAATTTTCACCAAGATCACTTTCTTTCGCTACTGTATATATAATGTCACCATCCATATCGATTAGAAAGAAATCGTAGTACCCTTTTTCCTTAATATATAAATCAAAGTAGCTTTGATAGGTTTTCTCTATCTGTTTATACTCATTCGCCTCTAATCCTCCTAAATCAAACGCTGCTGAGAATTCCTCGAAAGCTTTTACAACAGTGGGATCGAGTGCAAGTACTTGGTTGTCAGACAACTTTCCTTTAAAATACATTTCAATCTCATGCTTTTTCAGGTCCCTTATTGCTTCAATCTTCCCCTGCTCACCTTCTAGTAAGAACCGAGAAGAATTCCAAAGGCTAATCATACTGATGATAATAAATGGAACTAAACTGACTGTTAACATAAGGGTTAAAATCCTTGTCCGTATTGTCTTCAATCTACTCACCCCTATAAGATGTAATGGATTATCATATGGGAAGATAGTAAATTCGACTAAACTATTACCTATTCAATAGGACATGTCTCAAAATAAAATGCAAACATATCGTTGTAAATAATAAGGAGATCCTAATCAGTACGTGTCACCTTAGAGTTGTGACTGTTTGTACAAGAAAAAAGACTTGAAGCAACTATATGCTCCAAGTCTCTATCACTAATGTTTATTTACCCATTATTCCTCATAATCCTTATTAAACATCCATTCACGAGACAAAGATGTTCCTCTTGTTCCCCTCATATCTACTTCTTTTTGTTCAGTAGGATAGAAAATAACAAAACTCTTTGGAACACTTTGCGCCAATCTAGTTGGTAATTCTTCCAATTTTGGATGCCATGCAATCGTTCCTTTTCTTGCACTTAAAAGGATAACTAGATCATTTGGAAGTAACTTCTCTTCGACGTATTCTTCTAGCGATTTCCAAGTCGGATGTCCGATTATTTTCATGGATAAGGATGGCTTTACTGCACCTACTATTTTTTCATAGATTTCTTTCTCAGGTCCAATTACATGGATTTCTAGTTCCGCTCCCAATTGCGCAACCATGTTTTTTATTATTGCTAGGGAGTCCATGAAACCAGGCTTTTGGTTTGCATGATTAGGAATCACGACAGCAACGCGATCTGTTGTTTGTAATGGATGTCCTAGTTTCGAGACAATCATTCGTTGATACGTATGATCTAGCGCTTGGTCAATAACGTTACCAAATAGCATCTGCGCACCAGATCGTTTCCCATTCCAACCCATCACTAATGTTGTGATACGTTCTTCTGTCATGGCACGTTCAATACCCTTTACGATGTTTAAATCAACTTTTGTTACAGGTCTAACCGGAACTTCCGCACTTGTACTATAGGAAATGGCTTTGTTCAGCATTTTCTCCGCTGATGCAACTTGTGTATGAGCTGTTTGCACTTCCTTTTGAACAACTGTAAGCGGGAATAAAGGTTCTGATGTTTTCTTCGCATTTCTAACCATAAAGCTCAACTCTAGTAATGATTCCATTGTTTCAGGGTTTGCTAATGGGATTAAGATTCTTTCTGGTTCGTTTTGTTCTTCTTGTGTAACAGATGAAGCTAAACGTCGACCATATTTCTCCGTCATGTATGGGCCAATCATACATGTAACCAAGATCATAATAATAACACCGTTGACTGTTGCCTGATCAAGTAGACCTAAGTCAAACCCTACTAGCGTCGCTGCAAGAGTTGCTGCAGCTTGGTTTATGGAGAGCCCAAACATAATCCTTTGTTCGTCTCCTGTGTAACCAAATATTTTAGCCCCTATAATGGTGGCAACATATTTACCCCCAATAACTGATACTAAAATTCCAGCTGTAACAATCCAGGAGTTAGGGTCTTGTAGAAATCCGATGATATCCATTAACATTCCTACGGAGAATAAGAAGAATGGAATAAATAAGGAATTGGCTGTGAATCGGACTCGATTCATGATGATTCCTTCATCCGCAATGTATCTATTAAGTGCTAACCCTGCTAAGAATGCCCCTATGATTGGTTCTAATCCTCCAATCTTAGCCAGGAATGCAGAGACAAACAGGACCACCATTACGTATAGGAATTCCGTCACTCCATCTCCATTGGAATTTCTGAAAAACCATTTGGAGAGAATGGGTGCACCTACGAGCACCGCTAACACAAGGATAACTGCAGATGCTATTAGCTTTACCCAGAAGATCATAGATAAATCTCCAACTGCTGCTCCAGCTACCACCGCTAGTACGACCATAGCCAGTGTATCCGTAACAAGCGTCCCACCTATAGTGGTGGTAATTGCTCCGTTTTTCGCTATTCCAAGGCGACTAGCTATTGGATAAGACAGTAGGGTATGCGATCCAACGATGGATCCAAGTAAAACTGCCGCCCACCAGTCGTAGCCTAAAAGAACGCTTAAAAACATCCCCACAAGAAATGGTGTAAGGAAGGAAAAGAGTCCAAAAGTGATACTTCTTTGTCTGTATTGTTTAAATCCGTTCAGATCTAATTCTAGTCCTGCGATAAAGATGATAAATAGTAAGCCTACTGTACCAAGTAATTGTACGGTCTCTCCTCTATCTAAAACATGCAGTCCGTTAGGGCCTAGAAGAACACCTGCCAAGATTGGTCCAATGATACCAGGCACTCTTATGCGGTTCATGATGATAGGAGAAATAAAGAAAGCGATAAGTGCTATGGCAAAAATCATTACTGGATCGTTTAAGGGAAACAGAATGATCACATCCTTTCTGTAAGTATTCTACCATCATACTATACTGTATTCTTTAGTAGATTATCCATCACAAAACTAATTGAAAATGAATATCATTATCTTTATACTATTCCTATACATAATTTGTAATTGTAGGTGATTGTGATGATGATGGAGTTACCGCAACTCTTATCAGTAAAAAAATTGAACTCAATCGATATTAAAATAACTTGTACTGATTGTAAAAGTTTTATGGTTTATGTGGAATCTGGTTATATAACGCTTCAGAAAAACTTAGAAAGTATTACGATTAGAACTCACCAACTAATTTGGGATAACACTTGTTCGTTTTCGCCATATCACATCCACTTGAGTCCTCTTAGCTCTTGTTGGTTATTATCTTGGGATAAGCCTATAAAAACTTCCTTATGGAAGGTGAAGCCTCCATTTAATATGAAGCCTTTCGCAACTTGCATACATAATTTGTCAGAAACTCCCTCATACGAACACCTATCGTCGATTTATCAACTAATTGACCAGCTACATAATAGTAAAAATATCTCCTTTGGACAAGAAGTAGATAATTATTTGCAAGAGAATATAAATACAAAACTTACAACAAGTGACCTAAGTAATTACTTAAATTTACCCTCTTCCACACTGTATAAAAAATTCATCAATGAGTTTGGAGTTAGTCCTTCTGTCTATGTTAAACAGTATAAAATGAATGCAGCTACCAGCTTAATTCGTGATAGTGATGCCTCTGTAAAAAGTATTGCAAAGCAACTCGGTTTCGATGATGAATTTTATTTCAGTAGAGTATTTAAAAACACTTACGGAGTGTCTCCAACTTTATATAAGGAACAAAATGTCCATGGATGTTGAAGGATATGTCCATGGCATCTGGGTGTTCCCTAATTTATAATTGATAATGAAAATCATTCACAACGGAGGAATCAAAATGAAAAAAAAGTTATTATCTATTTCACTTGCTACAGCTTTAACCCTTTTGTTAACTGCATGTAGTGAAAATAAAAATGCACCGGTTAGCGAAAATAAAACAGAAAACACCACCGTTTCAGAAACAAATGAAACAAGAACAATTCAACACTTTTTAGGAGAGTCTGAAGTACCTGCTAATCCCGAAAAAGTGATTGTTCTTTCTCACGTCTCCTGGGAAGGAACGTTAGTATCTCTAAATCATACTCCACATGCCGTTATGGCCTACGACGGTGAATTCGCTCCACATCTTGTTGAAAAATTAGCGGAAACAGAAGCTATTCCTTACGCAGATGAGTTAGATCCAGAACAGATCTTAGCCTTAGATCCAGATTTAGTAATCATGAGTGAAAGATACGAACCAATTTATAATGCATTATCTGAAGCAATTCCTACTGTTGTAGTAGAAGTAGGTGGAGATTGGAAAGAAGATCATCTTCTGATTGCGGATGCTATCGGAAAAAAAGAAGAAGGTCAGAAAGTAATCGATGAGCTTGACCAGAAAGCAAAAGACACGGCCACTTTGTTAAAAGATAAACTTGGGGATCAAAAAGTAATGGCGGTATCTATTAACAAAAAAGATATTCGCGTATATGGTACCAAAAACCATGCGGTAAACAGTCTTTTATTTGACGATATGGGCTTAACTCCTGCTGATGGATTACCAGAAGATTTTGGTGTTAACATCTCTTTAGAAGGTTTATCTACTTTTAATCCAGACGTTATCTTCGACGTTACATACTTTAATAGCGGAGAATACTTTGATTCTGTTGTGAACTCTGATGTTTGGAATAGTCTGAATGCAGTTAAAGAAGGTAAAGTATTTACTTTATCTACAACTTGGGGTTTCTGGGATCCTATTGAGCGTGAAAAAGGAATGGAAGAAATCGCAAGGTATTTAAATAATCTTTAATAAACATTGAGAGCCTCTAATACGGGGCTTTTTTCTTTTGGTGCGCTTCCACAATGAAACATACTCGACTTTTTAGCTTTCCCATCCTTTGGTACAAAAAAGTAGCTCCCCCACTTCATCGAGTAGGAGAGCAAAACCTTAATTCATATTCAAATAAACACCTAAAATGACAAACGCTAAGACAATTCGGTATATGGCAAATGGTAATAAGCGAATTTTACTTATTAAGGCTAAAAAGAAACGGATAGAAATAAATGCAAATATAAAAGCTGATACAAATCCTACTGCAAAGAATGGTATCATATCTGCTGTAAAATACTCCAAATTCTTAAGTACAGATAATCCACTTGCTCCTGCCATAATGGGAACAGCCATAATAAAGGTAAAATCTGCTGCAGCACGATACGGTAAGCCTAATAATACCCCACCTGAAATGGTTGACCCAGAGCGAGAAAACCCTGGCCATAAAGCAATACATTGGAACAAACCTATTAAAAATGCATTTTTGTAGGAGATAGCATCCAATCCATCAATTTTCGTACCAATTCCAGCTTTCTCATCGCGCTTCACTTTCCAATCAGCAGCAATCATCAACACAGCTCCCGCAACTAATCCGACAATAACCGTTTCAACCGAGAACAAATACGTATCAATGAAGTCCTCAAAAGCAAATCCTAACACGATGGCTGGAAGTAATCCAACTAATACAGTACTAAGTGTCAATCGGCTACTCCCACTCTGATCTTGCTTCTTTATTCCCAATAAGTCCATAAAACGAGACCAAAATACAATAACAACAGCTAAAATGGAACCTAGTTGTATTACCACTTTAAATGTATTAGCTACATCTTGAGAACCTAATAGTTCTTTTGACTGCAATAACATATCATCCACAATAATCATGTGTCCGGTAGAAGAGACAGGTGCAAATTCAGTCAATCCTTCCACTACACCTAAAATAAGTGCCACAATCAATTCCCATATATTCATGAAGTAATCCTCATTTCTCTTAACTATATTCATTAATCGACTTATTGATTTTACCCTTATAATAGAAATAATAGAAGTCCTATATTTCCATTCTTCTCTAGCCCTAGAAAGAGGATAGATAAACTAGAAGAGATAATACTACAAACACATAGGCTAGACATTATTAGTTGCGTTTTCCTATGCTTTCGAACAAAATACTAGGTAAGCATGCACTTATTTCTACCTAGTATTATAAGAAAGGGAGTTCTAACAAATGTCAAAGCGTATATTGCCTTCAAAAGAAGAGAGACATAAACACTTCGGTTCTGTTCCACCAATTAAAGGAACAAAACCAACAAAAAAAGAAGATATGCCTGATTTACAAAATACACCGAAAGACTTTTTATTCTCCATTCAGCAAGTGGGTGTAACGAACGTTAAACATCCCATTACAATTGCTGCAGACACTATTCCTTCTCAACAAACAACTATTGCAAATATCACAATGACCACTGCACTAGTCCAAGAGAGAAAAGGAATTAACATGTCACGCTTAACGGAAGCACTACATGATCGCCATCAATCCGGCTGGACAGTAACACTAGAAACACTAGAAGACTTCGCGAAAGAATTAGCAGATCGTATGGAGCAACCAGGTGCCATCGTTTCTATGACATTCCCTTGGTACTTTGAGCGCCAAAGTCCAATGATGGAAAAGCCAGGATTAATCCATGCCGATGTTACCATGAAAGCGGAAGTATCTAATACAGAAAAAACAAAATTTACGGTAGGAATGACTGCTGCTGTTGCAACCCTTTGTCCTTGTTCAAAAGAAATCAGCGAGTACAGCGCTCATAACCAACGTGGAATCGTTACGGTCGAAGCTGACCTAAAAGCTGATACTGGATTCGAGCAAGACTGGAAAGTTACTTTACTAGATGCTATTGAATCCAATGCAAGTGCTATGCTATACCCAGTATTAAAACGTCCAGATGAAAAGCGTGTGACAGAACAAGCATATGAGAACCCTCGTTTTGTAGAAGATTTAACACGTCTAATCGCTGCTGACTTATATGAATGGGATGCACTAAGCCGATTCTCCGTTGAGTGTCGTAATGAAGAATCGATTCATTTACATGACGCTTACGCGAAAATCCATGTAGACTGCGAAACTAATTCTTAAATATAATAGCTAGAAAGCAAAGGCTTTCTAGCTATTTTTCGTTATCCCGTAAGAACATCCTCATTCGGGTATTTAATCTTTGATTGTTTACTTGTAGCTAAAGAAAATGCCAAGGTAAGTGGTCCAAGCTTCCCTATCATCATGGTAAAAATAACAATCCACTTCGCAAGTGCAGATAGGTCTGCGGTGATTCCCATTGACAATCCTACTGTTCCAAAAGCAGATACGACTTCAAATAGTAATGGTAAAAACTCATGTTTATCAGATAGGGTAATCATAAACGTTGCACTAAACACAACTAGAGCTGATAAAGTCGTAATCGACATGGAACGAAAAATAACCGTTTCTCCAACAGTTCGTCTACCTAAAGTAATCTCTTTTCTAGATTTTAAAAACGCACCAATAGTCAAAACAATGATAATGAAGGTAGTAAGTTTAATCCCTCCACCTGTCGATGCACTCCCTGCTCCAATAAACATTAACGCAATCATAAAAAAGATAGACGGCTCTTCCATCGCTCCTATATCAATGGAGTTAAAACCTGCAGTTCTTGGGCTTACAGCTTGAAAATACGATGCCCACCACTTGTCTGCTAGAGATAATGGGCCCAGTGTTCCAGGATTGTTGTATTCTAGAATAAAGAAAAGAAACATAGCAAAAACATTTAATCCCAAGGACCCAACTAACATAAGTTTTGTATGCAAACTAAATTTCTTAAAAGACTTCTTTGACCAAACATCTACTAACACCGTGAACCCTACACCACCAAGAATAAACAATAAACTAATAACGATATTGACTACTGGGCTACCTACCTCTCTCATTAAGCTATCAGGCCATAGTCCAAATCCAGCATTATTAAAAGCGGAAATGGAATGAAAGAAACTGAAATATAGTCCCTTACCAAAACCCATTTCAGGAACCCACTTCATAGCCAAGATCATCATGGCAAAAAACTCGATCGTAAAAGAGAAGATGAATAGCTTTTTAACAAGGCTAATAATTCCCCCTAGAGAAGCCTGGTTTAACGATTGTTGCACAACAAGCCTCTCTTTAAAACCAATCTTTCTTCCTAACAACATAAACATTAGAACAGCAAAGGACATTATTCCTAATCCACCTATTTGAATCAGTGTTAAAATTACCAACTGCCCAAACAATGTATATACTGTCCCCGTATCGACTACAACTAACCCTGTAACAGTAACTGCTGATATCGAAGTAAACAAAGCGTCTAACCAACTAATTTTTTCCGTTGTAGCAAATGGCAGCTTTAGTAAAAGCATACCTACCAATCCAACAATAATAAAAACAATGATTAACAAACGAGATGGGTTTACCGTTCTACTCAGCCAATTCATGTTACACGCCCTGTTCTTCTAGTCTTGCTAAATCACGATTATGTCCCATAACAATTAACACATCCCCTTCTCTTAACATTTCCTCTGGCATCGGAACAGCTATCATGTCTCCTCCACGTTGAATACCAACGATACTGCAGCCAAATTTAGCTCGGAAATCTAAGTCCTTAATTGTTTTCAAGTGAACATTTTCTGTTGCAACCACTTCAATAATAGAGTGCTGATCTGACAGTTCGATGAAGTCTACTACTTTTTCTGACGTCACATAATGAGCGACACGTCTAGCCATATCTCTTTCTGGCTGGATAATTCGATCAACTCCCACTTTTTCTAAAACTTTTTGATGATAATCATTCTGTGCTTTGGCCCATACTACGGGAACCCCAATATCCTTTAACTGCATACAAGTAAGAATACTTGCCTCAATGTCATCACCGAACGAAACAACTGCTAAATCAAAATTGCGAATACCTAAATCTTTTAATACATGCTCATCTATAGCATTTGCTTGAACTGCATGTGTTGCAAATTGAGCAAAATAATTCACCTTATCTTGGTGGCTATCAACAGCTAATACTTCAATATTTAACGGAGCAAATGCCTTAATTAAGTTTCCTCCAAAACGACCTAAACCAAAAACCACTACTTGTTTCATTGTTACGCTTCCTTCCGTTACCTGTTTTCAATAGTATTTCCAACAAAATCTTTCCCACAACAAAAAGACCAAATGAATCCAAATAGGCATAGAGAAATAAACACGTTTCGTGAGCATGTCTCTGTCCTCGATCCACCTGGTCTACTTAGTAAAAAGCAAGCACTCTAGTGCTCTCTCCTTACTCCGTTATCCATTGGTTGAATGCATGAAAAAAACCCCTTTTTCTTCAAGCTGCTCTTCTGCTGCACACACAACAAAAAAACCTCCTGATATAAAGGTGGCCTCTATGACCTCCCTCGCTTTAGCCTACGAAGTTAGCTGACGGGTAGGATGGCGAAAGAGTACTTCATCCCTTTTACATACGTAAAATTAACCCCAATTAATCGGTTCCTCCGTTCCTGCTATGCAGGATTAAGCCAGTTTCAGTTGAATACGAGGATTATCATACTCCCATGTTCTCTATTTGTAAATATATTTTTTTGTAAAATTCCATTGACACTTTTCTGTACTATTTTTAGTATTATCAATAACTTAGAAAGGAGTGCTAACCATGCCCGTATCGCCTAAAAGAAAACTAGAAGCAGAAATTAGTGAAGCTTGTATTAAATATCAGCGTGATTTAGTTGGGAGAGGACCTCAAGAAACAAAAACATATATAGTAAAAGATATGGTTATTACTCGTTTTAAAGGTGTGTTAACAATCGAGGAAAAGCACCTAATCCAGCATGAAGAAGGAAAAAAATTAGTCAAACAAATGCGGCAAGTTTTGCGAGAAATTCATAGCGAAGCATTTGAAGAGATTATTACCAACTTAACAGGCCTTCCTATCCTTTCTAGTCATAGTGATATTTCAACGGAAACAGGAGAAAGAATCGAAGTCTTCATTATGAGTGAAGATCTAGAAGCTAAACTAGAAAGTTAATATCCTTTTTCTACCCTCCTCCTCATATAAGTGTATAGAAGGGAGCGAGTATATGTCTATCTCTAGAGTTAACATACTGATTGAACAATTAACTTCCTCTATAGAGGATTTTCAAGTGTCAGATGGGTCTTTTCGTTTTCCTTTTGAAGGTCCTATTATGACGGATGCATACACCATGATTTTACTAACTTCATTAAACCAAAAGGATCACCCTTTAATTCGCGTGTTAGGACAGCGATTAATAAAACTTCAAACGGCGGATGGAACATGGAAGTTATTTCACGATGAAAAAAACGGAAATCTTTCTTCCACTGTCGAGGCATATTTTGCTCTTCTGTACAGTGGGGTTTGTGCCGCCAGTGATCCTATGATGAAAAAGGCAGAAACGTATATACGTGACATGGGTGGACTAGATAAAGTACATTCCATTACAAAGTTTATGTTAGCGTCTCACGGTCAGTACCCTTGGAGTAGGTTCTTCCCAATCCCTATAGAAATCCTCCTTTTACCATCATGGAGCCCTATTCACTTTTACGACTTTAGCAGTTATGCAAGAGTTCACTTAGCTCCTATGTTAATTCTTAAGCACAAGCGATATATCCATTTCAACAAACATACTCCTTCCATTAGACATCTTGTTATTGATCAAAGAAGCCCTACTATCGATACCGAACAACGTAAACTTCTTGAAAACATTACTACACACATTCATGATTTAGTACAATATCCTTCTGAAGAAGCCTTACATAGGGCGAAGAATTACATGCTTGATCGAACAGAAGATGATGGTACTTATTACAGTTACTTTAGTTCAACATTCTTTTATATTTATGCCTTACTAGCTACTGGACACCTAAGTGGTTCTGCATTAGTTAGAAGAGCGGTTAACGGTGTGTTAGGGCATTATAACCCTAGAATTCAGCATGTAGAAAATTCCCCTTCTACCATTTGGGATACAGCTTTAGTAACTTATGTCCTTCAGACACCAGGTTATCAAGCTACCAAACAAGTGATTACTTCAGCTGTTCCATTCCTTCTTAAACATCAGCATACAAAGAAAGGGGATTGGGCGTTAGAAAGAAAGAATGTAGAACCAGGTGGTTGGGGTTTTTCTAATAGTAACACGATACACCCTGACTTAGATGACACATCTGCGGCACTACGTGCACTTCACTTTCAACAAGTTGATACTGCTGCAATCGATAGAGGAGAAAAATATTTACTTGCGATGCAAAACGAAGCTGGAGGATCTCCAGCTTTCGAACCGAACAAAACAAAGAAAATTTATACTGCATTTCCGATGGATGGCGCTGAAGCAGCGGCAATAGATCCTTCTACTCCTGATTTAACAGGGAGAGTTATCGAGTATTTCGGTACTTATAAAAATTTCACACTTGAACATACCTCTATAAGAAAAGCTGTAGACTGGCTTCGATCTAAACAGAGAGAGGATGGTAGCTGGTTTGGTAGGTGGGGTGTGTGCTTTATTTATGGCACTTGGGCTAGTGTAACAGGGTTGGCATCTGTAGGAGTAAAGCCTGATGATGATATGCTAAAAAAAGCTGTTAAGTTTCTTCTTTCTACCCAAAATCCAGATGGAGGTTGGGGGGAGTCTTGTTATAGTGATCAAAAAGACCAATACGTACCTCTTTACGCCAGTACACCTTCACAAACTGCTTGGGCCTTGGATGGACTGATCAGTGTTTACCCTACAATAGGAAACACACCTTCTAATGTTGCATTAAGTATTGAAAAAGGTATGGAATCTTTATGCAAACAATTACTGGAACGCAATTGGACCTATTCTTATCCGACAGGAGCAGGACTTCCGGGAAATTTTTATATGTATTACCACAGTTACAACTGGATTTTTCCTCTAAAAGCGCTAAAAAACTACATTATTTGGGGAAATGAAACGACATTTCCCGAGAAATAATTCACTTTTAAAGACAGAAAATTGTGATATTATGTAGAAAAGGAGGGGATTTTTGTGAATCCTATACTTCGGGAAATACCGAAAGAAATAAGTAGTGACAGACTTCTTCTACGTTGTCCAAAAGTAGAAGACACAGAGCAATTATATACCGCAATTGAACGCTCTCTAGATGATTTGAAATTGTGGCTCCCTTTTGCTTATAAGGGACAAAACAAAGAAGAGACAGAAATTAACCTCCGTCAGGCTATTGCAAAGTTTGATTTAAGAGAAGCGCTTCGATTTATTATTGTAGAGAAAGCAACAGACCAAGTAGTTGGTTCCACCGGTTTCCATAATTTAGACTGGTCAAAGATGTCTGCAGAGATTGGTTACTGGTTAGATTCGACATACACAGGTAAGGGCTATGTAACAGAAGCAGTAAATGCTCTGACGAAATTCGCCTTTGAAACCTTAGAATTGAAGCGAGTAGAAATACGTTGTGAAGGCCACAACTGGAAGAGCAGAGCCGTAGCTGAGAGAAGTGGCTATATTTTAGAAGGTGTTCTTCGTAAAGAGGATTGGTCTGTAGATGAGCAAAAGCTGACAGATACATGTATTTACGCATTGCTGGATGAGGATTATTTTTCAAAGGAATAATTTTGTGAAGATAGACTTTAATTAGCGAGCGAGGCGAATGGTGGGATTATCTTGCGGGACACTTGGATTAGGGTTTACCTCTTCTTGTGGTCCGCGAGACGCTCTTGCGGGACACCTGACTTCAATTTCTCCTCTTCTTGTGGTCCGCGAGACGCTCTTGTGGCCCGCGAGACGCTCTTGTGGGACACCTGACTTCAATTTCTCCTCTTCTTGTGGTCCACGAGACGCTCTTGTGGGACACCTGACTTCAATTTCTCCTCTTCTTGTGGTCCGCGAGACGCTCTTGCGGGACACCTGACTTCAATTTCTCCTCTTCTTGTGGTCCACGAGACGCTCTTGTGGGACACCTGACTTCAATTTCTCCTCTTCTTGTGGTCCGCGAGACGCTCTTGCGGGACACCTGACTTCAATTTCTCCTCTTCTTGTGGTCCGCGAGACGCTCTTGCGGGACACCTGACTTCAATTTCTCCCCTTCTTGTGGTCCGCGAAAAAACCATATATTAAAAAGTCCCACCAGGCGCTCCTGTGGGACTTACGTTATATTATCTTGTCTCTAAAACTACTTCCGTTTGATCCTCTACTCCTAGTTCTTGCACCGCTTCATCAGAGAGAGGCACAAATACGGTTGCCATTTCTTGAGATTGATTTTCTTCTATCAATTGGACTTCCACTTTAGAGAGATCCGGATATTGATATGCTACTTCTTTTGCAATTTTCGTCCATTCTTCATCTGAAGTGGCACTGGTACTTACAATAATTGTTCCTCTAGTATCTTCAAGCATTTCTTCTTCTATAGAGTAGTTTTTCACCGTTTTATCTTTTTCAGGTTCCGGAAGTTCCTCAGGACTCACTTGAACTGTTTCAAACGGGACATCCTCCGACGAACTTTCTCCCTGTTGACAACCCATTAATAAAAGGGAACCAACTAACACACTAGCAAACCATTTCATCCTATTATCCCCTTATCTCTTTTTCTACACTTTACTAGAAAATCATAACGGGTAGGTAACATACATCTTACATGTCATTTACAAAACTAAGACCATGTAGGCAGTATGTTTATCGGATCATGATCTACTTGCATTTTGTTTCTTTCTGTCACAAGCTTAGTTTTCAAACGGTATTGCTTTGTATGGCAACAACTAGCTGGAAGAACAGTTTGAAATTCTACCACCCTAGATTGTCCAGCTTCAAGTTCATCACCCAGAAGGAAAGATCGCACATGATCTATATACTCCCACTTTCCTCCTTTAGCTAACTCCCAAAGTTCTACTTCAAGTCTAGTCATCTTATCTCTATTTCGCTTTTCTAATTTAATTGTTCCTTCCACACGCTCACCTGGCTGATAAAATTCTTTTTCCAGACACAAGTCCACGCGATGTTTCTTCCCTAAAAAGAACATCCACTTTCTTCCTTTCTTTTCCTTCTTAGCTTCCAGTATTACTATAATAGTAGAAGTGAGTTAAAGCGTTCACGGCGGATTCTTCACTTCTCCATTAATAATAATTCCGGCCATAAGGTTCATTAATAGTATCCAAGTCATGAAGATAAAACACTTTTGTATCCTATCAACATCCATCCAATCATCGATCTCCTCTTTTATACAAAAAGACCCAAACCATCATAGGGTAAGGGTCACTTTTTCACTTATATACAGAGACCTTTACCTATTAGGCAAAGGTCTCGCAAACAACATTGTTTGTTGCAAAGAACGCCGGAGATGGAAATCCATCACGGAATGACGACGAACTTTTATCTGCTACTCCCCTTTGGAGTGTTTTGTTTTAATGATTGTGTAACAGCTTTATCGTTACAGCATCATCATACAATCCTTAGCCTATCTCGTCAATATGAGAAGTGATAATTTTTGTAGCTAGTATATCTTTATTCTGATAAAGTGATTTTATGGAATCTTTTTGAAGAGGTGAAAAAATGATAAAACGATTTTTTAGCTATTATCATCCCCATAAACGCTTATTTTATATCGACTTTTTCTGCGCTATTTTCGTCGGAATTTTAGAACTTGGGTTTCCACTTGCAGTATCTTGGTTTATCGATTCCCTTTTACCAGAAGGAAATTGGTCTACCATCATTGCTGTCAGCGCAGGATTGTTGACATTGTATTTAATGAGCTCTGGTATGCAATTTGTTGTTAACTATTGGGGGCACAAACTAGGAATAAACATCGAGACGGATATGCGGAAAGAATTATTCCAACATGTCCAAAGACAATCCTTTCGATTCTTTGACAACACCAAAACTGGTCATATTATGAGTCGCGTAACGAATGATCTAATGGACATCGGAGAACTAGCGCATCATGGACCAGAAGATTTATTTATTGCCATTATGACCTTTATAGGAGCATTTTGGATTATGCTGAGCATTAATGTGGAACTAGCAATGGTAGCAATACTAATTGTTCCGTTTTTAATTTGGTTGATCTCCTATTCCAATATTAATATGAACAGAGCGTGGACGAAGATGTACGGAAACATTGCAGACGTCAATGCTCGTGTAGAAGACAGTGTATCCGGAGCTCGTGTGGTTCAATCGTTTACAAACGAACAATATGAGATGGACCGCTTCCAAGAGAACAACCAATTTTTCCGAAAATCAAAACTTCGTGCTTATAAAGTAATGAGTTACAACTTATCTGGAATTTATATCACTACTAGGTTGATGACATTGATCATCTTAGTTTATGGAGCCTGGTTAACATTTGCTGGCGCACTTTCATATGGAGAACTAGTTGCATTTATTTTATATGTTAATGTACTTTTTAAACCCATTGATAAAATCAGTGCTCTACTAGAACTTTATCCAAAAGGAATGGCTGGATTTAAACGATTTATGGAGTTAATGGATTCTGTTCCAGATATTCAAAATAAAACTGATGCAGTTGAAGTTGAGTTTTTAAAAGGAGATATTGCGTTTCAAAACGTTACCTTTCAATATGAAGAAAATAGACCAACACTAACAGACTTATCCTTCTCCATACAAGCTGGTCAAACAGTTGCCTTTGTCGGTCCTTCTGGTGCTGGTAAAACAACCATTTGTTCGTTAATACCTCGTTTTTATGATGTATCAGAAGGTAGTATTACAATCGATGGAATAGATGTGCGGAATATGACCAAAGAATCCCTTCGTTCTCAGATTGGGATTGTACAACAAGATGTCTTTTTGTTCACTGGTACCCTTAGAGAGAATATTGCTTATGGTAGGCTTTCAGCATCGCAAGAGGAAATTGAAGAAGCAGCAAGAAGAGCCCACTTAACAGACCTGATTCACTCATTACCGGATGGATACGATACACAAATCGGAGAGCGTGGCCTGAAGTTGTCTGGTGGACAAAAACAAAGACTAGCGATTGCTAGAATGTTCTTAAAGAATCCACCGATTTTAATTTTAGATGAAGCCACTTCTGCTTTAGATACAGAGACTGAAGCTATTATCCAAGATGCGTTAAACGAGTTAGCAAAGAACCGTACGACTTTAGTCATCGCTCACCGATTAGCAACTATCCGAAAAGCAGATCGCATTATGGTTATTACAACAGACGGCGTTGCGGAAGATGGAACGCAGGAAGAGTTATTGCAAGTAGAGGATGGGGTGTTTGCGAAGTTGCATGCGCATCAACATGCTCTTGTGTGAGAAAAGCTTCAGGCGCGCGGTTGCGCACCTGAAGCTAGACACCACTTCTTCACATAAATACCAAGTGAAAGAAATACTAAAAAGGATTGATCAACCACTATCAATCCTTTTTGTATTATCTTTACACTCTCTTACCTTGTCGATTACAGTATTCAACCATTGGCTCCAATACTTCTCTCCAATACTTTCGGTCGTGTGGGACAAAGTTAGAATAATCTACTTCTTCCTTATAAAAGGTTTGTACACCATTATCCATTCTAAATCCTTCTATTTCTAAACTCTGAACCTTTTTAAGAGTAAAGTTGAAAAGGTTTCTCAAAGGCACTCTAGCCATTCCTCTTACTTCACTCAGTTGGACAGAAAAGTCATCCCAACTCATTTGCTTATCTAGTAAATAGACATGAGGGTGTTCAAAATCTTTAAACTCCCCAATAATCGTTTCCGTTTTTACAATAGCTAATCGGCGAAGATCCTCCAATTTTACAGATAAACCAAGTTCCTCTTCCACTTCACGAACTCCATCTTGTATGGATTCTCCTTTTAAGATATGTCCAACTGCTGAAATATCGTAAAGACCTGGAAAGTCGGCTTTAGTTAAACTTCTCTCTTGTAAATAGACGAATGGTGATTCCGCACTAGTGTCCAATAACCAACAATGAAATACCTCATGCCACAAGCCTTCTCTGTGTATCTTTTCTCTAGTGGCTGGATAAAGGGAATTTCTATCCTCGTCCACTACCATAATCATCTCGGTCTTACTCATTTCGTTGATTTGTCTCTGCAACCTTCTTTACTCTATCCACAAAATTGACGACTACTTTATCGCTGGCAAATAGTAAAAACGGTTTAACATACCATTTTAAAGGATTATTTGTAGCGGTATAAGTAAAATGAGTTGTGTTTTCGTCTATTTCAGCTAATTCGTACTTTGCCGTAATATCAAACATACCAGCTATCTGAAATCCTACTTTCAGTTTCTTTTCTTCTGCCTTATCTGTGAACTCTATCGTTTCTACATCATATGTCTGTGTTCTTTTACCTTCTTGATACGTTTGCCTATAGACTGTACCTACACCCTCATCAGTTACTTTAACTGGTTCATTTGCAACCACTTGAGGCATTATCTTTTGCATTTGTTCCGTACTGCCATTAAAAAGATTCCACACGATGTCAATTGGAGCATTAATAGTTATTGACTTTGTCCATGATTTCATTGAATCCACCTCGTTTTTATTTTTATTTTATCTAAAGTTAAGATAAATAGAAACATTTTCCGCAATTTGAATCACCAAGATTCATTCAAGTACGGACCACATCACGTGGTCTTTAGAAAAGCGGAAGGCGCGCGTTTAGCCGCGGCAGAAAAGTTGGGAAGACCGAGTAGGCAGCTCTTCAGCCAATGGAGGGCTTTCGGACTTTTCCGAGCGGTTGAAGATATGCACAGACTTGGAAAGCATTATATTAAGGATACTCATCTAAGTACGGACCACATCACGTGGTCTTTAGAAAAGCGGAAGGCGCGCGTTTAACCGCGGCAGAAAAGTTGGGAAGACCGAGTAGGCAGCTCTTCAGCCAACGGAGGGCTTTCAAACTTTTCCGAGCGGTTGCGCACCTGCAGCTAGACAACATGTCAGATGAGTTGTTGCTGGTCACGCAACAAAAAAAGACACCATTTACTGGCATCTTAAGCGGTTTGATATTCAACAGGAAACACTAGTGGAATGATCGTTTGTACCACCGTTTGCAGGTTACGAATAAATGTTTCTATTTCCTTATATGTATCATGTTGAACCTTAACTAGGAAGCAAGCATCCCCTGCTACCTGATAACAAAATTCTATATCTGTATAGGTATTTATTATTTCTTTAAATGAATCTAACTGATTTGTACTAACAGTAGTTTCCATAATACAACTTACTGGTCCTACAAAATCTCCTGTATGGAATAGCCATGAGTCTACTTTTATTTTCCCGTTTTTTCTTAGCTCTTGAACATAAGCACCCGCTTGGACAGGTTGAATATCAAACTGTCTAGCTAGTTCTCTCATAGAGATATTAGGGTTTCTCGTTACTTCCAATAGAATTCTTTCTTCTAAAAGTTGCGTATTCATAGAACGTTTCCTCTCTACTTGTACTCAAAGACTGACAACTTTATTAACTATATACCGTTTTTTTGAAAAATCAATACAATTCTCTTAATAAAATCATCTTAATCCGATAAGATAGTATAGAAAGGGGAGTTTTCATGAATTCATGTGTGCACTGTGGTGTTCATTACCATGTTCCTGACAGTGGAACAATACATATTGCTTTATTAGACCGTGTTCTCTCATACACCAATCATACTGAACTAGTAACAATCCTAGAAAAACTTTCTCACAACCGTATCGGGGAGATTATTCTCAATACTGCATCCTTTAACGTTTCTCGTTTACTTTCTATCGTACATAATTATAAGGATATTCAATTTATCCAAAGTGGTAAGATGATGAGCTACTTACAGCCGATTATTACACTCGAAGACCATGAGATATACGGCTATGAATCCTTATTACGTTCTAATGAAAAAGATTACCAGCTGCGTCCCGGGCATTTATTCTCGCTAGCCAATGATATTGGGCTTCATTCTAGATTAGATCAGCGTGCAAGAGAAGAAGCTATAAAAGCACGTTCTAAGGTGATACCTAATGGAACAAAAAGCTTTATCAACTTTTTACCATCTACTATTTATAACCCTGATTTCTGTTTACAGCATACTTTTTCTCTCGTTGAAAAATATGCAATCAATCCACAAGATCTCATTTTTGAAGTAGTAGAAACAGAGAGAATAGACGATGTTCCTCATCTTCTTTCTGTTCTGAAGAGATATAAACAAGAGGGAATGAAAGTTGCCCTTGATGACGTAGGAGCAGGGTTTGCGACATTAGATGTACTTTCTGCTCTACAACCTGACTATGTCAAAATTGATCGAGGGTATATTACCAACTGTCATTTGGATACGGAAAAGCAGAAATTCCTACATAAGGTAAAAAAACTTTCGCTAGATTTAGGCTTCAAGACATTAGCAGAAGGTGTGGAAACGAAAGAAGAATACACGTTTTGTAAAGAGTTAGGGTTAGATTTAGCACAAGGCTACTATATCCAAAAGCCGCAGCCGCCCGATTTTTTTAAAAGTCACTAAAACCTGTTGACCTTCACGTTACGTCAACCTTTACAGTAAAAGTAGGAGGTGAAGAGATGAAGTATTCTATACAACAAGTTGCAAAACTTTCAAGTGTTTCGACTCGTACACTTAGATATTACGATGAGATTGGATTGCTATCTCCAAGTAGAAATGATGCGTCTAGTTACCGAGAATACACAGAAGAGAATCTTGATCGTCTGCAGCACATAATGTTCTATCGTTCATTGGATATTCCGCTGCAACAGATAGGTCAGTTAATGAATGACAAACATTTTGATCCACTTCAAACTCTTCTTAACCACCGAAAAAACCTGCTAGAAAAGCGTGAACAGTTGGAAAGACTTATTCAACAAGTCGATGCAACCATTGATGCTAAGAAAGGAAGACGTACTATGTCAGCAGAAGAAAAGTTTGAAGCGTTTAAAGACTCTGTTTTAAAGGAAAACGAACAGATTTATGGGAAGGAAATCCGTGAAAAGTACGGAGATGAACAGATTGATCAATCCTATCAAAAGATGAAATCCCTATCTAAACAAGAATGGGAAAAAGCAGACGTTTTAGGCAAAGAGATTTTGAAAACGTTAGCACGTACAATGCAAACCGGGGATCCTTTTAGTATAGAAGCTCAGCACCTTGCTTCCTTGCACAAAAATTGGATTAGTCACTATTGGTGCCATTACTCTAAGGAAGCACATGCAGGTCTAGCTGAAATGTATGTGGCGGATGAGCGATTTACGAATTTCTATGATAAGAAGGCAGGAAAAGGTGCAGCGGTATTTTTACGAGACGCTATAAAAGCGTACACCGGTAAATGAAAAAGGAGAGACAGATGTCTCTCCTTTTTCATATGTTATAGTCATAGTAATCTTGCCCTTGCGTGACTCTAAATCCACAAGACTCATATAATCCTAGTGCATGGAGATTTTCTACTTCTACATCAAGACAAATATCAAGGTCTTTTTGGCTATAAATGTTTATTAACTGAGATAACGTTCTTCTTCCTATTCCTTTCCCTTGGAAATTAGGGTGAACGGCAAATCCATAAATCCATGCTTCCCCGTCTAGCTCTTGTACTCGAACTTTACCAACTGCCTGCTTCTCATCCTCTATGATAAAGAAATTTTCTAGATTCTCTGCATGCTTTCTATTTGTGAAAGACTCTGCATCCTCTCGCGTCATCCCAAAACAAAGGACATCCAAATCCGCTTCCCACTTGTAATCATCTAACGTGGACTTTCGTAATATCACTGGAGCTAAATCCGTTTTCGTTACTCGATCCCATTTCATCTGATGTTCGCTCATTTTTAGCTTCCCACCAACTGCTATCGTCCACTCCATACCAGCTTTAGAGGCAGCAGGAGTATTTAAAAGAATGCTAGTAAACCCTTGTTCTTCTATCACCTGCTTCGCTTGTTGAAAAAGTGCAGAAAACAATCCTTTTCTGCGGTGTGATGGATGAACCATTCCACAAACTTCTACCTTATTTCCAAATGGATAGAGTGCCAAGTATCCTATCAGTTCTTGTTCTTCATAGTAAAAGAAATCATTCTTCTCAAGATCATTTCTTGTCTCTAGCATATCCCAGTTTAACTTAAGTTTAATTGGCTCATATTTTTCGCATGTGGCTTGAAGTTCCTTAATTGCAGCTAATTCTGCTTTTAACATTTGCTCTCCTCAGCTTTCCAATAGATCTTTATACTTTTCTATATCAAGTTCTACTAATAATTCTTCTCTTAAAATTCTATCTCGAATATCTCCTACCAATCTCTTGATCCTCTCGTCTGCCTTAGACAAGTCAATTTTCTGGATAAAGACACTATACAACTCTACGTCACGAAGACGGAAAAAAGCAGGAATCCATTCTAACACTTCGTATGAAAGCTTGTTTTCCGAAACGTAACCTTTCAATAAGTGTGCAAACATATCGTTTCCATATGCACTCCGCTCCTTTATCCCTAAACCTTCTGTCGCTCGCCACGTAGCATAGTAGACTGCTATTGCGAGATCACTAATTAAATAGTGATAGCTAGCATCATCAAAATCGAAGGCATACACCTTTCCTTCATGATAGAAAAAGTTATGGTTATGAAGATCCGTGTGTATCAGTTGATACGTATCGTTTCTTTGCGGCAATTGCTTCATTTCTGTAACTAGTTGAAGAGCTTTATCCTTTATCTCTTGATCGCTTTCTAGCGTAATAAAAGATGTTACCTGTTTCTCTGTATTTTCATACCAATTTCCTCTTTTCCTTACTGTTGGTTCGTATAACCTTGTAACAGCATGCATCTTGCCAATAGCTTTCCCCCACGCTTGGAATAACGCTTCATTAAATGCTGGTTCTTTATGTGTAACCAATTGTCCCGGTGCTTTTGTAAATAAACACGCAAAGAACTTAGAGTCTGCTACTTTAAATGTTTCTACCAAATCATTCGTACCAGATGTGTGCGCTAAAGATACGTCTACCCCTCCAGCGTGTAAGAAGTTGATCCATTCTAATTCACCTTCAATCTCTTCTTTCGTACGGTGTGAAGAATGCGTTAATCGTAAAATAAAAGGCACTTCATCTCGGTACACTTCAAAAACATAGTTTTCAAAGTCTCCTAGCTTTTTTGCGTTCGTTGCATCTGTATGAAACGCCTCTGCGGCTTTGTATAATAACTCTTTGGAAAATAACTCTTCAATCCATGCTTCCATTTTAATTCTCCTCGTCTCATTATCGGTATGTACTTTATTCGACTCCCATTGTCGAATTTCCTTCGTGTACTTTTCATTGCAAGAGGCATCTAGTTAGATTATCATCTAATTAGATACTTATCTAAGGAGTTGGCTATATGCAGTTAGATAGATTAATTACATTTCATAAAACATTAGGGGACAAAACGCGCTTACGCATCATTGCACTTCTCAACTCTGGTCCACTACACGGTCAAGCAATTGCTGGGAAACTTGCATTAACACCTGCCACTATTTCTCATCACCTTACCAAGTTACGGGATTGTGGATTAGTTTATGAGAGGCGGGAGAAGAATTCCGTTTACTACCACTTAGATGAGAAAAAGTTACTACAGATGTCGCAAGCTGTGATAAAAATGGGGGATGAAACGATGGATAAGCAATTAGTAACTATTGAGGAGAAGAATAAAGTTCTGCAAAATTTCCTAACAACAGACGGTAAAATAAAGACGTTGCCAGCCCAGCGGAAGAAAAAGTTAATTATCTTAGACTATTTAGCTCGAAAATTAGAAAAAGGGCGACTATACGAGGAAAAGGAAGTAAACGAGTTTATTAAACAATTTCATGAAGATTTCGCAACCATTAGACGCGAATTTATCATGTGCTATTTCATGACGAGAGAAAACAATAAGTATGAAATGAACCCAGAAGAAATGTGGAAAATTGGTTACTCTAATTAAGGTTTGAAAACGGGAAAAAGCCTACAAACTAGTGTAGGCTTCTTCTGTAAGTGGTGTTGATTTCTTTTCCGTGATTACTAAGTACATATAGATTCCTCCAAGAATAACGCCTGAACCCACCACTTGGTACAGAGTCACATGTTCTTGGAAAATCCAATAGGCGAGGATAATCGTTCCTATCGGTTCCCCTAATATACTCATGGAAATAGTGGACGCACTTACCCACTTTACTAGCCACACGAATACCAGTTGTCCTAAGATAGTTGGGATTACTGCTAAGCAGGCAAACCAAAACCAATCCTTTACTGGGAATCCAGTAAACGGGTTAGATAATACTACATTATAGACTAATAAAACGAATGAACTAATTGTGTAAACGACAAACGTGTAAGGAATGACATCTACTGCTTTTCGGATGGACTGACTTACTAAAAAATAAAAGGCAATTGTCATTGCTCCCAATAATGCTAATGCATCACCAAACAGAGCAGTGCCCCCTATTTGAAAGTCCCCCCAGCCAACGATGAAGCTTCCTGCGATTGCAATAACCCCAGCTAACAGAGCTGCATTTTGGATTCTTTCTTTAAACAGCCAATACGCTCCGATGAAGGAGAATATCGATTGTAGTGTCACAAGAATGGTGGAACTCGCGATAGAAGTAAATCGTAACGATTCAAACCAAAGGACATAATGACTAGCTAGTAAAACCCCTGCCCAAAAACTGAACATCCACTGCTGCTTGGTGAAGGACTTGATCTGTGCTTTCGCCGATTTCTTTATTAGGATAAAAGGAAGTAATAAAACACTTGAAAAAAGCATGCGATAAAAAGCGATGATTGGTGCTGGTGCCGTAGCAAGCATGACAAAAATGGCCGATGTCGATAGTGCTAACACACCTACCGCAAGTAGGGTGTACTGAAGAGATTTGTTCATAGGGAATCTCCTTATATATATTGGTAGCTTCATTATAAAGCGTTAAACCAGTGAAGAGAATACCTTTATTTCTGCGTGGACTGCATTCCAATTCTCTTCTAGCAGCGCGTTTCCTCTTGCTTCGTGAGTTTGAGGCGCTCTTATTCTCTCCTAGCTGCGCGTTTCCTCTTCCTTCGTGAGTTTAAAGCGCTCTTATTCTCTCTTAGCAGCGTGGTTCCTCTTCCTTCGTGAGTTTAAGACGCGCTTATTCTCTCTTAGCAACGTGGTTCCTCTTCCTTCGTGAGTTTAAGACGCGCTTATTCTCTCCTAGCAGCGCGTTTCCTCTTCCTTCGTGAGTTTAAGACGCGCTTATTCTCTCCTAGCAGCGCGTTTCCTCTTCCTTCGTGAGTTTAAGACGCGCTTATTCTCTCCTAGCAGCGCGCTTCCTCTTCCTTCGTGAGTTTAAGACACGCTTATTCTCTCCTAGCGGCGTGGTTCCTCTTCCTTCGTGAGTTTAAGACACGCTTATTCTCTCCTAGCAGCGCGCTTTCTCTTCCTTCGTGAGTTTAAGACGCCTCTATTCTCTCCTCAAATCAAATCCCCTCTCGCCAGAAGAGTTTAAAAAGCGCCAGCAAGGATGGCATAACATCCCTGCTGACGCTTTTATACTTTCTTATAAGTTACCTGCAAGGACTACTTCTCCAAGAGGCGTTTCGCTATTTGGATTTGGTTCGATAGAGATAGCTACTTGATCCCAGTCTACCTTCTGCAAATCTTTGCTCAAGTTATAAACGATTGTTCCGTTCCCACTCACATCAGGTGTAAACGAGCCCGTTGGAATTGGACCTTCCTCATTAATTAACCAAACCTGATACACTTCATCTCCAGACAATTCGTCTAGCTGGCTTGCTTGGATGACAAGGTTTTGTCCGCCACCCTCTGTTCCGATAATGGAAGCAAAAGCTTGATAGGAATTATCTGATGGAGCTAAGGAAGCTGACTGTATAACGGTCGGCTGTCCTTCTCCGTCTGTGTTAGTACTAATCAAATACATATTTGCAATGACAGATAAGAACAAAGCAGCCGCTAACGCTGGTGTGTACCAGTTCTTTTTCCTAAGCATCGGAACTACTTTTTCACTAACCATTGGTTGATCATCTTCCAAAACTTTGGCTAACACGCGCTCCTTTAAATCAGCTGGCGGCTCTATAGGTGTTGCAGCAAAAGGAAGATCCTGCATTAACGCTTGTAGTTCCTCTACTTCTTTTTTACATTCGGAACAAGAGGCAAGATGGTGCTCAAAAGCTTGTTGTTCTTTCTCTGTAAGTTGGTTGTTCACAAAATCGATAACTTGATGACAATGGCTACTCATCTTGAATACCTCCTTTCTGTTCTAGCGACTTCCGAATATGTTTTAAGGCAAGCCGTATCCTTCCTTTTATCGTGCCGAGTGGAATACCAGTTTGATCAGCAATATGCTGTTGGGTTTCTCCTTGAAAATAAAATAGTTCGACTACTTTTTGTTGATCAGGTTTTAGTTCTGAAATAGCTTCTTGCACGACATGTCTCTTTTCTTTCCATTCTATATGATCTTCTGGAGTATTCTCCTCTTGCCTTTGATCGTCTCTTTCATCGTAAGCATACGTTTCCACTTTATTTCTTTTTCGTATTAAATCAAGTGCCATATTCCTAGTCATGGTAAGGAGCCAAGAAGAAAATTTCCCTTTACTCTCTTCATACGGAGCATGTTTACGCCATATTTTAATAAAAACTTCTTGAATTACTTCTTCTGTAATAGTGCGATCTCCTGTCATTTTAAAGACGAAGGAGTAGATAAGTTTTTCATATCGAGAATATAAGGTAGATAGTGCCTCTTGATCTTTTTGGAGCACTTTACGATATAACTCTTCATCTCTTAACTCGTTCATACCGTACCCCTTTGTATAAAGTTTTACTTATAGCATACTATTTATTGGCGAATATACAAAGCGTCTAATAAGATAACGAGAGAAATTAACTTTTGGATGTATCTTGAAACAAAATGAAATATTACCTTTCGACAAAATTCGTCAAGTTGATGATAATAGGATTATATACAGTTAGGGAGGAGCAAACGGAGATGGGCTTAGAAATTTTTATTGCTGTCCTTTTATTTTCATCCATCCTGTTTAACATTTTGCAAATGATGAACGCAAAAAATAAAATTGATCAGTTACAACAAGAGAAAAGTCAATTAGAAATAGATAACGCTACCTATCAACGTACAAATGAGATATTAGAAGAACAATTAGAACAATTTTCAGTAAAAATATTTCGAATACCTATAAACGAACGTTTACCCCTCTCTTCATTACCTTTTAGATTGATAGCAGAAGATGTACAAAACTATGAAGCTATGTGGGATAACATTGCTCTAAAATCTTTTGATAGATTCACCTTTCAAACAAATGAGGGTCGGTGGATAGAGTTTCAAACTAGTTTATTCAAAGGAGACTATATTGATGTACTAGTCCAAGATATTACGGAACAAAAGCAAAAGGAACTTCATTACAGACAATTAGCTTACTATGATGAACTCACAGAGCTACCAAACAGATCAATGCTCTATCGCCATCTTACTAAGGTGTTATCTCGAGCTAAGAGAAAAAATAGAACTGTTGCAGCCATGTTCCTTGATTTAGATGGATTTAAAGAGGTCAATGATACACTTGGGCATGACGGTGGAGACGAACTGTTAAAAGAAGTTGCTAGGCGGTTGGATGCAACCATTCGAGAAGAAGACTTTGTGTGTCGTTTAGCAGGAGACGAATTTATTATTGTCATTGAAGAAACATGTCCAGAAGAAATTAATCAATTAGCAGCAAGGATTATAGAAGTTTTGTATTCTCCATATCAAATACTCCCTTCTTCTCTCTCTTTATCTACTAGTATTGGAATTGCGTTGTTCCCAAACAATGCCACGAATATGGAAGAGATACTGGTTCATGCAGATAAAGCTATGTATATAGCAAAAAATAATGGAAAAAATAGATTTGAATTCTATCAAAATTCTGTATTGGAGGACGAGAACGACGGGGGTAAATCAATCATGGAAAAGTTCTTCGGGATCTTTAGTACGAAATAGAAAAACCAAAAGGATAGCCCTCTTGGTTTTTTTTTTATGCTCTATATTGCTGCCTTCTCATCCACTGCGTCGCAGCCCATTTATCCCCAACTCTTACAGGTGATCCACCATGTAATGTTAGGTTGTTTAAATCTTGATTATCGTAGAAGTATTCAAAGTACACAGCCATCCCTTTTTGCGGAGATACATAGAATCCTAGTTCAGGAAAATACGTTTCTCCACCTTCTTCAACATCGTTTAAATACATCACTAGTGTACTAATTCTAGGATTTTTAACTGGTCCTTTAGTAGAAGAAAAGAAATCAAAGTGTGCTTTGTACTCTTGGCCCACTTGATAATTTAATATCTGCAACCCTTCTCCGTGGCTAGTTGGAATGTTCATGATTTGAGACAGTCGTCTCTCGATTCGTTCAATAAATTCATTTTCCCCTTCTTGGAAAAACATACTGCTACTCGTTCTAATTTCATCAATGGCTCTTCCGCTACCAATCTTAGAACGCTCTAATCGTTCTTTTGATAACTGAATTAAGCCGTCACACTCTTCATGACTAAGTACGTTCCCTAATACGACAATTAATGGCTCTTCCATCTTTGCGATGATATTAATTTCTCTATCTTCTGTAATAATTTTATTACCAGTATGATGGAAAATAGTTTGTTCTTTTAAAGCCAACTCTTTTGTATCGATTGTCAATTTACTCAACCTCATTTATTTTTATACTTTTCAGAAATTTTATAAGGCAACTTCCTTTGCCCCTAAAATAAGGCATTGAGATAATTTTACACGGTAGCTATCTCTTTTTCTATCTTTTTTGTATTGTTATATTTTGATAAAAAAAGCTACTTTCGATCTTTATCAAAAGTAGCTCCATTCTGCTATTTCCAGTATTTTCCGTATCCTCGTTCTTCTAACTGACTTACTGGTATAAATTCTAATGCTGCTGAGTTCATGCAGTAACGAAGTCCAGTCGGTTCTGGCCCATCCGTAAACACATGGCCTAAATGAGAGTCAGCATGTTTACTTCTTACTTCTGTCCTCGTCATGAATAAACTACGATCCTCTTTTTCTACGATATTTGCCGGAACTAGCGGTTTTGTAAAACTCGGCCATCCTGTTCCACTATCAAACTGATCTTTGGAACTGAATAAAGGCTCCCCAGATACAATATCCACATAGATACCCTCTTCTTTGTTATCCCAGTATTCATTATCAAAAGCTGGTTCGGTAGCATCTTCCTGCGTAACTTGATATTGCAACTCTGTTAATTTTTCTTTCAGTTCCTCTTTCGTATAAGTTGGATATTTTTCTCCAATAGATATATTTCGGTCTTTTCCCCAAGCATTATCTAAGAACTGATCCCTACCAGAGTTAGTTCGATAAAACTTATATTGAGAGGGCTTTTTTAGATAGTAATCTTGATGATACTCTTCTGCTTCATAGAAAGTTGATGCATCTCTAATAAACGTTACGATTGGCTCTTTAAATCTTCCTGAATCCTCTATCTCTTTCAAACTATTTTCTGCTGTTACTTTCTCTTTTTCATTTTTTACAAAAATACCCGAAACGTATTGAGGTCCTTTATCCACAAATTGTCCCCAGGCATCAGTAGGATCGATTTGTCTCCAAAAGATCTGTAATAATTCTTCATATGATACTAGAGATGGATCGTAATACACTTGAACAGCTTCAATATGCGAGGTGTTGCCAGAAGAAACTTGCTCATAAGTTGGATTGGGCTCCTCTCCCCCTGTATATCCTGAAATCACTTCGTATACGCCTTCTATTTCTTCAAAAGGTGGCTCCATGCACCAAAAACAACCACCAGCAAACGTAGCAACTTCTGTGCCGTCTGGAAATTCCGCCTGTACAGGTTCTGTCTCATAACTTCTTGTAGTGAAGTACTCCATTCCTCTAGGTAGGAGCCATAATAGTGCAATGGAAAAAACAACCGCGACAATCCACCACTTTTTCATATTTATCGCCTCCAGTTTAATATAATTTTAACGATGATTAGGAGCATTAGCGAGCAGTTTGTTTATATCTAGCACACTTGAGTTGCATTAGAAATCAAATTGTGATTTAATATCAACTAATCGTAATGATTACTGTTATCAGAAAGGAGCATATTAATGGCTAAGAAATCAAAAGTAGTAAAAGAAAAAAAGCGACAAGAAATGGTGAAGAAATATGCAGAATTGCGTAAGGAACTAAAAGAAAAAGGCGACTACGCAGCACTGGCAAAATTACCAAGAGACTCTTCTCCTACTCGTCTAAAAAACCGCTGCGAGGTAACTGGTCGTCCTAGAGGCGTATTAAGGAAATTTAAGATGTCTTGTATCGCATTTCGTGAATATGCTCATAAAGGGCAGATTCCCGGCGTAAAAAAATCTAGCTGGTAAATTGAAAAGGAGTGGTGGTTATGTACTGTGGTTTGGAAGAAATTTTACGACGCCAATTGGTCAGTAACCTACCAGTTGATCAACGTGAGCTGTACGTCTATATAACTTCTTTAGAGGATCAAATTGCGGAATATAGCCCTACCCCAGGTCACTACTTAGATAAGCTAAGTAAGCAATCTCCTCATCAGCAAGCAGCTAGTAAGTTCCATCTCTCTTTTCAAGAAGTTTACGATAAAATGAATGAAATAGAAGATGAACTTTATCGCATGGTACAAGAATATAAATCAAAAGTATCTCTAACCGTTCTCTCTAAAGAAAAAAAAGAACAAAACTGGATCATTCTCACACCAAAAGTCTGCTAAGCAGGCTTTTTTATTTTGATTATAGTTAGTAGAACTGCTACCTTTATTACAACCAAGCTCACTTATAAAGGAGATAACTAATGAAACCTTCCCTATACTTAGTAGGAGGCGGTCACAGCCACCTTCATGTAATAAAAAACTTTCCAGAATCACTAAAGGAAGATGTTGATATAACACTCATCTCTCCTTCCAACTATCAATACTACTCAGGCATGTTTTCTGGTTTCACAGAAGGACTATACGAGGAGTCCGATATCCGCATAGACTTACGTCAACTTTGCGTTGAAAAAGGCATTATCTTTTTAGAAGATACACTGGTGGCGCTCGATCCGTTCTCAAAGACCATTTTGTTACAAAATAATGGAGTGAAAACGTTCGATATGTTATCTGTGAACATTGGTTCTGTGCACGAGCACTCATCTTCCAAAAATCTCTACAAACCTAATTTTCGCTTTCCCACTCTCGTTCGGGAGTGGAGAGCAGCTGATTCCCCCACCATAGTCGGAGGAGGTGCATCTGCTGTAGAACTAGCATTAGCAGCACAAACCTATCGGAGCAAAGAGGGCCTAACTTCTCCTGTCTCTATTTGGACAAAATCAGAAATTTTTTCGTTCCATCCTAAACATGCAAATAAGATTCGAACTATTTTGCACGAAGCAGGAGTCCAACTGCATGAGTACCAGCAAATGACACAAGAACAAGCAAAATCTTTCCCAGAGCATTCGATCTTATATTTTACAGGTCCCAAAGCTCCGGACCTCTTCAAACAGTCTGGACTTTCTGTAGATGAAAATGGATATGTACTTGTTAATCAATCCTTACAATCTGTTAGTCACTCATCTATCTTTGCAGTTGGTGACAATGCTAGCTTGGAGGGATATCCTGATCTTGCTAAAAACGGAGTATATGCCGTTCGTCAAGGCCCGGTTTTATTGCAGAACCTAGAAAGATATTTATATAACGAAGACTTACTCCCATTTAAACCTCAACGAACATTTTTATCTATCCTTTCCACAGGTAACAAACGTGGTTTTTTAACGTATGGTGATTTAAGCATGGAAGGTGTCATACCTTGGAAATTAAAAAACAAAATTGATACGAGATTTATATCTACCTATCGTGTTTAAAGGATAAGTTCCTGTGTAGGGCGAAATGAATATCGTTAAATATCTTTGAGGAGTAATGCCAATGTATATTTTATTTGGGCTTATCACATTTTGTTCCTTGCTATATTTGCGAGTGAAAAACTTTTCCTATGTTGTCGGAATCTTAATCGGCATCGGACTATCTTTACTTCCGTTGCTTTATTTTGTCTGGTCAGAGTATGGGAAGATTGTTAATCAAACCTCCATGTTCTCTTATATTCCCGAGCATGGAGTCTTTATTTCGCTATACTTTCTTGTCTTCGCTTACCTACTTGCCCTTGTTTGCTTACTATTTTTATTAAATTGCACGATTGCCTTCTTAGGCTGGAAAAGTGTAAGCCTCTTTCAAAAGATAATGCGTTCCTAATTGAAAATGATTATTGACACATGACTTATGTTACCGTATATTTTATCTAAGAGATAATGATAATCGTTATCAATAATTTACATAAGGAGCAATCATCATGAAAAAATGGTTACTAATCGCCGTTATGGCTTTGATTTTTATATTGACGGCATGTAGTTCAACAGAGGATAGTACGGATACAAGTAAAGGAGCTTCTACTGATAAAGACACCATTACATATGAATCAGAAAACGGTCCAATAGAAGTACCAGCAAACCCGAAGCGAGTTATTGTAATGGGATCATTTGCTGGAAATGTCATGGCATTAGATGTTCCACTGGTAGGAGTTGACTCCTGGTCCATGGACAACCCCCGATACGCCGAGTATCTAGAAGACACCACCGTGGTATCAGACGCAGATTTGGAACAAGTTCTTGCTCTTGAGCCTGATTTAATTATTGGTCTATCCAATATGCAAAATATTGACCAACTTCAAGAAATCGCTCCAACTGTTACGTTTACGTATGGTAACTTAGACTACCTAACGCAACATATTGAAATCGGAAAACTTCTCAATAAGGAACAAGAGGCTACTGCTTGGGTAGAAGACTTCCAAGCTAGAGCACAAGCTGCTGGAGAAGAGATACGTGCAACAATTGGAGAAGATAGCACCGTTTCCGTGGTGGAAAACTTTGAAGACCAACTTTATGTGTTTGGGGACAACTGGGCACGTGGTACAGAGATTCTTTATCAAGAAATGAAATTAAAAATGCCAGAGAAGGTGACGGAACTTGCTCTTGGACCTGGCTATTACACCATTTCCCCTGAAGCGCTACCAGATTTCGCTGGTGATTACTTAATTATTAGTAAAAGTGAAATCACAGGAGAATCGTTCCAAGAAACGGAAACGTACAAGAATATCCCTGCCGTAAAAAATGGCAATGTATTTGAAGCAAACGCAAAAGAGTTCTTCTTCAACGATCCAATTTCATTGGAATACCAATTAGAATTCTTCCAACAATCTTTCTTGGGTGAATAAGTTCGGCTACTGCAGACATCTAGTGTGATAGGTGTCTGCTTTTTGATGTTTGGCGACTATTTTGGATTGTACACTTTTACTTCTGCGGCTTAAGCGCTTTTGTACCATCTATTCTTGCTTCAGATGGCGACTTAACCCTTTTGTCGCCTTCCCTCCTACTGCCTCATGGCGACTTAACCACTTTGTCGCCTTCCCTCCTCTTGCCCCATGGCGACTTAACCACTTTGTCGCCTTCCTTCCTCTTGCCCCATGGCGACTTAACCACTTTGTCGCCTTCCTTCCTCTTGCCCCATGGCGACTTAACCCTTTTGTCGCCTTCCCCATATACTAGTTGGATAGATGAGAGTGAGGGAATACAGATGAGTGCTTCCGTTGAAAAAGGAGAGATCGTTGGAGGAATTGTGTTAGCATTTGGATCTGCCATTGCAGCTTTTGGAGATACGTTACTAGCAAAAACGGATAATCCAGCTCTAAAAAGAAAGGGAATTGAAGCTGTAACATACGGTTCTCTCATAGAAGGTACCGGAAACTTCATACAGACTTTTTCACGATTGAAAGCTAATCCAAACATTATTCAAATCGAAACCATAGGTGCTGGAGTTCAAGGGATAGGGAATATAATTAATACATTTGGGGGATTTATCTTGCTAGATGATCAAGAGATTCGTGGATTGCAGCTCGACTTTATTGGTGATGGGGTGCAAGCAATTGGTGCCTCATTAGAAGCCATAGGTGCACTACAAAGCGATTATTATTATGGATCAATTTTAGCAATTGGTGAGGCTTTCCAAGCATATGGGGCAGCGATAGAGGCGTATGGGAATGTACTCTTACTATGTAAACAAAAAGAAGAAGGAGAAAGAATACAAGCATTTGGTAGCCAACTATTATTTATTGGAACAGTAATTTCTGTGGAGGCTTTAGCCTGGGAGTTTAAAATACAGGAAGTTACCTTTTAAAAGCAACTTCCCTCAGAATTTTATGATTGGTTATCCGCAGCATATACCTCTTCAAATGGTTGAACAACAACAAAGCCTTCCCCTGAGAATTTCATTTGGACGGATTCTCCGCTTCCTCTTCCAAAGAATGTCTTTAACTGCACATCCGTTACGAACTCTGGAGATAAGTTGCCAGACCAAGCTACTGTAGCATTCGGATCTGTGAAGATTGGTTTGCCAGGCTCCACTAATAACGTTAATGGTTCATAGTGAGATGTAAAAGCAACCATCCCTTTGCCTTGTAGGCGAACGTTAAATAATCCCCCTGCCATCATTCCAGCAATTTTTCTCATTAATTTGATATCCCATTCTAAGGAAGGTTCAAAAGCTAATAGATCATTTCCATTAATATAAATACTCTCTCCTAATAAATCTAAAATGGTGATTTTCTTTCCTTGATCAGCTAAGTACAACTTTCCAGATCCATTTGCTTTCATGAGAGAGCTGCCTTCACCAGTGAGAGCTTTTTTGACAAACTTCCCCAAACCATGCTCCAATATCCCTTCTCTTTCAAACTTGATACCACCTGTGTAGGAAATCATCGAGCCTGCTTTAGCCCATACTTGACCGTTCAAATTTACTTCTAGCATCCTTTGTGTTTCTAGTTCGAAGAAGCCTTGCCCTTTATCTTGTTGCTTAGTCTTTTCAATAAATTCTCTAATCGTATAATTTTGTTCCATTTCAACGCCCCCTATGTTGGAAGTATTCCATAAAAATAATAGTATTCCTTTGTTTTTGAAAAAATCGGACAACTTGGATTTATAAAGCAGTTCTTTGTTTACTTTCTCAATGAGAACGATTATTATTGTTAATGTAGTGATAAGTTTTATCAATTAACTCTTTTACATAAATTACTCAGAAAAAGGAGGCGTTAGTAAGATGGGAAGTGATCACCAGTTTGTCTTAAATCAATTTTATTCGTCCACATCTAAAAAAGAAGATCTAGTAATGTCTATTACACTAAAAGAATTTTGTGAACGTCCTGACTTACGTAAAATCATCATGGATCAATATAGTGCTAGCATACAGGCAGAAGCCGAGGATGTTACTGGTGCGTATATTGCAGGGTGGTTGGGCTCATTGACTGCTGCTTTCACGCATTTGCGTATGTTCCACGAGGAGTCTATGAATATTGATTTAGGCGCAATTGAAATGGAATTTTATCCGTCTAATCACCACACAAACTACTTTTTACATTTCCATTATGATATTCAACCATCTGAAAGCAAGCCAACGTTTGAGCAATTTTTCTCTTGTACGATTACGCCTGTTTTAAAAGCAATTGAAGAAGAGTCACGAATTCGTTTAGACTACCTCTGGAAGCTAGTAATTCCAGGTATTTTTTGGGCAGAAAAAAGCTGGGTGAAGCATGATATTTTCTCCAAGTTACAGGATCAAATTGAGGAAACAATAAATGAGATACATGCCCTACCACCTGAAGTATTCTCTTTAAAAAAGAATCCCTACCTACATGAATTTGTAGAGTTAGAAAACCCTTGGGATCCAGAAGGAAAGCTATGGAGAAAACCTGTGTGTTGCTTAGCTTATAAAACAGCTAATCATGGTTACTGCTATACATGCCCACGCATGAAGCCAGCTGATCGAGCGGAAAAGTATCATCAAATTCGTGAACAGTTAAAAGAAAAGAAAGAAGCGTAGTATGGTAGGAGCTATCGGGTAATCGGTTAGCTCTTTTTTGTGCCATAGACATCCCACATTTGTTTAAGCACTTCCTGTGGTTCTACCCCCATGGAATAGGTGACAACAATTACTTTTTTTCCGGTAGAAGCAATCACATATCCTGTCTTTTCTTTTGTTGTAACAAACGCTTGATCGAACGACGTTTCAGAAACTTCTTTCCAACCTATGCGATCTTCCATGTTATCTTCTACAATCCAATTACTTATAAAAGAAAACGCAGTTTCATAGTATTCCGTTGTAACTTCCGTCTCTAACCTTTCTGATCCTTGCATATAAGTAAATTGAACTGGCACAAATAAGCTAGTCTCCATAAATTGACCACCCCGGAGGTTTGAAGTGTGTCCATTTATCTCTTCTCTAGGAAGTATTGGCACATCTTGAGAAGCTACCGGTGAAGACGGGAATACTAACATGAAGCAAAGAACAACCAAAACGATTGTTATACCTCTCCTAATCCATGCACCAATTACTATATTATTTACTTTTCTATTTGCTGAAATTTGTGTATTTCTTTCAAGATTCTCTAACTTCTTCCTAATCACCGTTAACTCTTTAAATCTAGTTCTCACTTTGTACCCTACAACTAATACCAATATCAAGAGCATAAAAACTGTATTAGATAAATAGAAACTTCTTTCACCACTATTGTTCATTATGAAAAGAATAGAGATACCTGGTATCCACGTAAGTATTTCATTTCTAAGTTCTTTTTTATATTTCTTATAAAACACTGTTAATGAAGTTACTTCCTCTTCTTTCTTTACACTAGGCTTCTTGCTAGACTCTTTATTTATATAAACCTTCAAATAGTTATTATGAGCAGCAAGATGCCAACCTTCTTCTGCATATTGATTCTTCTCTTCCTGACTTGGTAATTCTTTTGACAATTCCACATGGTAAAATAGTGTCTTATCTGTCTCTTTTTTTGTTTCTGCTATATGTGTCCCCAAATCAGTAAGCTCCCAGCCTTTTGACCCTAACTCATTGAGCCAAATCTCTAAACCATTAGCATCTACTTCATTTACTGGAATTAGTCGTTTTTTATATCCCATGGTGACTCCTCTCCCTGTTGATTAATCAAAGTAAGTCCTTTTAAGCACTTCGGCAAAACTTTCTGTATCCAGCAGTTCATTAGATACCCTGGCATACAGTACTCGCGTTTCATCGTGAATCATAATCAACGATGTATCGTTTGTAGCTTTTTTCATGACTCTTACATCATCGAATTTATCCAATACATTAAACCCTACATTTGATTCCAACATCTCTTCATAGATGAGATCCTTCACAAATGAGAATCTCGTTTCCAAATAATTGATGTATAACTCCTTACCATACTTATCTGTTTCTAAAATCCTCAAGTGCTTTGGAACTAAGAAGTTACTTACGCCACCTATTTGCTGCACACGTAGCGATTCTTCTCCTCTAAAGTCCGTTACAGTTAACCTTGGAATATCCTCTAGATTTCCGTCAGTTGCGCCATTAGTCGAATAGGCAGCAGATGTTGACTGTATAATAGTGGACCCAGATAAGAGTAATAGAGATACAGTTACACCAAAATAAAAAAACTTCGTATTCCTTCTTTTTTGTTTTAGGGATTGATGAGGCTGCTCATTCCCTTCCACTCTAGAAATCTCGTTATTCACGTAGGATACAGATACTTTCGCCTGAAGTATGCTAATGAAACATAAAGGAATTAATAAAATAGTAGACCACACTGGATTACTAAGGAAAAAGTCTATCGGATCACTAAGGTAGGTCCCAACTAAAAAAAGTAAAATAGCTGGTATTGCACATAAGTAAATCCATAACACACGCTTCATGCGCTTTAAAACAGCCAGATATTCTTCCTTATCGTCTAAAAGCTCTTCCGCATTTTCTCGAATTTGCTGAAAGACTAACACGTGGTTACGAATTCCTTTATATTCCCATCCTTTATCTAAGTAGTCTTCTTTTTTACTATCGCTTATTGCCTTACCAAACATTGTTCGATAGGTGGAAGGACGGCTTCTTTTGACAAAAACAGCTGACATTTGGTTTAACTTCTTTAAATGCCATCCATCTTTCACCTGCTCATTCAACCATTCTTCTAACCCATAAGCGTCAGCATCGGACAACCATATGTATTCTCTTTTCTCAGGTGCTTGGTCCGTCATTGATGTCTCCCCTCTTCTTATACAAATTATTCTAACAATCTCTTCACTATTTTCTATTCTGTGTATATACTAGTCTTAATACCAAGTTTTCCAGTCAGATTAATAAACTATGAGAAGAGGAACGGAAATGAATTCCATTCAGTTTATCCAAGAATATTTGAAGACTCCTCGTTCAGTAGGAGCGATATGGCCTAGTTCGTCCACATTAGCAAAAGCTATGGTTGCCCCTGTACGGTTTGACCAAGCAACTTGTATTGTGGAGTTTGGACCAGGAACTGGCGTATTCACAGAGCGACTGGTTGAAAAACTCCTACCTCATAATCATCTAATTCTAATAGAAAATAACGAGCTTTTTTATGAATCATTGAAAAAGAAATACTCTAGGTTCGCTAATATCCATCTTATTTATGGATCAGCAGAAGATATCGTTTCCCATATACAACAAAAGGGATTTACTCAAGTGGATTTCATTGTTTCTGGATTACCGTTTACGTCATTACCTGAAGACGTTTCTACTAAAATATTGACGGAATCTCAGAGAGTACTTTCCCCTGATGGAGAGTTCATCACATTTCAATATTCCAAGAAGAAATTTTCTTTTATTTCCTCTTACTTCAGTAACTATCAAACAAAACGAGTAGTGTGGAATCTGCCTCCAGCACACGTCATAAGATGTTCTTTTCAGTAATCTACGGAACACTTGCCATTCAAGCAAGTGTTTTATTTATGTTCTTCTATAACCAAGCTAAAACAGCTACTACCATCACTATCGTAAAAGTAGCAACAAAAACTCCTATATAATGACCTTTTCGATAAGTTCCGTTCTTTTTCTCTTGGTTTCTCTTCGCTACATTCCAACCTAAGAAAAGGCCTACTAAGGAAAATACAACTCCGTACCTCAATAAACTAACGATATAGATTATGACCGCATCTAGTAACGGTGGTTCTACAGCAAAAAGACCTACACCAATACCAACTAGAAAACCAACGCTACCAGCTGTTAACAAGTTCTTCTTCATCTATAGTCACCTCACTCTATTATTCTAGTAAAATCTAAAAACCTTGTTCCTTGGAAGGAAAGTTCTCCTTTATCTCCTTCTACTATCATTCCAAATTTATTAGTAGGAACTTCTAATTCACATCGATTATTATTCGTATCCTCAAACGTGACATAATAATCTTGATTGGCACGAGTCTCTCCTCCACCATATATTTCTGTTCTCTTCGCCACTACAGTCACAATGACATTTTCAATAGGTGAATTATTATTCTTACTCCATTGCGCTATACCACTAAAAATAACAAATAGTATAAATCCAATTACCACTATAAAAAATAGTCCAACAAACCATGGCATAGCACCGAATTCATTACTCATAAAAGGGTCTGATTGATACATAAAATCCCTTCCTTCTTATACCTTCTTCTATAATAACGTAACTCCTTCCAATAAAGTTTCATATTTTCCAAATATCCACAAACGAAGGAACATAATCATGATAAAATAAAGCTAAAACTAGCTAGGAGGATACAGATGAAAAATGAGGTTTTGGTTTATTCCTTCCATGAATATATTGATGCACCTTTAGAATCGGTTTATGAATATATGAATAAAGATGAGCATGTGTACCAATGGAATTCTATGATTGAAGAACACATATATGAGGGAAATGAAGAAGAAATTAAGGCTGGGTCGACCTATAAATCTAGAATGAAGCTGGATAAAAAGGAATTTGTCATTGAGACAAAAATCATCAAGCATGAACCTCCATATCACGCTGAAATTCACGGATATTCTAAAGAAGGTGTTAGTATTACACGTTATTGGTTTGAGCGAGATGGGCATGGTACAACTTTGACGGTAGAAGCTAGTCTCCTTCCTAAAAATTTTCTATATAAATGGGCATCTAAATTATTTAAACCTTTCTCTAAACTAGTGTTTGATGAGCAATATAAAGCATTTGTTCAGTACGTATACACACAAGAAAGCAAAAAAATTAGTTGAGCAATTCCACTAGAAAAAACAGGCTCTTTCGTTTCCAATAGAGACCTGTTTTTATGTTTTCTTATGAAGCTTCCTTTGGAGTCGGTTGAGCATCTGGCACCTCTCTGTTCAAAATTTTATGGTACTCAAATTGTCTTACGATTTGTTCCCCACTGTATCCCCCGATTATTCCTAAGAAGATGGAACGCCACCAATCTGCAGGGTCAGACACAATGACTAGAAGAGCTCCAGCTACCGCTCCCCAAAACATGTCTTCTAAACACCCGGGGTAAAAAAACTTCTTCGTATTTCTCGGCTTTTTCAACTTACCATTAACCCTAACGTGAATGAACATCCCCATCAAAAGGCCAATTCCACTGGCGAGTAGGACATGCTGCACAATCATCGCTTTTCCTCCTTGAAAAATGATTTTCACAAGGCACATGTTATGGAAGTTACAGACAACTAAAAGTTGGAAAAATAGTTGTCCACAGTACAGTATATTCTTGATACCAACCTAATTATCCCTCCGTCTTTTGGTTCATTTTTCCAAATATCAATCCTACTTTAGTCCTTAAAGATGTAAATAAAAAAACCTAGGATGATGCCCTAGGTTTTCTCCACTACCTAATCCAAGTAAACGACACCTGTATTATCTACATAAAAAGATTTAACGACAGATCTCTTAAACTCTGTCCCATTATACTTCCCATCTAATTCAATCGTGACATTGTACACACCGCTACCCAGTGCAGGAACACTATACGTACCATCTTGATTCACTTTAAAGTTAACTTTCTTCTGTTTTAGCTTTCCATCTTCGTAGACATTAGCATGCACAGTAGTTTTATATTTCAACTTAGTATCTTTGGATTTTACTGCTACTTTCCTGTTTGTTAAATCAATGGTTACTAATTCATTTAAGTCACTTGTGAACTGTGTATGCAGTAAGTAAGCTTCTTTTTGATCACCTTTGGTTTCAACTTTCCATTCTCCACTCTCTGGTAGTGTTAAAGTTGTTGTATAGTGATAGGCTCCCTCAAAAATTTCTGTCTCGTCAACATTTGCTTTGAAAGGATTTGTCTTAGTACCAGAAGGAGATATAAGGGTTAATGTGCTATCTGATTGATTACTCATCCAATCAATCGTCAATTCTGACACACCCTCCTCCACTACAATTGTCTCTTTACTTACTTTATTTCTTTCCCCACCAGCAATATAAGTAGTTGCTTGAAGAAGTTCTTCCTGAGGTAAAGATGCTACAGAGGCCACTTTCAACGATGCAGCAAATACCTGTTCGTTTAAATAAGATTTAAACAAATTAAATGTGGATGTACCTGTCTTAATGTTACCGTGGTCCCATTTGCCCACTCTAAGTTCTGTAGCATACGGTAGTCTCGAACTAGTAACAGTTACAGCTCCATCGTTTTGGCCATAGGAGCTTAAGTATAGACCTCCCCAATATAAGGAGCCTCCAAATCCACCCCAACTAGTTCCTCCAAACGTATAAAATGGCACACTACTTCTTTCTGGTCGATTGTCTGTTTGAGAACGATAATAACTCATATAACCCGTTTGCAAGGAATACGTTGCATCATTTTTACTTCCAATGATACTAGCTAACCAGCTCGCTCCATTACTATACGCTAAATCTGCTAACTGAGAACCATAGTGAGGAGTAGACAACGTTATTACTCTAGCAATATATGGTGATGCACCGTTGTGAACTATAGCCGATTGGGTGTCTATTCCTCCTTTACTATGGGCAACAACAACTACTTTTTCACCAAAGTGATGATACATATCTCTTACTTTTTGCGCTAATAACGCTCCATTATCCCACATATTTTTGGTAGGATACAAATCTATGAATGCGGTTTCATATCCGTTCACATAAGCAGTATCATACATGTTGTTGTTATTCCACCATGTATTAGAGGAACTATTAAGTCCATGAACAAATAGAACGGGATGTTTAGCCGGATCTTCTGCTGATGGTGATGTTCCTATGTACCATTGTCCAGGGACTCCTGATGGATCATCTTTTCCAAATGATCCTGCCTCCGCTGTTACTGGTGTAAGTAAAAATACACTTGCTACTAACGGTAACCATTTTGTTTTTTTCAAATTTATCCTCTCCCTATCCATATTTTGACCCCTTCCCAATGTATGTTGGACAATCAGTTATCCATGCTGACTTTTCAAAAAGAATACATAACACCCAGATATATGATAAATTTTGGTAATTAATAGATTTAGTTATTTAATATCAACTGTATTTTTAAAGTCTGTCCCGGCAACAATGGGGGTATAAGGAGGGTTTACATGCCTGATCATTTTGAAGTCATTTTACGAACTGTAGCTGCATTTTCCATTTTGCTACTTAGTGCAAAGTTCTTAGGAAAACAAACGATCTCTCAGATGAACATCTTTGATTTTATCGTTACCATCACTCTAGGGTCTATCACTGCGAGTATCGCTTATAATATCGACTTAAAACCACATCACACAATCCTTTCATTTGGACTGTTTGTATTTATCGCTTTTCTAGTAGCCTACTTGTCAACGAAGAGTAGAAGAATTAGGAAATACTTTGCCGGAGACCCAACTGTACTTATCCAGAATGGAAAAATTCTAGAAAATAACATGAGAAAAATGAGGTATACCTTAGATTATTTAAATCAACAATTGCGAGAGAAAGATGTATTTGATATACAAGAAGTCATGTTTGCTATCTTGGAGCCTCATGGAACATTATCAGTAGTAAAAAAACCACAATATCGCCCTGTTACAAGACATGATTTGTTGCTTCATTACACACCTGAATCCAGGATTCCAATAGAATTAATTATGGATGGAGAAATTGTCGAGAAGAATTTAAAAGAAAACCATTTGACAGAAACTTGGTTACAGATGCAGCTTGAGAATCGTCAACTTACTTTAAAAGAAGTCGTATATGCTGTTTTGTTGGCTAATGGGACTTTATATTTTGATACGTATAATGATCATATTTTGTCGCCAGTGGACGCGGAATAACCTTTACCTTCTTGCGTTTGTTAATTTCCTCACAAAAGCCGGTACCACTTTACGTGGCCCGGCTTCATTTTTACGCTATCGACTCAACATTCACCTTTTCTTTCTTCTCTCTAACAAAAAGGCCAGTATATAAAAGGGATGTTCCTACAAACAGAATACACGCCATATATACACTCATCATACTAGGTACTAGGAACGCACCAACAATAATGGTCATCCTTGCAATAAGTTCCGCTCCGTTAAAGCTAATACCAGAAAAGGCTGAGTAAGATCCTCTTTTATCCTCTGGCATCATATTAGCTTTCTCTGCATTCGCAACTGGTGAATACAGTAATTCTCCAATAGTAGCTACCAAGTTAACAAATAGTAGCAAATACCAATTATTTGCTGACATCATTAACACGTAACCGATACTGTAGATGATTAATCCGAAAAGCAACACCTTTTTGCCATCCATGTTTCTAGCTAATCTTGTTATCAAAAACGTTAACAACACAACTAATAACATATTCTGTATGTTTAAAAGACTCAGCATACGGACCCCATTTAGTTCAATAATTCCGCTTCCCACTGTACGAAATTCTTCTGCAAGTCTTACCCCGATATAACTGTTAAGAGAAAATTCCGCAGCGTAAATGCACATTGCCCCTGTCACTGCTTTGACGAAAGGTCTATCCTTTAGCGCTACCTGATAGTTAGCCACTAGATCTCTCCATACATTGGCATGAACTTTATCAAGCTTTTTTACCACTGTATCTTGAAGCCATACCATGTACACGATTGGTAAAATGGTCGCAATTGTAGTCACAATGATAAATAACAAAATTTGTTGTGTAAGAAATAACCAACCACCTAAAGCAGCACCAATTGCCATAGATAAATTAACCATCCAGTAATCAATCGCATAAATCGCTTTTCTATTATCTGGTGTAGTGGAGTCGATAATAATCGCTTGCATAGCTGGTCTACTTAAACTACTGGTGAAGGTGAAAAATAAATACGTACCTGCAAATAAGTAGATAAGTTTGGTCTCTGGAAGTATGCAGACAGTCATGATTAGTAGAAGTACTGCGCTACAAATAGAGGATAAAATCAACACTTGTTTTCGATTGAACCGGTCAGATATATAACCACCCAGTAAATTACTGATAAACGCCACACCTACGTTAATAGATAAAAATACTCCTGCCCAAATGGGACCTTTATGCAAACTAAAGAACAACGCCATGAATGGCCAAATAGCACTTGTAACCGCCCTATTAAAAAAAGATGTCATTAGTCGTACTTTGATATTCTGTGGATAGTCTTTCCATTTCATTTCTTGTCAGCTCCTTTTTCTATCTTTATAGTAAAGGAGACAGAAAAAAGTAAAAATTCCCTTTTATAAAATAAATGTCCACTTTTTAAAGGAGCATCTGTATGGATCATCATCTACTCACTCTTTACAATACACTTTCTACTCATCACGCAAGAGTGGAAGGAATTGCAGAAATTTTAACATTAGGTACAAAGCAAACAAGAAGAAAACTTCAACAATGGGAAGCAGACGGTTGGTTAACTTTTCAGTCTGGAAAAGGTAGAGGAAATATATCTTCATTAACATGGCATAAGCCTGTAGAAAAACGGATGGAGGAACAATTCCTTTCAGAGCTTGAGAGTACCCCCATCGAAAAGGTAAGTAAGTGGCTTTTATATGATTGGAAGCCAGAAACAAAGCAGCTGTTGATGAATGCATTTCAACAAAAATTTGGGTTTCATCAAGAAATCCGTGATCATTTAATCATTCCTCGGTATTATTCTTTTTTATCTGTTCACCCGTTGAAAGCTGCAAATATTCATAGCGCTAATCTCGTCGCAAATGTATTTAATAGGTTAGTAGAATTAAAGGAAGATGGGTCTTTTGCTCCTGATCTTGCTCATAGCTGGGAAGTGATGAAGGATCGCTTGCGTTTGTTTATTCGAAAAGATGTGTTATTCCAGGATGGTTCTCTCTTGGCTACACAAGACATTGTAAGCTGCTTACAGGATATGAAGGTTGATGCGAATTACCAAGAGTTATGGCGACCCATTACAGAAATCCGCTCTCCAGCTCCTTATGTAATAGAATTGATTTATCCAAGTGGATGTACTTACGCACTTCATTTATTAAGTATCATACCTGCAAGTATTTACAAAGAAAAAGGCGGGTCTCTTTATGGTACAGGTGGTTTTTTTATTGCAGAGGACACAGATGAAAAAACGGTGTTACAAGCCTTCCCTTCTACTTTTGGATATCGCCCTTTGCTAGACAAAGTAGAGTTTATACAAGTACCTAGGGATTTCCCTCGCGCTTACCGAAGCTTTGCAGAGGAGGAAAATGAAACTGTTCAAGTGGAAAGTGATTCTGGCTTTGGGATCGTGGTGACAAACCCTTTTCGAAACTCTGATATTGCGAGGAAAGAAGTACGAGACTATATCCATCATTGTTTAGCGGTGGCACGTTCAGAAATGCCTCTAGTATCAGAGCGAAATACACCTAATCATGAAGGATGTCTAATTGGATTGTCCAAAACGTACTCACGACCACCTATTGCGAAACCTGCGTTTAATGCTCCACTCATTTTTCACTATACGGATTATGCCGAAGATACAGCTAAGTGGGTTACGTTAACGTTAGAGAATGCTGGGGTTCCAGTAGAAATGAAATGTATTCCTTTTGAGGATTTTGTTTTTAAACAAGAGGTGCACCTGGAGTGTGAATTCTTTTTACACGGAGAAGTGTTTGAGTTTAATCAGACGTTTTATTATTATTATTTTTTATCGAATAACTATTCTCCGTTAGTCAACCAGATAGCAGAAGATAAACATCTTCAAGAGTTGCTTTCCGTTTATCCGTCTTTACCAGTAGAACTATGGAATGAGCAGCATTTGAAAGTGGAAGAGTACTTGTTGGATCAATCTATTTATATACCGCTATATTATCAAAAACGTCAGATTCCATTCTCTAAAAGCATTCAAAATATCGAGATGAAACATTTCGGATATGTGGACTTGTCACGTGTGTGGACCAGACCAGATGTGTAAACTTTCTTTGTGTTATTTCTCTAGCTAGTTGCAAAGTGAAACAGAGGACCGTCTATCTACTTTGGCGGTCCTCTGTTTTAGCATTTCCTCACTTTGGCGACCGTCTCATCGCTCTGACGGTTCTCAGTTTCAACTTTTCCTCACTTTGACGACCGTCTTCTCGATCTGACGGTTCTCAGTTTTAACTTTTCCTCATTTTGAAGACCGTCTTCTCGCTCTCGTGGTCCTCAATTATTACACTTACACTCTTTGACAACCGTCTTCTCCTTCTCACGGTTCTCAAATTCTACCTCAACCAACTTTGGCAACCGTCTGCTCCCTTCAAGCAACTTTCTCTTAAATGTAAGTAGAATCTTCCCCCACATTCTCCATTTGCGCAACTTTTTCCTCAAGTAGTGTTATTCTTTTGTTCATTTTCCCAAAAGTGATCACCAACAATGTAATCACCAAAATTGGAACGGGTAGTAAAGCAAATACAAATAGCTGAAACACCATATCCATGAAGACAAACCTCCTTATTTAGTATTCTGATAAACTTTTAGTAACTCCTCTACACTAATACCGTTAATGCTCAAACCAGTAAGACTCTCTCCTTCAATGGATACGTCCTTTACCGTGCAATTAGTGATAGCAGTACCTGTTAAGTCGGTATTTTCTATTTGTAAATTCGAAGCCGTTACTTGATTAAAAGTACTTCCGCTAATATTCAGATCTGCAAACAACGTACTTCTCAAATTAATATTTTGAAAACGTGTTTGCTCCATATTACAGTTCGTAAAATGTGCTTGAAATAAGCTACTGTTACTGAATGCGACTTGAGATAATGTTGATTGATAAAACGATGTGTTGTTTAAATCACTTTGTTCAAAAGAGCTATTTGATAACTGTTGATTGACTTTGACCAAATGAGTACCGTCTACATCCCCTATCCTCTTTACATAAGATATCTCTTCCTCTGTTTCAAACACTCTTTTAAACCCTAGTTTTTCATAAAAATGATGATTAGATAGCTGTCTTGCGGACGTTTCTAAGTCCCATAGTCTAACATTTGGATAGAGAGCTTCTACATGTTTCATTGCATAGGAACCGATACCTGCACCTTGATATTCAGGATTGATAAAGATACGATCAATTCGTCCATACTGTCTCCCAGTAATTGTTACGATTATCCCACCGATGAGTTCCTGGTTTTGAGAAACTTTATAGTAATCTAGTTCTCTCCACATATATTCATTTGCAGATACTGAATCGAATCCAGGTGGTAGGATATTGCTGTCTGAATCGGTAGTATCTTTCCCCAACAACATATCCGCTTCCGCTCGGAATGTTTTCTCCATGACCCTCGTTAGTGTAGGAATATCCTCTAATGTCGCACGACTTATTTTTATCGTTTCCATTTTGTATCTCCGTCCTTCCTGATAGTATAATTTTACCTAAAAATTGATATTATTGGAACTTACTTTCTTTTCATTCGTACTTCTATGTAAAGGGGGAATATAGATGATCTGGGGTCTATTAATTTGCGGAGTTATTGGTGGAATTACTATGAGATATGCTATAAAAATGCTATATCAAGCAAAAGATGTCATGGGAGAGATTCAGAAAAAGCATAATGATTGGGACTGAACAAACTGGAACAAAGTTTTTAGATTCGTTATTTTTATCAATGTAAACCCTATCACATGATATTTCCCTAAACTTTCTATATAATAGGAGGCATATTGTCCAATAGGAGGAACAAACATGCAACGAGTTGAACTGAAAGAATCTGTTTCTTATTCTCGCATTATCCACGGGATGTGGCGACTAGGTGATTGGAATTTAACACCACAAGAGACGCTAGCCTTCATCGAAAGCTGTCTAGAGAAAGGCATTACAACGTTTGACCATGCTGATATATATGGTGGATACACTTGCGAAGGACTTTTTGGTAACGCTTTAGAACTAAAACCTTCCCTACGTGACCAAATGGAGATTGTCACTAAAACAGGTATTAAGCTAACTGGTGATTTTAATAAAGGTCAAAAGTTAAACCATTATGATACAACAAAAGATCACATTATCTCTCAAGTAGAGCGTTCTTTACAAGAATTAAAGACAGACTACATAGATACTTTACTAATTCATCGTCCAGACCCACTTATGAATCCAGACGAAGTTGCAGAAGCCTTTACTTCTTTAAAAGAAAGTGGAAAAGTAAAAACGTTCGGAGTTTCTAACCACTTGCCTTCTCAACAACGTTTATTGCAATCGAGATTACCATTCTCGTTAGTGACAAACCAATTAGAGTTATCACCGATGGAATTAAAACATTTTGAAGACGGATCGGTAGACTTATGTTATGAAAACAACATGCCACTTATGGCTTGGAGTCCATTAGCCGGTGGCCGATTGTTCAGCGAAGATCGTTATGCTGACCTGCGCTCTAAATTAGCAGAGTTACAAGAAAAGTACGAAACTAGTGGCATTGATGTCATCGTATATGCTTGGTTACTAAAACACCCTGCAACCATTATGCCAATCGTTGGTTCCGGTAAAATTGACCGTGTACAAGCAGCAGTTGATGCACTTGACGTGGCTCTTACTAGAGAAGAATGGTTTGAAGTATTGAAGGCTGCTAGAGGTAGAGATGTCGACTAAATAAAATATAAACGGCAAGAACAGTAACTAGCCTGTTCTTGCCGTTTCATTTATCTACTTATTAAATGAGCGTTCAACTACTTTCTTTCATCTTACTTACAGTAACTAATCTAAATACTGAGGTGGTTCTTGCTCGTGACCATCTTCCATAACTTCTTTAAAGATATTATTTTTATCTCGTTTTTTATTAAGGTCATCTGTCGTCAAATGACTATGTAAGATTACTTTTAACTGATCCATCTGTTCTCGAAAGTCTTTCATCGTAACAGGCTTAGCATCATCTTTTAATTCCAATCCAATCTGACCGTTTGGTTCTAACGTTGCATATTTTACATCTTTGAAGCGATTAACACCTTGTTGCCTTAACTTCATCTCTAGCTGATCTACGGTTAATCGCATCGTAGCGATATTGTCTTCCAATATTTCTCCGTCCTCTATTACCACTTTAGATTTCCCTGAAATAAAGTCCTCGAAGAAATTATATTTCACTTGTAAAATTTCAATACCAATTAAGGTTAATACTAGAATAAATCCCACAGCTATCGTCTGCCAAATATTTTGTCCAGCTACAGGTTGTATTAAGAGAGATCCGATCGCAATCATAATGACCGTCTGCGCTAATGTCATTTGGGATATTGATTTTCTGCCTGCAATTCGTAAAAGTAGCGTTCCAGCTATAATAATTAGGATAGATTTCCATATCCAATCTAAATCCATTATGCCACCTCATTATTGTATGATGTGACTTAGTTTTACCAATTATCGCTATTCTATGTTTATCTCTTTCTTCTTTCCAATGAGATGAGGTCGTCTTCTAGTTGGCTCACATTCTCTTGCATTAACTTTCGAGCGTCTTTCACACCTTGGTTATAAAAATATGGTCCAATTTCTTGTAAAAAGAATTCCATCATATTTTCCGCACCAATGTCACCTAACTCCTCTGCTCTTTCTTGGTAAAACCATTCTTTTAACTCTTCTACAATTTGTTGTTTCTTTTCTTTTTCTAATTTTATAATAATCATCTAATCCCTCACAGTGTTAACATCCATTGATAGATAAACCATACCGCCACAACTGGAACTGCACACAGACCTACTACAAGAAAAACAACTTTCTTTCCATTTTTCTTTTCTTTCATAGTTAATCCCCCTATAGGTTTTCTATCGTAATTGTACTTGATAGAGAGGATTATCGCTATATTACTTGATACAGATAAAGTGCTTGTTAATAGAAAAAACACCCTGTAGAATAGACATTTTTTTCATGTCTTTCTGTAGGGTGTTTTTTTTAATACCTATATCACACACTAATTATCTTGTATCATTTTGCGATTTTTCTTAAATAGTTTCGATAATACTTCATAAACAATTGGTACAATTAGTAGTGTTAATAACGTAGAACTCGTTAATCCACCAATAACTGTTACTCCTAATCCTTTGGAGATTAACCCTCCACCACCACTAGAACTTACAGCTAGTGGAATAAGCGCTCCGATTGTAGCAAGTGCTGTCATTAGAATTGGACGAAGACGAGTTGCTCCCGCTTCAAGTATTGCTTCTCGTAAATCCATACCCTCACGTTCCATATGAATAATACGATCTACTAAAACGATAGCATTCGTTACAACGATTCCTATCAACATCAATATTCCCATCATAACAGATACGGAGATTGTTTCACCTACTACTAATAATCCCACGAAAGATCCGATTACAGTAAATGGTAAAGAGAATAAGATAGCAAACGGAGCTACTCCTTCTCCAAACGTAACCACTAAAATAAAGTACACAATAGCAATCGCTGCAAGCATCGCTAATCCTAATTGCGTAAATGTTTCTGCCATATCAGCTGTCACACCAGCCACTTCCATTGTAACCCCTTCTGGTAGCTCCATTTTATCTAACTCTTTTTGAACTTCAGAGGAAGCAGCTGTTAAATCGTCTCCTAAAATAGATGCTGAGACAGAAGCATGATATTCACCCTTACTACGAGCTAATGTATTTAACGTAGTACCTTCTTCTACATCCACTAGTTGAGATAATGGAACACTCTCTCCTGTAGCAGTTGAAATTGGTGTATCTAAAATGTCTTCTATAGACTTAGGTTTTTCTGCTTGTTCTTGTTGTACTATGACATCTAAAGTTGTTCCATCTTTCTCTACTGTCGTCAGTACATCAGATGTACGATTTGGACTAAGAGCCATGACAAGCTGACCAGTAGTGAGTCCATATTGTAATAGATCGGATTGCTCCACTTTAAACGTGTGTTCTATATATGCTTCTTCTGCGCTAGAAGAGACATCTTTTAACCCATCTTGCTCTTTTAACATATCTTCCACTTGTTTTACTGTATCGTTTAACTTATCTAAGTCTTCACTATAAAACGTGTAGCTTAACTCATTAGAAGACATGGAAGCAGAGGTAAAGTTTTGGCTCTTCCATTCTCCAGATTGACCAATGTTAAAGACGTATTCTTCTACCTGCTCTTTTACTTCAGGGAAGTTTTTCATCTCTGGATCAAAGATAAGGTATAGCAGTCCTCCGCCAGTACTGCCGCCCATCATTGCCGTCATTGAATCAGCTTCGTCTGTTACAGAAACTTGAACGATATTAATATCGTCGCGTTCTAGCATCGCTTCTTCCACGACTTGAATATTTTTCAGCGTATCTTCCTTCAATTCTCCCGCTTCCGGAGTATATGTTAAGTACATTACTTTCTCTTCTTCACTACCTAAGAAACTAAATCCAATCATTGGTGTTAGTGCTAAACTTCCCACCAATAATAAAACAGACACTACTGACGTAATTATTTTATGATTTAGCGTCCACTCTAGTACACGTTTATACCAGTTAGAAAGTTTACCAGTTTCATTGTGCTTACTTTCTGTCTTCTCTTGGTACAATTTCTTCTTAAATAAGAAATGTGATAATGCCGGTACTACTGTGATTGCAACGATTAACGAAGCACCTAAAGCGAAGGACATTGTTAAAGCAAATGGAATGAATAGTTCTCCAACCATGCCACCTACAAACATTAGCGGTGCAAAAACAGCAACCGTTACTAGCGTAGATGATAGTATTGGCTTGAACATTTCTATCGTTGCTTCACGAATTAATGCTCTTCCTGTTAACTTCTCTTCTTTCAGATGTAGTCGTCGATAAATGTTCTCTACTACAACAATAGAATCATCAATAACTCGTCCTATGGCAACGGTAATTGCTCCAAGTGTCATGATATTTAACGTGATATTTAACCAGTTTAATAGTAAAAGCGCCATAAAAATGGAAACTGGTATCGAAACGATGGAGATAATCGTAGACTTAAAATCTCGTAAAAATAGTAAAATAATTAAAACGGCAATTAGTCCACCAAACAACGCTTTTTCCATCATGGAAGCAACGGATTTTTCAATGGGCTCTCCTTGGTCTAAGGTAACATCTATGACTAATCCATTACGTGCTTCTTCTTCCTCTACCACTAAGTCTTTGACGCTATTTACCACATCTACTGTGTTCGCATCTTGTGCTTTGACAATCTGAATAGCTATCGCATCTTCCCCGTTTGTACGCGAAACAGATTGTACTTTTCCTACTACTTCAATTGTTGCGATATCTCCAAGCTTAACAAATGGAGATGGACTATCTTGTGTAGGTGTTACTGGGATAAGCATTTCTTGTAGTTCATCCGCAGTCATAAACTTCCCGTCTATTGCAACCGCTTCTTCCCCAGCTTCAAACTCATACAATCCAAGCGAAACAGCCATATCACTTGCTTGAATCATCTGTTTTACAGTATCCTCTGTTAAACCAAGAGTCGTCAGTTTTTCTTGATCATATGTTAATTCAACTTCTTCAATATGTTGACCTGCGATTGTTGCTGATGCTACACCGTCTAGCTTTTCTATTTTCGGAAGTATACTGTTCTCTACTGTAGACGTTAATTCAACAATATCTTGCTCTGTACTACTGATACTTAGCGCAACTACCGGCATCATATTCATACTTATAGCCGTTACAGTTGGTTCTTGCGCTCCTTCAGGTAACGAAATTTTCTTTAACGCAGCTTCTAAAGCTCTATTTGCTTCATCCATATCTATTCCGTAATCATACTCTACTTGTAAACTTGCCATATTAGAGTACGAGCTGGAATAGACAGCTTTAACACTTTCTAAGTTCTCTATTGCACGTTCCATCGGCATCGATATTTCTTCCATAACTTCTTCTGGAGTCGCTCCAGGATAAACACCCATCACCATCAGAAACGGGATAGAGATATCAGGAATTGTTTCCATTTTCATTCTTGTTCCTGAATAAATCCCAGAAATCGTTATAATAATGGTGAGTAACCAAACCGCCAGCTTATTCTTTAAAACAAAATTAACTAAACTATTCACGCCTGCACCTACCTTATATTTACTAATATGACCACAACGTTTATAATAATGACTACCTAGTCAAATGTCAACATTTTCACAATGAGGGGAATAAATTATGGATAGAAAACAACTAATTATGGAGAAAGCGTTAGAGCTTTTTGCTAAACAAGGGATAGAATCAACCTCCGTCCAACAAATAACAGAGTACTGCGGCATTTCTAAAGGTGCCTTTTATTTAACTTTTAAGTCAAAGAGTGAACTGATTGAGGGAATTATTGACTACTTTATGACTGATATTATTTTTGAAGTTGACCGTGTAGTCAAACATACTTCTTCTAATGAGGATTTATTGTATCTTTACTATCACACGGTGTTTCAGACATTCCAAAAGCACTCTGATTTTGCAAAGTTACTAGTGAAGGAGCAAGCACACCCTCCAAATGAAGAACAGTTACTGAAATTGGCGGCGTATGATGAAGAGTTAGGAAGATTGCTCGAGACTATTGTAGACAAATTATATGGAGGAAGAATTGAGCACACCAAATACGATTTAATTTTCTCTATGAAAGGATTTATTAAGAGCTATTTAGAGCTATTTATCTTTTTCAACGCACCAATTAACTTAGATAAATTAGCAAAGTCTCTAGTAGAGAAAACCAATATACTTGCAGAAAATATTACAATCCCTTTTATCTCATCTGAATTAAAGCTGCTCCCTCCAACAGATGCAGATCCGGACAAATTAGTACAGATGGTTCAAAGTAAAGCCGCTTCCTTAGACGAATCTTTGGAAAAAGAATCTCTAGAAATCTTAACGGAACAACTTGTAAATAAGACTCACCCCTTAGCAATAATTAAAGGTCTTATCACTAATATTAGTCACCACCCAGACTGCAAAGGCGTAGCATTTCTATTGGATAAACATTTTTTTAAATAAGATTCCGCTGTTTGTAGATGATAAACATTGCATTAATACTTGCTGAATTGTACCGTTCATTGCCGTACCGTGTGGCTTTTTCGACTTGCCGTTGGGGTGGTACCTTCTTCTGGCGGCTTAAGCGCTTTTGTACTGGGTCACTCACCTCTTTCCATGCGGCTTCTCCGACTTGCCGTTGGGGGCGGTACCTTCTTCTGGCGGCTTAAGCGCTTTTGTACTGGGTCGATCCGCTCTTTCCTTGCGGCTTCTTCGACTTGCCGTTGGGAGCGGTACCTTCTCCGGGCGGCTTAAGCGCTTTTGTACAGGATCGCTCACCTCTTTCCTTGCGGCTTCTTCGACTTGCCGTTGGGAGGGGTACCTTCTCCGGGCGGCTTAAGCGCTTTTGTACAGGATCGCTCCCCTCTTTCCTCGCGGCTTCTTCGACTTGCCGACGGGGGCGGTACCTTCTCCGGGCGGCTTAAGCGCTTTTGTACAAGGTCACTCGGCTCTTTCCTTGCGGCTTCTTCGACTTGCTGTTGGGGGCGGTGCCTTCTCCGGGCGGCTTAAGCGCTTTTGCCGCCTTCTCATCTTCCTTCCCATGGCGACTTAACCCTTTTGCCGCCTTCGCATCTCCCTTCCCACGGCGACTTAACCCGTTTGTCGCCTCCCCATCTTCCTTCCCACGGCGACTTAACCCGTTTGTCGCCTTCCCATCTTCCTTCCCATGGCGACTTAACCCTTTTGCCGCCTTCCCATCTTCCTTCCCATGGCGACTTAACCCGTTGGTCGCCTTCTCATCCTCACACATACCCTACAAATAAACTTCCAACCCCTACATTTTTTTCAAAGGTTTGAAGAAACTAATACGAAAACATTACAAACACCTAATTGTAGAAAATAATCTGTCTTTTCAGTGGATTCTCTAGAGAAAATACTTTACTATGGATTTGTTCGTTAATCACTACTTATGAAATGTGAGGAGATAAAACTGGTATGGATGTTCAAGAATTTATTAATGGTTTAGAAATACTAAATACTTCCTATCCGTCTCCACATACAATTCTTGGCGTGGCAAATGACTCTAGAGAAGTAAAAGAAGGGTATGCATTTGTTGCAGTTAAAGGATATACAAGTGATGGTCATAACTTTATTAAAGATGCCATTAGAAATGGAGCTTCTTTGATTATTGGAGAGGAATCGAGTCATTCCTTATCTGTTCCATATATACAAGTGAAAAATAGCCGGAAAGCACTTGGGATTTTGGCTTGTAACTTTTATCAGACAAACCAATCTACCAAGAAATTCATCGGCGTTACAGGAACAAATGGTAAAACTACTACCACTTATATTATTCATTATCTATTAAAGGAATGTGGTATATCCAGTTCCTTAATTGGTACGATTGAAAATGTAATTAATGGAGAAGCGTCTCAATCTACAAATACCACACCAGATTCCCTTGAGCTACACCGAATGATTGCCTCATCTCATGATGACGTTATTGTGATGGAAGTATCTTCTCATGGATTGAGTCAAGATCGACTAGAAGGAATCGAATTTGATATTGGGGTGTTTACTAATTTAGAGCAGGAACATCTTGATTATCATGGATCAATGGAAGAATACTTTAATACCAAATTTCAGTTATTTGAGAAATTAAAGGATTATGGAGTTGCTGTTATTAATGTGGAAAGTAGTTGGGGAGAAAAAGTGGAAGAACAGCTTATTCACTCAAACAAAAAAGTTATTACAGTAGGATTGAGTACTTCCTCTACAATTCAGCTTGTAAAAACGGAAGACTGTTTACCGTCCGATGTATATATACGAGAAGATTTTGAACGAAGTAAATTCCATTTCACTATGCCCGGCATCCACAATTTAATAAACGCCACTTTATCTTATGGGGTTGCTCGAAGTATTGGTTTAAACAAACAGCAAATCTATGAAGGACTTCAATCTTTTACAGGAGTTAATGGTAGATTTGAAATCTATGCTACTTCTAACGGAGCTACTGTAGTAATTGATTATGCGCATACTGCGGAAGCATTTTTCCACTGTTTGACCACTGCTAAACAGTGCGGTGCAAAGAAGATTACGCACATTTTCGGTTTTAGGGGCGACCGAGATCAAAAAAAACGTCCAGAAATGCTATCTGTTTCATCGGAGTTAAGTCACCATATCATTTTAACACTTGATGATTTAAATTCTGTGCCGCAAGATGAGATGACTGCTTATCTTAAAGAGCAACAGCAGAATATCCAATCAGCTTCGACGGATGTCATTCCTGATCGCACACTTGCGATTAAAAAAGCTATGGAGAGCGCTTCTAAAGAAGATTGGGTTTTTATTACGGGTAAAGGCCATGAACGTTACAAGCAAACATTTTCTCTATCAACAAATTCAGATCGAGAGACGGTGGAATATGTACTAGCTATAAAAGAAAAGGGTGTTCAGAAATAGTCTGAACACCCTTTTACTCTTCTACTTCTTCATTTTCAAGCACAGTTTCTATTGGTAAACCTTTAGCTCTAGCTTCTTTTAACTCAAAGTAAGTATCTAAAATTTTTTGCCCAATTTTGTTGTTGGAGGAAGGATTATTTCCACTAGTTTGATATAACCAGGGGACAACGATGGAGAATGCAACCTCGGGGTTGTCATGTGGTGCATACCCGACTAGAGTTAAGTTCCAAGTTTCTACTAACGTCCTTCCTTGTGCCTTTAGTTCCTCTAACTTAGGACCATCATAAAACCCTTGAGCAGTACCTGTTTTTCCTGCAGGTTTATACTCTCTATTTGCAAAGTATCCAGCTGCCGTTCCTCCTGGAGCTTGCATTACCTGTCGCAAACCTTCTTTCACACGATTAATGTGCTCTGTCGACATTTCCAATCTATTCAGCACCACTGTTTCCATTTCATTCACCACAGGACCTAACTCTTCTGATCCTGGTACTGGTTGGTGCATGGATTTTACCATCCTTGGTGCAACTCGATATCCTCCATTTGCGATTGTGGAAATATATTGAGCTAATTGAAGTGGTGTATACGTATCATACTGTCCAATTGATAAATCCAATAGTTTACCTGGAATTGTTTCCTGTCCAGCGAAACCTATCTGTTCCCCAGGTAAATCAATTCCTGTTCTAACTCCCAGACCAAATTGCGCAAAGTGTTGTCTTACGATATCGAACGTTCCTTCTCTTAAAGGAAGAGGTTGATTAGGTCGATAGTTTCCTCCTCCTATATCAATTACCGTCTTAAACATATACACGTTGGATGATCTCTTCAACGCCGTTAAATCATCTATATTCCCCATATTTACATACGAACTCTTCGTAGGGGTATTTTTAATAGTTACGGGTGCATCGTAGTGATATCGCCCGGGTGTTAAGGCGCCAGTTTCAAATCCTGTCAATACTGTTGCCGCTTTAATGGAGGATCCTACATTATAAGATGTAGTGAAATTTCCTGCAGCAAAGTCCGCTAAGACTGGCTCTCCTGTTTCCTCATCCACTAAATACTGTTTACCTGACATTGCTAAAATTTCACCCGTATTTGGGTCCATCATCGTGACAAAAACTCGATCGAATAATTCATGGCCAGATAGTGCTTTTACTCGCAGTATTTCTTCGCTAATAATGTCATCTACAGCTAACTGGAGATCTATATCTATGGATAAGCGAAGGTCATTACCTCTTTGTCCACCTGTCACAATATCTGTATCAATGATAGATCCTGAACGATCCGTCATACTCTTCACTTTCTCTTTTCTACCCTGCAATACGTCCTCATATTGCGCTTCCAGGTAACTAACTCCCACTCGATCATTCCTACTATATCCTTTTGCCAAGTATTCATCTAATAGTTCTACAGGAATACCTTGGTCTGCTGATGATACGCGACCTAAAATGGTTCTTAGTGTATTCTCAAACATATATTTTCGATCCCAATCAGTAGTTGATTCTACTCCTGGCATCGTTCGTAAATTCTCTGATACAACCGCGTACTCAATCTCCGTCACATCACGATTTTTAATCATTTGTGGTGTATGTGCGTAGCCTGAAATCATTTCGCGGAAGATGGCTAGTACTTCGAGTTCTTGAGCCGTAAAAGATTCTATAGCACCTTTAGGGATTCTCTCTAACTGTAGCTTATATAGCTTAGTATTTTTATGCTCGTCATCTTCTAATGCTTTCTCATCTTCTTTCGTAATGAGCTTTTTAGCTTCTTCTGGATTTTTCAAAAGCCAATAGTCTTGCAAATCTCTTTTCTGAATTCTATCTGTTTCCTTTGTAATTATCTTTGCTAGTTGCTCTGCTACTTCTAACATTTCTTCTCGTTTTAGCGTTTTATCATTTGTAAATGTGATCGCTTTTTCCGGCTCATTATCTACGATGAGTTGGTCATTACGATCATAGATCTTCCCTCTAGGAACCGGTGTATTGACCGTGATATCTACAGTTCGTTTAATTTCTCGAGTAAAATCTTCCCCATACACTATTTGAAGGACACCTAAACGGAGTACTAATCCTGAAAATAATAAAAATACAATGATAAATAACATATTAAGACGAAACGAAAGATGGCCTTTGTTCTTTTTCTTTTTGTTCATGTTCACTCTCCCATTTGCAACCATTTCTTTATATAAAGCATACCATTTATTCCAATTTGTTGGTATGTCAATTCTATAATTACAAAAGAAAAGCCCAGTAGAATACTATCTACTGGGTCACGGAATTGTAACTAATTCTGGTTTCTTTTCTGCGGTCACCGGCTCTTTTTGGTATGGAAATACTTCCTCAGGCTTTCCTTTTAGAATAACTTTTCCACCTTCAATATAAATAATTTGATCCGCTAGAGCTTTTGCGTCTTCTTGATCATGGGTCACAAATATGGAGGTAGTATTGGTCTTCTTTAAGATTTCACGTAATTCTTCACGAATTTTAATCTGCAAATACGTATCTAGATTACTAAATGGTTCATCGAAAAGGAGTAGGGCTGGAGCTGGTGCTAATGCTCTAGCAAGAGCCACGCGCTGTTGTTGTCCTCCACTTAACTCATACGGATAGCGTTTCTTCAAATTCGATAAGTTTACAAGGGAAAGCATTTCCTCTACTCGTTCTTGTTTTGCTTTCTTACTCCGTTTCTTTAATCCGAACTTGATATTCGCTTCTACTGTCATGTGCGGGAACAAAGCGTAATCTTGAAACACCATCCCTACGCCTCGCTTTTCTGGTTGTACAAATTGTTTTTCATCTAATACTTTCTTGCCATCTAAGGTGATACTTCCTGTTTTCGGCACCTCAAGTCCTGCAATTAATCGGAGGATCGTGCTCTTTCCAGAACCACTGACGCCAAGGATAGATACAATCTCACCTTTGTTCATCTGTAATGAAAAGTCCTTGATAGCTAATTCTGTTGCTCTATTGTATTGATAGGACAAATGCTGAATATCTACAAACATAGATGTTATTCTCCTTTGTCTAATATTTTGTGGAAAATAAAAATGCTAATACCACTAATCAGGATAATTAGTAATGAAGCCGATGCGGCTTCATTTACCATTTCATCGTTAGCATACCTAAACGCTCTAGTTGCTAGAGTTTGAAAGTTAAACGGCTGTAAAAGCATTGTAAGTGGTAACTCTTTTAAAATATCTACAAATACTAAGATAAATCCCCCTACAATCGCACCTTTAATCATCGGAACGTCGACGCGGAAGAAAGAACGATTGATGGAAGAGCCTAATAGTCGAGATGCTTCTGTATACTTGTTCCCGACTCTTGAAAATCCTGCATCGATAGAGTTATAGCCCACTGCTAAGAATCTAATCACGTATGCACTGATTAACATGATAATACTTGTACGTAGAGCCGTTGGAGCATCTGCGTTAAATGATGTAAACATATTAGCAATAAAGCCATCTAGAGCAATAAACACCGTAATGACCCCTATGGCGATAACTGCACCTGGGATAGAGTAACCAAGGATCGTTATCTTAGATAGAAATTTTGGTACGATACCAGTATGAAGTCTACTATAGTTTGCAATGATTAATGCTACTGTAACGATACATGCAGCTGCAATTGCCGCTGAGAAAAATGAATTTTTTACTAATGTAAAGAACTCTACTGTCACAATCTTCTCATACGTTTGTGTCATCCAAAAGACTAACTGTGTAAAAGGAATAAGAAATGCAAAGGAAAAAATACCGAAACAGTAAGCAAACACTCCCCAAGCTTTCCATCCTGTTAACTTCTTGGGCTGAATAGGTTTCAGTTTTGTTGTAGAGTGGCTGAACTTCTTTCTACCTCTCAGCGCTTGTTCTACTACTAGAATAAAAATAACTACAATCATTAAAGTACCAGCTATTTTAAATGCGGAGTCTAAGTCCCCCATGGAGAACCACGTTTGAAAGATTGCGGTAATAAATGTTTGAACCCCAAAGAGTTTTACAACTCCGTAATCGTTTATCACTTCCAGTAAAACAATCGTTCCTCCACCAATGATAGCAGTCCGAGAAATTGGTAATACAACTCGGAAGAAAACGCCGAAAGAATTGCTACCTAAAAGGCGTGCGTTCTCAATTAGAGAAGAAGATTGATTTTCAAAAAAGCTCTTCGTTACAACGAAAACGTATGGGAACAAGAACATAGTGAAAATGAAAATAGCACCTTCCATGTTCATTATATTAAAGTACTTTTGATTTACTTGAATATCAAACTGATTACGTAAAGTAGATTGTATGATTCCGGTATAATTTAAGATTCCATTATACGTATACGCACCGATGAATGGTGGAATGGCCAAAGGTAAAATCAATCCCCATTTTAGAAAATTACGTAAAGGAAACGAGTATACCGTTACTAACCAAGCAAGGCTGGTACCAATGACCATGGTCAAAAACCCTGTGAATAGAAGTAAAATACTCGTATTAATAACGATATCTGTTAAAAGATATTCTTTTATATGCAACCAATTTTCTGAAGATGGAGAGATGGAATTAATTGCGATTAATACGTTTGGAAGCAAGATGATGGTAATAAAAAGAAAGCTTAACATACTCCAAGCGTTTGTATTTCGTTTTACTTGTTGGATAAAGCGCATACCGACACATCCTTAAATTCTGGTAAGAAAGAAGTCATTCCCTTAAACGAAGTATAGCCATACCCTTTTAAAAGAGTATGACTAAATTTCCCAATATTATTTCCAACTTACTTCGTTCATTAGTTGAATAGCACGAGCATTGTTATCACCTAAGATTGTTAGGTTAATATCTTGCTCTTTGAATTCGCCCCAAGATTTAAGTAGTTCAGATGCTTCTGCATTAGGATTTACAGGGAATTCATTGTTACCTTCTGCAAATGCTTCTTGTGCTTCTTTTTCTGTTAGAAATTCGATAAACTTAACTGCGTTGTCTACGTTCTTTGCATGTTTAACAACTGCAGCACCACTGATGTTGATATGTGTTCCGTTTGTTTCTTGGTTAGGGAAGAATACGCCTACTTGCTCCCCAATTTTCGCTTCTTCCGCATCTGTAGAGTTTATTAATCTACCTACATAGTAAGAGTTAGTAATTGCAACGTCTCCTTCACCAGCAACGACACCTTTAATTTGGTCTGTGTCTCCACCTTGTGGTTCACGAGCCATGTTTTCTACAATACCTGCAGCCCAGTCTTTAGCTGCTTCTTCTCCATTTAGTTCAATGAAAGAAGCCACTAGAGATTGGTTATAGATGTTTTCAGAAGATCGAATTAACACTCGTTTTGACCAGTCTGACTCAGCTAGTGCTTCATAAGTGGATAATTCTGAAGGATCTACACGGTCTTTCGCATAAACAATAACACGCGCACGTTTTGTTAAACCAAACCACTCGTTATCTGTGTCACGTAGTTTATCTGGAACATTTGTTGTTAATACATCACTTTCTACCGCTTGTGTTAGCTCACGATCTTTTAATCTAGCAAGGTTACCAGCATCCGCTGTGATAAACACATCCGCTTCCGTAGCTTCGCCTTCACGGTCTAGACGCTCCATTAACTCGTCACCTTCACCTTGAATAACGTTTACTTTAATGCCAGTCTCTTCTGTAAATTGCTTATAAAGTTGCTCGTCTGTGTCATAGTGACGAGATGTATATAGGTTAACTACTCCCGCTTCTTTCTTACCTTCTTCTGAGTTTCCTTCTGGTTTAACTTCGTTTGATGCATTCCCGCATCCTGCAAGTACTAAAGATGTTAATGTCATTGCAGCAAAGATTGATTTCCAAGTCTTTTTCATCACTGTACCTCCGTTGTATGTAAATAGTTATGAATGATAATGATTATCGCTCTCTTAGAATAATGTAAATGAAAATCATTGTCAATAGATTTTTGAAAGAGTTTTCTTTTTCCATAAAAAAAAGAATTTGCAACTAAGCAAATTCATCTATTTTCATTTCCTCCAAAAAGCCGTATACCCTTCTTTATCCTTTATGTTAAACGCAATCATTCTTTCTAGAAGACTGTAGTCTACAGGTTTTTCCCACTTAATTCTTACCAATTCCTTAGTATGGTCGTACCCAGATTGTACAATTTCATCCGAAAATCTGTTAATAGTTACCCTTTCTGGTGCCACTGACATATGATGCTTCGCTATACTAAAAGCGATAATAAACGTCCCTTGATGCGTAAACATTGGTTGTTTCCATGCTATTTTGGTGTCTAGTTGAGGGAATGTGTCACACACCCACTGTAGGACACTTTCCACTTTTAAACGATGGTCCACGTTATCAATCGCCTGTAAATAATCTCTATAATTCTCCAAAATACTGACTCCCTTTATCCGTTTTTTTTTATTTTACCTTTTTTACATGAAAATGAAAGCATAACAAAAGCCCGCCACCAAGTGGACGGGCTTAATATTTATTATTCTACAGTAACAGACTTCGCCAAGTTACGAGGCTTATCAACGTCACAATCGCGGTGAAGTGCCGCATAATAAGAAATTAATTGTAAAGGAATAACCGATACTAGCGGAGTTAAGATCTCATGAACGGCCGGAAGAACAAAACGATCTTCTTCTGTTTCTAGGCCTTTCATTGAAATAATACATGGATTTGCTCCACGTGCCGCTACCTCTTTCACGTTTCCACGGATACTTAAATCCACATTTTCTTGAGTAGATAACGCAATAACTGGTGTACCTTCTTCAATCAATGCAATTGTACCGTGCTTTAACTCTCCACCAGCAAAACCTTCTGCTTGGATGTAAGAGATCTCTTTTAATTTTAACGCTCCCTCTAGACCAACATAGTAGTCTAAAGAACGACCGATGAAGAAACAGTTACGAGTAGTTGCTAAGAACTCACGCGCGATTTCTTCCATCTCTTCTTTTTGATCACATAATGCTTCCATAGCAGTCGCTACAATACCTAGCTCTGTTACAAGGTCAAAGCCAAGTTCACGACCTTTTGCTTTTGCTGTTACCGCAGAAAGAATAGATAAAACTGCGATCTGTGCAGTATACGCTTTTGTAGAAGCTACTGCGATCTCTGGGCCAGCGTGTAATAATAACGTGTAATCTGCTTCACGAGATAAGGTTGAACCTGGTACATTCGTAATTGTTAACGCTTTGTGACCAAGCTTTTTCACTTCTACAAGTACCGCACGGCTATCTGCTGTTTCACCGGATTGAGAAATGAAAATAAATAATGGTTTCTCTGATAATAATGGCATGTTATAAACAAATTCAGAAGCCACATGCACTTCTACAGGTACTCCAGCCAATTTTTCAATAAACTGTTTACCTACAAGTCCTGCATGGTAACTAGTTCCACAAGCAACAATATACACTCGATCCGACTGATCCATTGCTGCAAGAATATCTGCATCAATTGTTAACTCGTTTTGATCGTTTTGGTACGCTTGAATAATTTTACGCATCACAAGCGGTTGCTCATCAATTTCTTTTAACATGTAATGAGGGTACGTACCTTTTTCAATATCACTAGCATCAAGTTCTGCTGTATAAGGCTCACGAGTACGAATCTCACCCTCAAGAGATTGAATCGTTACTTCATTACGAGTAACAATAACCATTTCTTTATCCATTAACTCTAAGAATTGATCTGTTACTTGTATCATTGCCATGGCATCAGATGCCACAACATTAAATGTATCTCCAACTCCTACTAATAGTGGAGATTTATTTTTTGCAACAAAAATGGTTTCTTCGTTTTCTGCATCAATTAAAGCAAGTGCATACGAACCTTTTACAAGCTTTAATGTAGCACGGAATGCTTCCTCTGTAGAAAGACCTTCCTTAGAGAATTTATCTACTAACTGTACAATAACTTCTGTATCTGTATCACTTTCAAACGTTACATCAGCAAGATATTCACGCTTTAAGATAGAATAGTTTTCAATTACTCCATTGTGAACTAAAGTGAAACGACCAGATGTACTTTGGTGAGGGTGAGCATTGTGACGGCTTGGAGCTCCATGAGTTGCCCAACGTGTATGTCCAATACCAGTTTGTGCGGACACATCACTTGCTACTACTTCACGTAAGTCAGCAATACGACCCTTTTCTTTAAATACATGAACACCTTCTTCGTTTTGAACGGCAATACCAGCAGAATCATAACCACGATACTCTAGTTTTTCTAAGCCTTTCAAAAGGATTTCTTTCGTGTCCTGCGTTCCAATATACCCTACGATACCACACATATTACAATTTCCTCCTCTATGGATAAGAGGACAAATTTACTTCCCATGGGGACAAGTAAACCGTCCCCTTATCTCGTTATATGGTTGCACATGTTCCGTCCTTTGTGCATCAGGTCACCCCAATGGTTTAAGACTTCACGTTACAATGCTGTGCGACATCGGGAGGCATCCGCCGAACTTTCGATAAACCTCCTCCTCGTCAACTACAATCCGTTCGCTCCAGATGGTAGTTCAGGCGCTTTAACCTGTCGAATGAGTTCTTTGTAAATCCTTGTTATTTACATTTTCTCAAACAACAGAATCTATCTTACCTTATCATTTCCGAAATCGTCAACGAAAATGTGTAAACCCTTTAGTGGTAAGATACGACTCCTAACAAAGAATATGCAGAGAGCCATTATTCTGTGCGCTCTCTGCATATAGTTTAGACGTATCGAGTTTGAAAAGGTTACAAAATCTTTTAAGATAATCCCATTTCTTCTTTTACTACTTCTGCAATACGGTCAACAAATGTATCACACGCTTCTTGTGTAGGTGCTTCTGCCATTACTCGAACTAATGGCTCTGTTCCAGATGGACGAACTAGAATACGCCCGTTACCACCCATTTCTTCCTCCACTTGACGAATAACTTCTGCTACTTTGTCATTATCTGTTACTGCATGCTTATCCGTTACACGAACGTTTACTAACTTCTGAGGGTATTGCTTCATCTCACCAGCAAGCTCTGATAACGATTTTTTCGTTGCTTTCATAATGTTTACTAACTGCAACCCAGTTAGTAGACCATCACCAGTTGTATTATAATCTAAGAAAATAATATGACCAGATTGTTCTCCACCTAAGTTATACCCATTTTCTTTCATCGCTTCTACAACATAGCGATCACCTACAGCTGTTTGAACACCTTCAATATTCAGTTCTTCTAGTCCTTTATGGAAACCTAGATTACTCATAACTGTAGACACGACAGTAGAGTGTTTTAAGCGGCCTTCTTGCTTCATATATTTACCACAGATAAACATAATTTGGTCACCATCAACAATTTGTCCTTTTTCATCTACTGCAATTAGACGGTCACCATCTCCATCAAATGCAAGTCCTACATCTGCTCCTTTTTCTAACACTAGTTCTGCTAGCTTCTCAGGATGAGTAGATCCAACGCCTTCATTGATGTTTAACCCATCAGGTGTAGCACCCATCGTAGTAATATCTGCGTCTAAATCTGCAAACAAATGTGCTGCTAAAGAACTTGTTGCGCCATGAGCACAATCAAGCGCTACGTGAATACCTGTAAACTCTTCATCAACAGATTGTTTTAAGTACTGAAGATACTTTTGTCCACCTTCAAAATAATCGCTTACTTGTCCTAAATCTCCTCCAACAGGACGAGGTAGCGTATCTTTTACTTGGTCTAGTAATTCTTCAATTTCCGCTTCCTGGCTATCAGATAGTTTAAAACCATCTGGACCAAAGAACTTAATACCATTATCCGCAACAGGATTATGTGATGCAGAAATCATCACTCCCGCTTGTGCTCCAAGCGCTTTTGTTAAATAAGCTACTCCAGGTGTCGAAATGACCCCTAAACGCATGACTTCAGCTCCAATGGATAGCAATCCAGCAACTAATGCACCTTCTAACATGTGGCCAGAAATACGTGTGTCACGTCCGATAATCACTTTCGGACGCTGCTGCTTTGTATTCTTTGTTAATACGTATCCTCCAAAGCGACCTAAACGAAATGCCAACTCCGGCGATAATTCCGTATTAGCAATACCACGTACGCCATCTGTTCCAAAATATTTACCCATAGTTCATTCTCTCCTTTATCGATACGCCTAGGCGTTTTCACTGTCTGGTTCTATTATTCTAATCGTTACATTCTTTGACGGGAAAGACCAAACTACATTGTCCGGTCCATCTACATCTATAGGAATAGTATGTTCTCCTGCTTCTAAGCCACTTAAATCTAATAGTAAAGTAAAAGCAGAACCCTCTAATTCTTGTACAATGGTAGACTCTCCTGAAGCTGTAACGTTCGTACGTCCATTTTTAGGAGTAACAAACTCTACTTCTAGACCATTCTCTAATCCAGAAGTAGAGATGGAAACATCAGAGAACGTTCTCTCTTCTTCCTTTGTAATGTCTACCTGTACCGGAATTTCGTCTTCACTTGCTCGATTTAAACCGTCTTGTAGATTAACCGGTATATTTACCACATCGTCTTCTTCCAATTTGGTTACATCTACTTTCACCTCATAACGTTCGATTCGATCTAGAACGCTTTGTCGGCCGTACAAAGTAATTTCTTTTACATCTGTACTAATAGAGTTCAGTGTAACTCCATCTGGTAGTTTACCTGATTGAACGATTTCAACAGGAACTGTCTTACTAGGGTTTCGTACTGGTACTCTAACTTCCACTCTAGCGGGCTCTACCACTACATTTAATAGATTTAGATCTCTATCCAGCACTCTGATAGGAGCATTGGTTAATATCGTTTCATCTACTTCAGAACCGATATTTAAGGCAGCTTTTACATACGTGATTTGATCTATTACATTTTTTGCACCGACGATTGTTACTTTCGTTGGATCCACAATAGGGGTATCAGATTCAAATCCTTCTGCAAGTTGGGACGTATCGAATTCTGCTTCTACAGAGAATTCCTTCGATACTCTTTCTTGTAAAGAAACATCTGCATACGTTGGATCTAAGGTAACTGTTAGCTTCTCGGAAATATTCCTTACTTGTATAGGAACATTTACTTCGCCTATGTCTGCATTAGACATATCAATAAATACTTCATATTCTTTTTGTGCTCGAGTAGACTGCACAATTGCCCGAGGGCCCTCAATTGTCATCGTGACCGTTGATGGAGCTCCTGTCACTACAAAGTTTTCATTATCGTAAATAACATCCACTGGTACTTCTTCAATCACTTCCAAGCTATCAGAACTACTAGCAGTCTGGGGAGATTGATCTTGGTCAAAATTAACGGATGAATACAGGAGTAATGCTAACAGTAGTGCCACTACTCTCATAAACCATTTACTTTCCATAAACTTATCAATCATTACGCTTCCCCCTCATCGAGAATAGTGAGGAGTTGTTTTGTTTTGATTTTGAAGAAGATAACAACTCTTCTGATAATAGACTCTTTAAATCTTCCACACTCAACCCACGATGTAGCTCACCATTTTTCGTTAATGACACTGCTCCCGTTTCCTCAGAAACAACAATGGTAATAGCATCTGTTACTTCACTTATTCCAATTGCTGCTCTGTGTCTAGTACCCAGTTCCTTTGAAATAAAGGCACTCTCCGAGAGAGGGAGATAACAAGCTGCTGCAGCAATTTGATTTTTTTGTAACACCACCGCTCCATCATGCAATGGAGTATTAGGTATGAAGATGTTAATTAGAAGTTCTGACGTAATTTTAGACTGAAGAGGTATTCCTGTTTCTATGTAATCACCTAATCCAGTTTCACGCTCGATTGATAAAAGCGCGCCGATACGACGTTTTGCCATATAGCTTATAGACGTACCAATATGGTCAATAATTAATTTCGTTTCTTCTTCTTCTTGATTGCCACTTCTAGCGAAAAGTCTTCCTCTTCCAAGTTGCTCTAATGCTCTCCTCAACTCAGGCTGGAAGATAATTATAATGGCCAAGAAACCCCACTCGATTACTTGTTCCATCATCGCACTAAGCGTATCAAATCCTAAGAACACACTAAGTGTTTGAACAATGATAATAACAAAGATCCCTTTTAATAGCTGAACCGCTTTGGTCCCCTTGATTACCATAATTATTTTATATATGACAAACCAAACTAATAATATATCAATGATGTTAGTCATGTAGTCTAACATCATAAAGTCTTCAAAAGGCATATTTCATCCTCCATCTATATAATCATCTTTTGATGCGTAGGAATAGGGGTATCTTTTTCATTATAGCATACTGGAAAATAAAAACGTAATTACGGTCATGTTACGAGTTAATGATAAATTCATGATGTAAATACCTTTCCTTAACTAAACAAAACCAGGTGAATCATCTATCCGACTCACCCGGTTTGTCCTACTTTTATGGCACAAATTGTTTTCCTAACTTTTTCATCTGGTACCACAACCATTCGAATGCTTGATCAATCTCCTCAATCTCACCAGTTACGGAACCAGCAGAAGCTAAGTATTTATCGCCATTTATAACAGTAACACTTCCATCTACTTTTCCTTCAATTTTGATGTTACCGTTTCGCACGATTACATCACCTTGAACCGTTTCACCTGGTGGAACCACTACAGTATCACCACTAGCAACCAAATTAGGTTGCTTTGTATAGGAGAACTCATCTGTTCCGTTCCAAGTAGTAAATAAACTGCCACCCATCAAAACAATAAACATAGCAGCCGCGGATAATAGAGGGTATTGTTGTAACCATCTCTTTGCACCGATACGTTTTTTCTCTTTCGGTAGTTTATCTAATACATTCTGTGTGAAATTATCTGGTGCACTAATATGAGAAGTACTCTGGACAAGTGCAATAACTTTTTTCAATTCATTAAAATGCTCTAAACAGTCCTGGCATTGATTTAAATGCGCCATTAACTGTTGTTGTTCTTCTACCGATAAATCGCCATCTAAATAATCATGCATAGCATTGATCATTTCATCTGAACATCGCGTCAAGGTCTTTCACCTCTTTATAAGTGTCTTAATCGTTTGCGAAGCGCTTCTCTTCCTCGGTGTATACGCGTCTTCACAGTTCCAAGAGGCATATCTAATATTTCACTAATCTCTTGTAAAGGCAATTCTTCCATATACTTTAATAAAATAACTGATCGATACTTTTCTGGCAATTGCATTATCTCTTGTTGTATTGTATGACCTATCTCCAATTGTTCTACTTCTTCATCAGGTTTTAATTCCGTAGAAGCAATTTGAGAATACATCGTTAAACCTTCCGTCCCTGCAACCTCTGCATCTAAATAGTAATCAGGCTTTTTCTTTCTGATACGGTCAATACATACATTAGTGGCTATCCGAAACAACCACGTGGAAAATTTCCGATCAAGATGATACGTATGAATATTTACATATGCACGAATAAACGCTTCTTGTGCCATATCTTCCGCTTCATGACGGTTACCAAGCATTCGATAGCATAATTGAAAGACTTTATCTTTGTAAAGTTCAACAATTTCACCATACGCATTCTGATCACCAGCTAATACCTGTTTAATTCTCTTCTTTACTAGTAAGTCCATTTTCTATACCCTCCGCCTCTGCGGCTACCTTTTATACGTATAGGTTTCAAAAAAGTTTCACCGTTCTAAAAATAATTTATAGGTTTATTCTAACAAATTTTTACTATATATGTTTGTACTTTTTGTAAAAAGGGGATAAAGTATATATATACCATTTGCAGGAGGAATGACTGATGAAGAGTTTAGAAGAACATATTGAATATTGTCGTCAAAAGATGGTGAAACTCGCTTCAAAGTATTCCTTTGCACACTCAGAAGTAGTTGCAGCAAGTGTAGAACTAGATCAACTATTAAATCAACTATGGCTAGAAAATAATAAAAAGAATGTCAGGAAGTCCTGACATTCTTTTTTTGTTACGTGAACAGTAACCACTCATTTTCAGGTGTGTTTTCTTTCTATCACAAAAGCTTCTCACCAAATAAAGAGCCAATGAGAGCAACTGCTGTAGCCGCAGTTTTGTTTTTCTCATCTAGAATAGGATTTACTTCTACAAATTCAGCTGAAGTAATTAACTTTGACTCTTCTAACATCTCCATAGCCAAGTGACTTTCTCTATAAGTAGCTCCACCTGGAACCGGTGTTCCTACCCCTGGTGCTTCTTGTGGATCCAACGCATCTAAATCTAAAGATAAATGCACCCCATCTAGATTCTTTTCTTTTAAGTAACTGATAGTTTCATCCATTACTTGAGTCATTCCAAGACGGTCTACCTCATGCATGGTATATACCTTAATTCCTTTTTCCTTAATTAACGTTCGTTCTCCCTCATCTAGAGATCTTGCTCCAATGATAACAATATTCTCCGGTTTTATTTTTGGAGAATCACCGTGTATGGAAGTTAAAGTCGGGTGACCTATTCCTAAACTAACCGCTAGTGGCATCCCGTGTATATTACCAGATGGAGAGGTTTCTCCAGTGTTTAAATCTCCATGTGCATCATACCAAATAATCCCTAAATTACTATAATGCCTTGCTAGCCCAGCAATTGTGCCCATCGCAATACTATGGTCCCCACCTAGTACTAAAGGAAAGTCCCCTTCAGTAATAACTTTATCAACCGTTATGGCCAGCTCCGTATTCCCTTTAGCAACCGCTTTCAAATTTCTCAAATTAGTAGAAGGGTCTTGCACTCTTTCAGCTGCTTCAATTAAAACATCCCCTCGATCTCTTACTGTATGACCGATGTTTTCTAAACGTTCTACTACACCTGCATATCTGATAGCACTAGGCCCCATGTCTACTCCACGTCTCATTTGACCTAAATCCATTGGTACACCTATTAAAGAGATTGATTTCATGAATGTTTCCCCCTTTTTATCTTTCTTCTATTGTAAGAGTAAATAGGAACATGACTCAACTCAACAAAATTTTGCATAACTATTCAGAATATATAATTTTATATTTAGTCGTTTTATATCAATCTTAGCTTGTATGGTGAAGTATAGAGAGACAATTCTCCAATTTGTCCATTCGGTATATGTAGGGTCTGCTTCTAGCGCCACTTTTAAAAATAAATTTCTTTATGTCCATAAACTTATTACTGAGGGGAAGTGTGAAATGTTCTTATGCTTTCTCTCATTGTTATCTTGGTGCATGAGTGCTTGTAGGGGCCATATTCTTTTCTTGCTAAGGGTTTTCTCGCGCCAGATGGGCATAGATAGCTTCTATTCTCTTCTCACGGCGGATTTCCTCGAGCCAGATGAGTATAGAGCGCTCCTATTCTCTTCTCACGGCGGATTTCCTCGCGCCAGATGAGTATAGAGCGCTCCTATTCTCTTCTCACGGCGGATTTCCTCGCACCAGATGAGTATAGAACAACACCTTTCAACTCACATACCTGTAATCTTCATAAAAGAAAACCTATTTAAGATCCCATTACGTATCTCTTTTGTACAAAGTATCATTTTTAATTAAATAAAGGAGACTCATCTAAGAGTCAACCACATCACGTGACTAACGATGAGTTGTTATTGATCACGTAACAAAAAAACTAGCCTACAAAAGTAGACTAGTTTTATGTGATGAGCCATGAAGGACTCGAACCTTCGACCCTCTGATTAAAAGTCAGATGCTCTACCAACTGAGCTAATGGCTCTAAAATTGGCTGGGCTAGCTGGATTCGAACCAACGCATGACGGAGTCAAAGTCCGTTGCCTTACCGCTTGGCTATAGCCCAATAATGTGATAGTAATAGTTTAACCAGAGTAAAGTATACTATGCATAACCAATTACTGAATTAATAGTAATAAAAAAACCTCTATTAAAGGTAAATAAGTGGTGGAGGGGGACGGATTCGAACCGCCGAACCCTGAGGGAGCGGATTTACAGTCCGCCGCGTTTAGCCACTTCGCTACCCCTCCACTTGGATGGTGCCGGCGATAGGAGTCGAACCCACGACCTACTGATTACAAGTCAGTTGCTCTACCAACTGAGCTACACCGGCAAAATATATGGTGGAGGATGACGGGATCGAACCGCCGACCCCCTGCTTGTAAGGCAGGTGCTCTCCCAGCTGAGCTAATCCTCCATATTTTTAATATGTATAAATGGTGACCCGTACGGGATTCGAACCCGTGTTACCGCCGTGAAAGGGCGGTGTCTTAACCGCTTGACCAACGGGCCAGTAAAGTGAAATTAAATAAGCTTCCAACCGGGCTCGAACCGGTGACCTCTTCCTTACCATGGAAGTGCTCTACCTGCTGAGCTATGGAAGCAATGGCTCCGCAGGCAGGACTCGAACCTGCGACCGATCGGTTAACAGCCGATAGCTCTACCACTGAGCTACTGCGGAATCATATAAGCCTGGCGACGTCCTACTCTCACAGGGGGAGATCCCCCAACTACCATTGGCGCTGAGAAGCTTAACTGCCGTGTTCGGGATGGGAACGGGTGTGACCTTCTCGCTATCGCCACCAGACATTATTGCTTCAAATCTCTTTTGTCTCTTAAGACAAAATTTATTTTACTATATTTGAAGAAAAAATCAAGTGTTTTTTTCACCTTTATTCCTTCAAAACTAAATACTGCGCGCCACCAAAGCGTATTGCCGAGAATCACCAAGTTTGACTTGGTTAAGTCCTCGATCGATTAGTATTCGTCAGCTCCACATGTCGCCATGCTTCCACCTCGAACCTATCTACCTGATCATCTTTCAGGGATCTTACTTCTTACGAATGGGAAATCTCATCTTGAGGGGGGCTTCATGCTTAGATGCTTTCAGCACTTATCCCTTCCGCACATAGCTACCCAGCGATGCCTTTGGCAAGACAACTGGTACACCAGCGGTGCGTCCATCCCGGTCCTCTCGTACTAAGGACAGCTCCTCTCAAATTTCCTACGCCCACGACGGATAGGGACCGAACTGTCTCACGACGTTCTGAACCCAGCTCGCGTACCGCTTTAATGGGCGAACAGCCCAACCCTTGGGACCGACTACAGCCCCAGGATGCGATGAGCCGACATCGAGGTGCCAAACCTCCCCGTCGATGTGGACTCTTGGGGGAGATAAGCCTGTTATCCCCGGGGTAGCTTTTATCCGTTGAGCGATGGCCCTTCCATGCGGAACCACCGGATCACTAAGCCCGACTTTCGTCCCTGCTCGACTTGTAGGTCTCGCAGTCAAGCTCCCTTGTGCCTTTACACTCTACGAATGATTTCCAACCATTCTGAGGGAACCTTTGGGCGCCTCCGTTACCTTTTAGGAGGCGACCGCCCCAGTCAAACTGCCCACCTGACACTGTCTCCCACCCCGATAAGGGGCGCGGGTTAGAAGTTCAATACAGCCAGGGTAGTATCCCACCAATGCCTCCACCGAAGCTGCCGCTCCGGCTTCCAAGGCTCCTACCTATCCTGTACAAGCTGTACCAAAATTCAATATCAGGTTGCAGTAAAGCTCCACGGGGTCTTTCCGTCCTGTCGCGGGTAACCTGCATCTTCACAGGTACTATAATTTCACCGAGTCTCTCGTTGAGACAGTGCCCAGATCGTTACGCCTTTCGTGCGGGTCGGAACTTACCCGACAAGGAATTTCGCTACCTTAGGACCGTTATAGTTACGGCCGCCGTTTACTGGGGCTTCGGTTCAGAGCTTCGCGTGAGCTAACCCCTCTCCTTAACCTTCCAGCACCGGGCAGGCGTCAGCCCCTATACTTCGCCTTGCGGCTTCGCAGAGACCTGTGTTTTTGCTAAACAGTCGCCTGGGCCTATTCACTGCGGCTCTCTCGGGCTTTCACCCTATCAGAGCACCCCTTCTCCCGAAGTTACGGGGTCATTTTGCCGAGTTCCTTAACGAGAGTTCTCTCGCACACCTTAGGATTCTCTCCTCGCCTACCTGTGTCGGTTTGCGGTACGGGCACCTTCTTCCTCGCTAGAGGCTTTTCTTGGCAGTGTGAAATCAGGTACTTCGGTACTATAATTCCCTCGTCATCACAGCTTGACCTTACGGTAACGGGATTTGCCTCGTTACCAGTCTTACTGCTTGAGCGCACATATCCAGCAGTGCGCATACCCTATCCTCCTGCGTCCCCCCATTGCTCAAACGGAAGAGAGGTGGTACAGGAATATCAACCTGTTGTCCATCGCCTACGCCATTCGGCCTCGGCTTAGGTCCCGACTAACCCTGAGCGGACGAGCCTTCCTCAGGAAACCTTAGGCATTCGGTGGAAGGGATTCTCACCCTTCTTTCGCTACTCATACCGGCATTCTCACTTCTAAGCGCTCCACCAGTCCTCCCGGTCTAGCTTCGACGCACTTAGAACGCTCTCCTACCACTCACACCAACGGTGTGAATCCACAGCTTCGGTGATACGTTTAGCCCCGGTACATTTTCGGCGCAGAGTCACTCGACCAGTGAGCTATTACGCACTCTTTAAATGGTGGCTGCTTCTAAGCCAACATCCTGGTTGTCTAAGCAACTCCACATCCTTTTCCACTTAACGTATACTTTGGGACCTTAGCTGGTGGTCTGGGCTGTTTCCCTTTCGACTACGGATCTTATCACTCGCAGTCTGACTCCCACGGATAAGTCATTGGCATTCGGAGTTTGTCTGAATTCGGTAACCCGATGGGGGCCCCTAGTCCAAACAGTGCTCTACCTCCAAGACTCTTACAACGTGAGGCTAGCCCTAAAGCTATTTCGGAGAGAACCAGCTATCTCCAAGTTCGATTGGAATTTCTCCGCTACCCACACCTCATCCCCGCACTTTTCAACGTGCGTGGGTTCGGGCCTCCATTCAGTGTTACCTGAACTTCACCCTGGACATGGGTAGATCACCTGGTTTCGGGTCTACGACCTCATACTCATTCGCCCTATTCAGACTCGCTTTCGCTGCGGCTCCGTCTTCTAAAACTTAACCTTGCATGAAATCGTAACTCGCCGGTTCATTCTACAAAAGGCACGCTATCACCCATTAACGGGCTCTAACTACTTGTAGGCACACGGTTTCAGGATCTATTTCACTCCCCTTCCGGGGTGCTTTTCACCTTTCCCTCACGGTACTGGTTCACTATCGGTCACTAGGGAGTATTTAGCCTTGGGAGATGGTCCTCCCGGATTCCGACGGAATTTCACGTGTTCCGCCGTACTCAGGATCCACTCAGGAGAGAACAAGATTTCGACTACAGGGCTTTTACCTTCTCTTGCGGACCTTTCCAGGTCGCTTCATCTACCTCGTTCTTTTGTAACTCCGTATAGAGTGTCCTACAACCCCAAGAGGCAAGCCTCTTGGTTTGGGCTGTTCCCGTTTCGCTCGCCGCTACTAAGGGAATCGCGTTTGCTTTCTCTTCCTCCGGGTACTTAGATGTTTCAGTTCCCCGGGTCTGCCTTCCAACTCCTATGTATTCAGAGAAGGATACTGTTCCATTACGAACAGTGGGTTTCCCCATTCGGAAATCTCCGGATCGAAGCTTACTTACAGCTCCCCGAAGCATATCGTTGTTAGTGACGTCCTTCATCGGCTCCTAGTGCCAAGGCATCCACCGTGCGCCCTTATTAACTTAACCGTTAATAATGCTATATTTTTTTCTTACCATAATGGAAAGAAATCTTAAGATGGCGATTCTCGGTTTTAATTGCTTTGGTGTCTTACAGTATTTAGTTTTCAAAGAACAAAAGTTTTGATGGATTGAACCATCAAAACTAAACAAACCAATGTATGTGCCGAACGTCAGTACTTCCGAAGAAGTACTGTTCCGTAATATATCCTTAGAAAGGAGGTGATCCAGCCGCACCTTCCGATACGGCTACCTTGTTACGACTTCACCCCAATCATCTGTCCCACCTTAGGCGGCTGGCTCCAAAAGGTTACCCCACCGACTTCGGGTGTTACAAACTCTCGTGGTGTGACGGGCGGTGTGTACAAGGCCCGGGAACGTATTCACCGCGGCATGCTGATCCGCGATTACTAGCGATTCCAGCTTCATGTAGGCGAGTTGCAGCCTACAATCCGAACTGAGAACGGTTTTATGGGATTGGCTTAACCTCGCGGTCTTGCAGCCCTTTGTACCGTCCATTGTAGCACGTGTGTAGCCCAGCTCATAAGGGGCATGATGATTTGACGTCATCCCCACCTTCCTCCGGTTTGTCACCGGCAGTCACCTTAGAGTGCCCAACTGAATGATGGCAACTAAGATCAAGGGTTGCGCTCGTTGCGGGACTTAACCCAACATCTCACGACACGAGCTGACGACAACCATGCACCACCTGTCACTCTGTCCCCTGAAGGGGAACGCCCTATCTCTAGGGTTGTCAGAGGATGTCAAGAGCTGGTAAGGTTCTTCGCGTTGCTTCGAATTAAACCACATGCTCCACCGCTTGTGCGGGCCCCCGTCAATTCCTTTGAGTTTCAGTCTTGCGACCGTACTCCCCAGGCGGAGTGCTTAATGCGTTAGCTGCAGCACTGAAGGGCGGAAACCCTCCAACACTTAGCACTCATCGTTTACGGCGTGGACTACCAGGGTATCTAATCCTGTTTGCTCCCCACGCTTTCGCGCCTCAGTGTCAGTTACAGACCAGAAAGTCGCCTTCGCCACTGGTGTTCCTCCACATCTCTACGCATTTCACCGCTACACGTGGAATTCCACTTTCCTCTTCTGCACTCAAGTTTCCCAGTTTCCAATGACCCTCCACGGTTGAGCCGTGGGCTTTCACATCAGACTTAAGAAACCACCTGCGCGCGCTTTACGCCCAATAATTCCGGACAACGCTTGCCACCTACGTATTACCGCGGCTGCTGGCACGTAGTTAGCCGTGGCTTTCTGGTTAGGTACCGTCAAGGTACCGCCCTATTCGAACGGTACTTGTTCTTCCCTAACAACAGAGTTTTACGATCCGAAAACCTTCTTCACTCACGCGGCGTTGCTCCGTCAGACTTTCGTCCATTGCGGAAGATTCCCTACTGCTGCCTCCCGTAGGAGTCTGGGCCGTGTCTCAGTCCCAGTGTGGCCGATCACCCTCTCAGGTCGGCTACGCATCGTCGCCTTGGTGAGCCGTTACCTCACCAACTAGCTAATGCGCCGCGGGTCCATCTGTAAGTGATAGCCGAAGCCACCTTTGAATCATCTGTCATGCGACAAATGATGTTATTCGGTATTAGCCCCGGTTTCCCGGAGTTATCCCAATCTTACAGGCAGGTTACCCACGTGTTACTCACCCGTCCGCCGCTAACTTGCGGGAGCAAGCTCCCACAAGTCCGCTCGACTTGCATGTATTAGGCACGCCGCCAGCGTTCGTCCTGAGCCAGGATCAAACTCTCCAATAGATGTTTGATTAGCTCATAAAAAACTTGTTTTGTTGTTTCATAGAAACAACTGAATTAAACGTTGGCACTTGGTTTGTTTAGTTTTCAAAGTTCAATGTTTGCCGCTCGTTTTCAGCGACTTTCTTAATATACTCGATGTCTCACTTAAAGTCAACAAGTATTTTAAATTATTTTTTCGCTTTCAAGCAACTCGTAAGTGCTCATCAGCGACGAATAATAATATATCACGATAGGATTTTAACGTCAACATTATTTTAATAAAAAATTAACTTTCTTTTTTCTGCTTTTGCTTTTTAGTTGGTAGGATGTATTGCATACACTCTTTATGAGTTGCTACACGTCTAAATAAAGCAAATAGAATTGTATACCTTTCTTCCATTGCTCTCTTTACAATATGATCAATACGAGTATCTTTTAAATCAAATAAAATTTCATCCATCTCTCTTTTTAACAGATACTGAATTTCCTCAACTTCTCTATTATTGACTAACAAACCCAACATTGCACACGCACCCCTTAGTTGTAATACATATAGTATTTTCCAATTGATTACTTTTAATCACGAAAAATTAATAATTAGCATATTTAGAGTGTTTGTCCACATATATGTACTACAAAGACTGTTTAAGGGGTTGGTTTTCATGAATTCTTTCTTCGTAATTAATGGTTCCAAAATGAAAAGAGGACTGCTAGTAGTCCTCGTTGCTTTCTTTACTGCACTATTTGTGTATACACAAACCGTTTCTACTACTACTGTATTTAAAACGGATAATGGAACCAGAGCTGTTTATTCTGGTAAAGATGGTATTGCACTCACATTTAATATTGGATGGGGTGACAAGCAAGCCGTACCAATAATTGAGCAATTAGTTTCCGAAAACGTTAAACAGGCCACTTTCTTTTTATCAGGTTCTTGGGCGGAAAGACATCCTGATACAGTGGAACTCATCAAGAAAAGTGGGTTTGAAATCGGATCTCTTGGATATGCTTACGTTGATTACACTGATTTACCAGACGATAAGATTAAACGTGATATTTTAAAATCACAAGAAGTTTTCACGAAATTAAACGTAAAAGATGTAAAACTACTTAGAACACCTACTGGTCATTTCAATGAAAAAGTTATTTCTATTAGCGATAAGTTAGGATTTAGCTTAATACATTGGAGTATTACAACAGATGACTGGAAAAACCCAGGAGTAGATAAAATTGTTGAGAACGCTTCTAAAACAAAAAAAGGAGACATTGTTTTGTTACACGCATCGGATGCTGCCAAACAAACTTCCAAGGCACTCCCTGAAATCTTGAACAAATTAAAAAACAAGGGTGAGTTTGTTACAGTAAGTACACTTCTTTCTAACGGAAACATCAAAACAAAATTAGTACCTTAAGATTGAAAATCAAACTACACCAGGATCTCCAATAATTTCTGAAGCACTCTTTAGAATGCAAGCAATATCACAAGATTGGTAAAGAGTAGTTAACGTAACATAAAAAAGACTGTCGCAATTGCGACAGTCTTTTATGCTTGTGCAGCTTTCCTATCTAAGCGTTCTTTAGTAGCTTTCTTAGACAGTTCAATATAATGTGGCAATCTTAGTAACTGATATCCGTTGCAAATAATCAGTGTAGATACCATTAAGTAAACATAGCTCATTTCATTACTTCGAAATGCTGGCAAAGCTTCTACTAATGTAGCTACCACCATAAAGAAGAATGCTGAGGTAAACGTATGTCTTGCTTGTTGTCTTTTAACTAGAGCAATCATTACACAAATCACCGCAAAAATTGCTGCAAAAGTTACATAAGAACTTAGACCTTCGCCTTCGTCTGCAAAAGCATTGTACCTAAGATATACTAAGTCGAATAGAGCGACCCCGATGATAACCCACTGAACACCGTTCCATAAAGACGGCCCTTTAAATATCCCTAAACCAAAGCGGTGTATAGTTAAATATGAGAAGAAACCCATTTGGCTAATCACACTAAAGATAAACCCTACACCAACAAGCCATAAAAATGCCGTTATAATTTCCGAAATTTCTACATTAACAAAGTGTGTAGAAAACTCGTCCCATCTGAATATAAAACCAAGCACTCCAGATGTAAGCCCTCCCAAAAAAAGAGTGGTTACAAACAAACGAACCCAATATCTACTCGTCACAATCGTATCCCCCGTGTTGTAAATTTCTACATTTATTTTACCATACCTATAGAAAATTTGGGCTCTTTCCTCCGCTTCCGAATAATTTTTCTTCTTTGTCGAATGATAGTACTACATTCTTTATGTAGAGAGAAGGGACATAAGGTGAAGAAAAATTTTTACTTTATCATGGTAATTGGTATCTTTTCTACTTGGTTAGCTGCATGTTCGGGTGGAGGAGAAGAAAATAGTGGGCAAATGGATTATGAACAAACGAAGAAGATGATTGTTGATATATTAAAGACCGATGATGGAAAAAAAGCAATTGAAGAAATTTTAACGGAAGAAAAAATGAAACAACAACTTATTATGGATCAAGCAATTGTACAGAGTACCATAGAGACTACTCTTACCTCTGAAAAGGGTACGGAGTTTTGGCAAAAGCGATTCGAAGATCCAAAGTTTGCTGAGACTATGTCTAAAAGCATGAAAAAAGAAAATGAACAACTGTTAAAAGACCTATTGAAAGATCCAGAATACATGGAACTGATGATTAACGTAATGAAAGATCCAGAATTTGAAAAAACTATCATGGATGCTTTAAAAAGCAAAGAATACCGTGAACATCTTCAAACAGTTGTGACAGAAACACTTAACCTACCTACTACACAAGTCCGTATGCAAGAAATTGTGTTAAAAGCAGCGGAAGAAATGGCTAAAAGCGGTGAGTCTGGTGGTGGCAGTGGTGGTGGTGGTTCTTCTGAAGAAGGTGGTAGTGAAGAAAAAGGAGCTGGACAAGAGGGTGGTTCTTCTGAAGAAGGTGGAGGCAGTGGCGGGGGATAACCCTAATATCTACTTCTAATTAAGTTATTTAGATAATTTATAACCATGGCATGCTATTTAACGTTACATTTGAAACACGAAGAAAAACCCCCTCTCTACTTATAGAGGGGAGGTTTTTTTAGTTGGTATGGTTAATTACTTTTTTAGCAATTTCCGTATAAATTTTTCCTGTAGGATGATCTTGTCCATATACAGAAGGTGCAAAATCTTCTTCGTTCCAGTCAGGTTGTCCCAATGGAATTTGACCTAAAAGCTCTGTTTGAAGTTCATCAGCTAATTTAGGACCCCCACCTTGACCAAAGACAAATTCTTTTTCCCCTGTCTTCTTACTTTCATAATAAGCCATGTTTTCTACAACACCAATAATTTCATGATCTGTTTGTAGAGCCATTGCACCAGCTCTTGCAGCTACAAACGCCGCAGTTGGATGAGGAGTAGTAACAATTATTTCTTTACTAGCAGGAAGCATAGAATGCAAATCAAGTGCAACGTCTCCTGTCCCTGGTGGTAGGTCAAGTAGTAAGTAGTCTAATTCTCCCCACTCTACTTCTTCAAAAAACTGATTCAACATCTTTCCTAACATTGGTCCTCTCCAAATAACCGGCGCGTTATCCTCTACGAAGAAGCCCATGGAGATCACTTTTACCCCTTGTCTTTCCACAGGAATAATGCGGTCACCACGTACGACTGGACGTTTTGTAATCCCCATCATATCAGGTACACTAAACCCATATATGTCAGCATCCACTAGCCCCACTTTTTTACCTTCTCTAGCAAGAGCAACAGCAAGGTTTACAGAAACGGTAGATTTACCTACGCCACCCTTACCACTTGCTATTGCCACAAACGTCGTTTTACTTAAAGGAGATAATAGCCCTGCACCAGTTTGGCCTCCTTGTAAACGGAACGATTCTAATTCCTCTGGAGAAAGATCCTCAAATCTAATGCCTACTGTATTAGCACCTGCATCTTTGACCACTTGAACCACTTTTTGCTGAAGAGCCATTTGTTCAGGAGTGCCCGTTTTGGCTATCCTCACTTTTACACTAACATGGTTCTTCTCTTCTTTAATACTTACGGACTCTATGCCGTTTGTTTCACTTAATGGTTTATGTAAGAACGGATCTTCTAATGCTCCGACTTTTTCACGAATAATTTGTTCCGTAATCATATGTACCCGCCCCTTGTTTGTATTCGTTTTCATTTCCATTATAGCACATGCAAGAAAAGAATCCGACTATTCTGGCTTTATAATACAAAAAGGGGCTATTCTTTACTTTAAAGATGCTGAGTTAGGTTGATAGTACTCCATCACTCCTGCATAGATAGTTGCAGCAATTCTATCCTGGTATTTATCTTGCACCAAAAGCTCTCTCTCTGCAGGGTTGGATAAGAAACCAATTTCAATCAAGGCACCCGGTTTTGTCGTGTTCTTTAAAATAAATATGTTACTAACTGCTTTTGCGTCTCTAGTTGTATTTTCTAGTTGGCCTTTTAAATGATACTGAATGGCTTTTGATACTGCCTCACTTTCCTTCATATGCGGAGAAAAGAAAGCTTGAGCTCCGGACCATTTAGCAGAAGGTATAGAATTTAAATGGATACTTAAAAACATATCCGCTTCCGATTCATTTATGCGTTTTACACGCTCTTTTAAGTCTTCTACTTTTCTTCTCGAGTATCCTTTTGTATCTACATCAGCAAGGTCAGTATCATGTTCTCTTGTTAATATAACTAATGCACCTTGCTCCTGAAGGTAATCTCTTAGCTTAAGGCTAACCTCTAAAGCAATATCCTTCTCTAAAGCACCCACTTTACCTGCACCACCATCTACCCCACCGTGACCTGGATCTAAATAAATAATTTTCCCAGACAGAGGTAATTGTAGGCCATTAAACGTGTTATTTTTATCAAACTGAAATTGCAAAATAAAAAAAATGACGCCCACTCCGATAATGAGCAGGACCCATTTTCGATTAAATCCTATCATGCCTGTCCCTCCTTTTTCTCCATAAACTATATGGAGTTAGGACAGGTTTTAGAAGTAAGATTTTATCGTAATCGAAGTTTTAAGCGTCTAGTACCTTTATCAACACCCTCTTTATACCAGTGGTCAACAAAGGGTTCACATACAAAGTAAATCGATTCATCCATTCCCCCATGATCCCCTATTTTCGCCCAGTACAACCAGAAGTTATAAAGTGTATCTGTAATATGCTTGCGTGTAGAAATGCTTTTTTTCTCTATCGCATCCTGTCTTTCCCCTTTGTGTAAAAGGTGACTAAATTGTGCCCCAAGCAGGTAAGCTTCAATCGCTACATCGTAACAACCTTCCACAACACTCTCTTGGAGAGGCTTACCTCCCATAACTTTCACTGAGCCAAAGTGATTCATTACACTTTCATGTATATGATTTAATGTTATTTCCTTAAGAATTGTTCTTTCCCATTTCCATTGCTTCTCTCTTCTTTTAGCAGTAAAGGATGTAATGACTGTCAATGTTGCTCCCTCCTTACCCTTAGTGTGGGCAAGTTAGGGTAAACCTTGTCATACAATAAATGGGACTTTGTTTGGTGTATGTGGAAGTTTTTAGAGTTGGTCGCTTTTCCCTTTATTTCGGTCGCTTCTTCATAAAGTTGGTCGCTTTTCCCTCCACTTCGGTCGCTTCTACGATAAGTTGGTCGCTTTCTCTTCTTTTCGGTCGCTTCTACGATAAGTTGGTCGCTTTCTCTTCTTTTCGGTCGCTTCTCCGATAAGTTGGTCGCTTTACCCGACATTAGTCTTGGATTTCTTCACATACCAAAAAAACCCACCATAAATGGCGGGTTTTTTGCATAACGATAATATAGATTAACGTTTTGAGAACTGAGGTGCACGACGAGCGCCTTTAAGACCGTATTTCTTACGCTCTTTCATACGTGGGTCACGAGTTAGTAAACCAGCACGTTTTAGGCCTGGACGATACTCAGGATCAACTTGTAGTAATGCACGAGCGATACCGTGACGGATAGCTCCTGCTTGACCAGTGTAACCTCCACCGTTTACGTTTACGTGTACGTCGTAAGCGCCAAGAGTTTCTGTTACGTTTAATGGTTGTTTGATTACTTCGCGTAATGCTGCGAATGGAATGTAGTTTTCAACGTCGCGTCCGTTGATTGTGATGCGGCCTTCACCTGGAACTAGGCGCACACGTGCAACAGAGCTTTTACGACGACCTGTTCCGATATATTGAACTTGTGCCATCTTTATGCCCTCCTCTTAATTAACCGCGAAGCTCGTAAGCTTCTGGTTTTTGTGCTTGGTGATTATGTTCTGCACCAGCGTATACGAATAATTTTTTGAACATTTGGCGACCTAGAGAACCTTTTGGAAGCATTCCTTTGATTGCTAGTTCAAGCATTTTTTCTGAGTAGTTTGTACGCATTTCTAATGCTGTACGAGACTTTAATCCACCTGGGAATTGAGAATGACGGTAGTAGATTTTGTCTGTTAATTTTTTACCAGTTAATTCGATTTTCTCAGCGTTGATGATGATAACGAAGTCACCAGTGTCAACATTCGGTGTGAAAGTTGGTTTATGTTTACCACGTAAGATTGATGCAACTTCTGAAGAAAGACGACCAAGCGTTTTACCTTCTGCATCAACTACGTACCATTTACGCTCGATTTCATTAGCTTTCGCCATGTACGTTGTACGCATTGCGTTTACCTCCTAAAAGTAAATAAGTTTAATCATTTGTATTTATCTGTTCAACACGAAAGAGTTTCCGGGGCTCATCGTGGGGTTAAATACATACCATATGACATGATATAATTATCTAGAAAAAAAGTCAATAGCTATTGTACACCTGGTTGAGTTGACTTACTTATTTTTTTTATTTTATTCATAATCAACCGACCATAAATACAACCCATGGGGAGGAGCAGTTTTACCAGCATCTTGGCGAAAACGTGATTGTAGCGCGGTTTCTACACTAGTTACTGGTCGTGTACCTCTACCAATTTCTAATAATGTTCCTACCATAATTCTTACCATATTGTATAAAAAACCATTTCCTGTTATTTGAATAGATATGTCACCTTCCTGCTCCTCGACAGAGATGGAGTAGATCTCTCTCACCTTATCCTCTATTTCTGTCTTCGCAGAACAAAAGGCAGTAAAGTCATGAACACCCAAAAATTTTGAAGCCGCTTTTTTCATTTTATTTATATCTAAATCGTACTGCTCGAAATAAGCGTAATTTCTTTTAAATGGCGTTTTATGATTACCAGTATAGATTTTATAGCAATATGTTTTTCTCTTTACCGAAAAGCGCGAGTGAAAATCTTCTTGTACATAATCTGCCTTAGTGATGACGATATCACTAGGTAACTTTGTTTGAATTACAATGGGCCATTTCTCAGCTGGAATAGATAAAGGCGTATCAAAATGAAATACTTGTCCGAAGGCATGCACTCCCGCATCTGTTCTCCCAGAAGCAGCAATACGGATCTCCTGCCCTTTATGAATCATTGTTAAAGCTTGTTCTATTTCACGTTGAACAGTACGCTTACCTGGCTGTACTTGATATCCAGCAAAGTTCGTTCCATCGTATTGAACAATGCATCTCACGCGCCTCACAATCCTACACTCCTTACACCAACTAACAAGATAGCTAGTACACCCAGCGCTAAAATGGATAATGTATCGACCTTACTCCACGTTAGGGCTCGATATTTAGTACGTCCTTCTCCACCTCTATATCCTCTTGCTTCCATTGCTGTTGCTAAATCTTCTGCACGTTTAAATGCGGATACGAATAAGGGAATTAATAAAGGGATTAGAGCTTTTACTCTTTGAATAAGGGTACCAGTGGTGAAGTCACTACCTCTTGCTTTCTGTGCCTTAATAATTTTTTCTGTTTCATCCATTAACGTAGGAATAAAACGTAACGATATGGACATCATTAAGGCCACCTCATGTACTGGGAAGCGTATCTTTTTTAACGGGTGGAGTAAGTACTCTAGCCCATCGGTAATTGTAATAGGTGCAGTGGTTAACGTTAATAAGGACGTAACCAGAATGAGTAATAAAAAGCGAATAGAGATAAAAATACCTTGCCTTAAAGCCTCTGTATGAATCGCAATCCAGTTTAAATCTATTAATATAGGTCCTTCTTTTGTAAAGAAGATATGAAGCAAGAAAGTAAAAATAATGATGAAATAGAGTGGCTTTAACCCTTGCAACACATATAAAAGTGGGAATTTAGTTTCTTTAATTAAAAATAGCGTAAATAGCAATAATATTGCATACGTTGTTACACTATTAGCTAAAAAAACAACAAAAAGGAACAAGAATACGAATAGCAGCTTCATCCGAGGATCTGCTCTATGTACCCATGAATCTGTTGGAATATATCTTCCAAAGATCATTTTATTCATAGTACTTCACCTCTTTTTTGACTAGTTACAGCATCCACCAATTCTTTGATAGTTAAACACGTCTTATTTAAAGACAGCCCACTTTTTTGCTCCCACGCTTTTTGGAATCTTACCACTTCTGGGATACTAAGACCAATAGGGGCTAGTTGCTCAGCTTGGGAGAATACTTCTCTCGGAGTCCCTTGCATCACTACTTCACCTTTATTAAGTAAAACTAAATTCTCTGCATATTCAGCAGCATCCTCCATACTATGAGTTACCAAAATAATTGTAATACCATGCTCATTTCGAATATCCTCAAATAGATCCATGATTTCTTGTCTACCTCTTGGATCTAAGCCAGCAATGGGCTCATCTAGAACGAGAACGTCTGGGTTCATGGCTAACACTCCAGCGATCGCAACTCGTCTCATTTGCCCTCCTGATAGCTCAAAAGGAGACTTCTGTGCTATTTCTTGCCCTAAGCCTACTCTATTTAGCCAATAATCCGCTCTTTTCTTTGCTTCTTCTTCAGACAATCCAAAGTTAATAGGACCAAAACATATATCTTTTTCTACCGTTTCTTCAAACAGTTGATACTCAGGAAACTGAAAGACAATCCCCACTTGTTGGCGAATCGGTTTCAAATGCTTTTCTTTTGTCTTAGGATTAATAGTTGTATCTCCTATAGAGACAGTACCACTAGATGGAATTAAAAGGCCGTTTAAGTGCTGTAACAAAGTAGACTTACCAGAACCGGTATGTCCTATAATGGCAGCATAACTCCCTTTAGGAACCGATACAGACACATTGTGCAGAGCTCTTCGTTCGAAAGGAGAACCTTTTTGGTATACATAGTCTATATTCTTTATCCTAATGTCCATAAAGCATCCACCAACTCTTCCCTTGTAAGTGCAGGCTTGTCCAGTTGCCAACCTTTTTCTGCAAAAGCCTTTTGTAATTTTAACGAGAACGGAACATCTAATCCAAGCTTCTTCAATTCCACTTCATTCGTTAATACTTCCCTAGGAGTTCCTATTTTATATACTTCTCCCTTATTCATCATAATGATGGTATCAGCTTGCGTCGCTTCTTCCAGATCATGCGTAATGGATATTACCGTCATGCCACTATTTTTCTGCACTTGCTGTATGGTCTGAATTACTTCTTCTCTACCAATTGGATCTAACATAGATGTTGCCTCGTCTAATATAATTACATCTGGTTGAAGTGCCAAGACTGATGCAATGGCAACTCTTTGTTTTTGTCCACCAGACAGATGGTGCGGCTCTTGACGCAGAAAATCTGTCATTCTAACTTGATGTAAGGCTTCTTGTACTCTAGCTATCATTTCTTCTCTAGGAACCCCATTATTTTCTAATCCAAAAGCCACATCATCTTCCACTGTTGTCCCAACAAACTGATTATCTGGATGCTGAAAAACCATACCAATCTTCTTACGGATATCCCAAACAGTAGTCTCATTAGAAACTAGAGAATCAATCAATAGCTCTCCCTTTAAAGGAAACTGTAGGCCATTTAATAGCCTTGCAATTGTTGATTTACCTGATCCATTGTGACCTACGATAGCAGTCCAAGACCCCTTCATTATAGAAAAAGATACTTCATTAAGTGCATTTACCGTTTGACGTGGGTATCTAAATGTTACATTATTCAACTCTATGATAGGCTTCATCATTATCACCTCGTTACTATACTAACCATTCTAACCTAAGCTCCATATTTTTAAAAAAGTTCCACATAATAAAAAAGCCTGCACTCCTCCAACATAGCGAACGCCGCTATACTACTTTTCAGTAGACCTTAAAAAAGGGTGGAGAAGTACATGAGCTAGACAAGAGCATAGTTACATACCCTTATCATGACACTCTTATTTGCTTTTTCATACCCATCCACTCGAATGGGGGATAATTGCGGTCAATTATCTCTTTCGGGGCGTCCCAGGCGTACTTATAAATAGTACGATAAACAAAAAGGCAGGAAGCAGTTACGATTAGGAACTGTCCCTGCCCGGAGTATAACAAATTATACTAACTCGATAACTACCATTGGCGCGCCGTCTCCACGACGAGGTCCCAATTTCATAATACGAGTGTATCCACCTTGGCGCTCTGCATAGCGAGGAGCAACGTCAGCGAATAATTTTTGTAAAGCGTCTTGACCAGTCTCAGCGTTAGCAACTTCTTTACGGATGTATGAAGCAGCTTGACGGCGAGCATGAATGTCTCCGCGCTTTCCAAGAGTAATCATTTTCTCTACTGTTGAACGTAGTTCTTTTGCACGTGCTTCAGTAGTTTCAATACGCTCGCTGATGATTAGATCAGTTGTAAGATCGCGTAGTAAAGCTTTACGTTGAGAGCTAGTGCGTCCTAATTTTCTGTAAGGCATGAAGAGTTCCCTCCTTTGTTGTCGTTATCCATATTCTATAGACTAGTTATCAGTCGTCTTTACGAAGACCTAATCCTAGTTCATCTAATTTAGCTTTAACTTCTTCTAGTGATTTACGTCCTAAATTACGCACTTTCATCATATCTTCTTCGGTCTTATTCGCCAGCTCTTGTACCGTGTTGATACCTGCACGCTTTAAGCAGTTATAAGAACGGACAGATAGATCAAGTTCTTCAATCGTCATTTCTAGAACTTTTTCTTTTTGATCCTCTTCTTTTTCAACCATAATTTCAGCGTTTTGTGCTTCGTCTGTAAGACCAACAAAAATGTTTAAGTGTTCCGTAAGGATTTTAGATCCTAACGCAATCGCTTCTTTTGGTCCAATGCTTCCATCAGTCCATACATCAAGAGATAACTTATCAAAGTTTGTCAATTGTCCTACACGAGTGTTCTCTACTTGGTAGTTAACACGTGAAACAGGTGTGTAGATCGAATCAATTGGAATAACACCAATTGGTAGATCGTCACGCTTATTATGGTCTGCAGGAGTATAACCACGTCCACGACGAGCTGTCATACGCATGCGAAGGTGACCTTTATTAGATAATGTTGCAAGTTGAAGATCTGGGTTTAGTACTTCTACGTCACTATCGTGATTAATATCAGCAGCAGTAACAGTTCCATCACCCTGAACATCAATTTCAAGCGTCTTTTCTTCATCGGAGTAAATTTTTAATGCTAATTTTTTTACGTTTAAGATGATAGTAGTTACATCTTCAACGACGCCTTCAATGGTTGAGAATTCATGCTGTACGCCATCAATTTGAATGGATGTAACCGCAGCTCCTGGTAATGAAGATAATAGGATACGACGTAAGGAGTTACCTAAAGTAGTACCATATCCACGCTCCAGGGGTTCTACGACAAACTTTCCGTACTTAGCATCATCGCTAATCTCAACGGTTTCAATCTTTGGCTTTTCAATTTCGATCATTAGAATTTACCCTCCTTTAAACGTCGAAATCTCGACTCTTACTTTAGTAAGTTCGAAATTCCCCATGTTTACGTTCCCGAAGTACAAACTACGTTTCTCTTCTCAATCTGTAAAGAACGAAAACTCTTATCATACCCATTATAGACAAGGATATGAATTCTATACAGAAAAATTAAACACGACGACGTTTTGGTGGGCGGCAACCGTTGTGAGGTACTGGTGTAACGTCACGGATTGCTGTTACTTCTAGACCTGCTGCTTGAAGAGCACGAATTGCTGCTTCACGTCCAGCTCCAGGACCTTTAACAGTAACTTCAAGAGTTTTTAGACCATGCTCTTGAGAAACTTTTGCTGCAGTTTCTGCTGCCATTTGCGCTGCGAATGGAGTAGATTTACGAGATCCTTTGAATCCAAGTGCTCCTGCACTAGACCAAGCGATCGCATTACCATGAGTATCTGTGATTGTAACGATCGTGTTGTTGAATGTAGAACGGATGTGAGCTACACCTGCTTCAATATTCTTTTTCACACGACGTTTACGTGTATTTGTTTTACGTGCCATAGTAAGAGAGAACCTCCTTTACCGATTATTTTTTCTTGTTAGCTACAGTCTTACGAGGGCCTTTACGAGTACGAGCGTTGTTTTTCGTGTTTTGTCCACGAACTGGTAAACCACGACGATGACGAAGACCACGGTAAGAACCGATTTCCATAAGGCGCTTGATGTTTAAAGAAACTTCACGACGAAGATCTCCTTCAACTTTTAAGCGGTCAACGATGTCACGAATTTTACCTAACTCATCTTCTGTAAGGTCGCGTACACGAGTATTTTCAGAAACACCTGCTTCAGCTAAAACTTTCTTAGCAGTGTTGCTACCAATACCAAAGATGTACGTTAAAGAAATTACAATACGTTTGTCACGTGGAATATCCACACCTGCGATACGTGCCATTTTAATTGCGCACCTCCTTCAATATTAACCTTGTTTTTGTTTATGTTTTGGGTTTTCGCAAATAACCATAACTTTACCGCGTCTGCGAATTACTTTACATTTCTCGCAGATCGGCTTAACAGATGGTCTCACTTTCATCTTGTAATTACCTCCTTAGTAATACGGAGTGCCGATTTATTTATATCGATACGTAATGCGTCCGCGTGTTAAATCGTACGGTGAGAGTTCAACCGTTACTTTATCTCCAGGTAAAATGCGGATGAAGTGCATGCGAATTTTACCGGATACGTGTGCTAACACCGTATGACCATTTTCTAATTCTACCTTAAACATAGCGTTTGGCAAAGTTTCTAGAACTGTACCTTCAATTTCAATTACATCTTCTTTAGCCATTTTGCTTTCTCCCTTCTTCACTTCAATTGGAACCAACCGAAAACTAGTTATTGCTGAACAATAAGCGACTAAACGCTGCCAGTTTTCCTTGTAGATACTGCTACCTGCAAATATATAAGTTTCAGACAATACTTTTCATTATTAACATAGTGTCAATATTTCATAACCGTCTTCCGTGATTGCAACAGTATGTTCAAAGTGTGCACTTCGATTACCATCCATTGTAACAACGGTCCAACGATCAGATACTGTCTGTACTTTACGGTTACCTGCATTAACCATAGGTTCGATAGCAAGCACCATACCCGGCTTTAACAATGGCCCTTTATCCGGAGGCCCGTAATGTGGTATTTGTGGGGCTTCGTGTAAGTGATGACCGATCCCATGACCGACATACTCACGAACAATCGAAAACCCTTCATTCTCCACATAAGTTTGAATAGCATGGGAGATGTTCGACAGACGGACACCAGCTGCGGCTTGCTCTATCCCTTTATAAAGAGATCGCTCAGTCACATCTAAGAGTTGCTGCGATTGTTCATCTATATTCCCAACAGGATAGGTCCAGGCAGAATCTCCATGGTAGCCATTATAATAGGCACCGATATCGATGCTTATAATATCACCCTCACGTAAACGGTAATCCCCAGGTATTCCATGTACAACCTGTTCGTTAACAGATGTACAAATACTACCCCGGAAACCATTATACCCTTTAAATGATGGTTTTGCACCATGTTGTGAGATGTATTGCTCGGCAATTGTATCTAGTTCTCTTGTCGAGATTCCAGGAACAATATGTTTCTTCAACTCTATATGAGTCAAAGCAACGATCCGACCTGCTTCTCTCATGATGGAGATCTCACGAGGGGTTTTACAAATGATCATGCACGCAAGCCCTTCAGTAGTCCATCAATATCCTCAAACACTTCTGAAATTTCTTTTTGGCCATCAAAAGTACGAAGGTACCCTTTATCCTCATAGAAATCAAGTAATGGTTGAGTTTGTTTAATATTTACTTCCAAGCGGTTTTCAACTGTTTCTTCATTATCATCAGCGCGTTGATATAACTCGCCTCCACAACGGTCACAAACTCCTTCTTGAGCTGGTGGATTGAAGATTAGATGATAAGTTGCGCCACAGTCTTTACAAATTCGACGTCCTGTTAATCGATCTTTTAGAATAGATCGGTCAACACTGATGTTTAAAACATAGTCGATTTTTTTCCCTAACTCAGAAAGCATATTTTCTAAAGCTTCCGCTTGAGCAACCGTACGAGGGAAACCATCTAGTAGAAAACCATTTTGGCAATCTTCTTGAGAAAGTCTTTCACGTACAATGCCAATCGTTACGTCGTCAGGCACTAATGCACCTTGGTCCATAAACGATTTCGCTTTTAGCCCTAGCGCTGTTTCGTTTTTCATTGCAGCACGGAACATGTCACCAGTTGAGATGTGAGGGATACCGTACTTTTCAACGATGCGCTCTGCTTGAGTTCCTTTTCCTGCTCCTGGTAGCCCCATTAACACTAGGTTCACTCAAAGACCCCCTCGTTCTCTTGGTTACATCATTTTAGGAACAGATATCTGTTCCTAAAGTGATGTTATTTAATAAAGCCTTTATAATGGCGCTTCACTAGTTGAGCTTCAAGTTGCTTCATTGTCTCAAGGGCAACACCAACAACGATTAGTAAACTAGTACCACCAATTTGGGCTGATTGCGGAAGACCTGCAAAGTTGATAAAGAATACCGGTAATATAGAAATTACCGAAAGGAAGATTGCTCCAACAAACGTTAAACGGTATAAAACACTTGTTAAATAATCTTGAGTATTCTTTCCTGGACGAATCCCTGGAACATATCCACCTTGCTTCTTCAGATTTTCTGCCATTTGTTCAGGATTAACCTGAATGAAGGCATAGAAATACGTAAACGCAACAATTAATGCTACATAAATAAGTGCACCTACCGGCTTTGTATAATCAAAGATTTCGATGATTGTTTGTGTAACACTATTTTGATCAAAGAATGATGCAATAGTTTGAGGAGTTATAATGAAGGAAATCGCAAAGATTACCGGGATAACTCCAGCAGCATTTACTTTTAACGGTAAATGAGCAGTTTGCAAACCACCATTTCCTTGAGCAGATTGACGTTTAGCGTACTGCACAGGTATTTTACGTAATGCCTGTTGAATAAAGATTACTCCAACTATAATCGCTAAGACAGCTAAAGCGATAAGAGCTAAGATAACGATATTTAGGAATAATCGATCTCCGGCACCCTCAATTTGCTGTGCATATATTTGGTTAATCGTAGTAGGAATAGCAGCAATAATTCCACCTAAGATAATGATAGAAATACCGTTTCCAACACCCTTAGCTGTAATCTGTTCCCCTAACCACATTAGAAAAGCTGTACCAGCAGTTAATACTAACGCAATTAAAAGGTAATTACTAATGCCAGTTTCTGTTATTAACAATCCACCAGCCATTTGGTTAAATCCATAGGACATACCTAACGCTTGAATAAATCCAAGAACAATTGTGAAGTATCTAGTAAACTGAGCTAGTTTACGTCGACCAACTTCACCTTGCTTAGCCCACTCTGTAAACTTTGGTACTACATCCATTTGTAACAACTGCACAATGATAGATGCAGTGATATATGGCATGATTCCCATAGCAAAGATAGAGAAGTTAAACAGCGCTCCTCCTCCAAACGTATTCAAGAAACCAAATAAGGAAGCTTGATCTTGCATCTGAAGAACTTCAGCATTTACATTTGGAACAGGAATGAATGCACCAATTCGGAATACGATTAACATAAGAAGGGTGAAGATAATCTTGTTTCTTATTTCACCCACGCGCATAAAGTTGGAGATAGTCTGAAACATTAGATCACCTCAACAGAACCGCCAGCAGCTTCAATAGCTTCTTTAGCAGCAGCAGAGAACTTGTGAGCTTTAACAGTTAGCTTTTTAGAAATAGAACCTTTTGCAAGGATCTTAATTCCAGATAACTCTTTGCTTACAACACCTGTTTCAATAAGAAGCATAGGTGTTACTTCTGTACCATCTTCAAAGCGATTAAGTGTGTCTAGGTTTACTACTGCGTACTCTTTACGGTTGATGTTAGTGAATCCACGCTTAGGTAGACGTTGGAATAAAGGTGTTTGACCACCCTCGAATCCAAGACGTACACCGCCGCCAGAACGCGCATTTTGACCTTTATGACCTTTACCAGCAGTCTTACCGTTACCAGAACCGATACCACGACCAACGCGGTTACGTTCTTTACGAGAACCTACTGCAGGCTTTAACTCATGAAGTTTCATAACTCGGCACCTCCTTGATTAGTAGTGATATCTTATTGCTCTTTTACTGATACAAGGTGTGATACCTTGTTGATCATTCCACGAGTAGAAGCATTATCTTCTAAAGCAACAGTTTGGTGAAGCTTACGAAGACCAAGAGCTTCAACCGTCTTACGTTGTTTCTCTGGACGACCGATCAGACTGCGAGTAAGGGTGATTTCTAATTTAGCCATCGTTATCCCTCCCTTAACCTAACAGTTCTTCTACTGATTTGCCACGTAATTTAGCAACATCCTCAGCACGTTTTAGTTGTTTTAAGCCTTCGATAGTAGCGCGTACCATGTTGATTGGTGTGTTTGTACCAAGAGATTTAGATAGAATATCAGATACTCCACCTAACTCAAGTACCGCACGTACTGGACCTCCAGCGATAACTCCTGTACCCTCAGAAGCATTCTTAAGAAGAATTTGACCTGCTCCAAAGCGGCCTACTACTTCATGAGGAATTGTTGTACCAACAACTGGTACTTCGATTAAGTTTTTCTTTGCATCTTCAATAGCTTTACGGATTGCTTCAGGTACCTCTTGAGCTTTACCAGTACCGAATCCTACGTGACCATTCTTGTCACCAACTACTACAAGAGCAGAGAAACGGAAACGACGACCACCTTTAACAACCTTCGCAACACGGTTGACGGTAACTACGCGTTCTTCAAGTTCTAGTTTGTTTGGATCGATGCGACGCATACTTTTCCCTCCTTTTTAATTAGAATTGTAAGCCGTTTTCACGAGCAGCTTCAGCTAATGCTTTAATACGTCCGTGGTATAAGTAACCTCCACGATCGAATACAACACCGCTTAATCCTTTTTCAACAGCACGAGTTGCAATTAGTTGACCTACTTTAGTAGCAGCTTCAAGGTTTCCAGTGCTTTCTAGACCGAAATCCTTCTCGAAAGAAGAAGCGCTAGCAAGGGTAACACCATTAACATCATCGATAAGTTGAGCGTAGATGTATTTGTTTGAACGGAATACGTTTAGACGTGGACGAGTAGCAGTTCCAAATAATTTAGAACGTACACGTGCGTGTCTCTTTTTACGAACTTTGTTCTTATCTTGCTTCGTAATCATTGGTTAGTCACTCCTTTCTGACTGCCTAGGCGGCGTTACTTACCTGTTTTACCTTCTTTACGACAAACGAATTCGCCTTCGTAACGGATACCTTTACCTTTATAAGGCTCTGGTGGACGAACGTCACGGATGTTTGCAGCAAGAGCACCAACGCGCTCTTTGTCAGTTCCTTTTACGATGATTTTCGTATTAGCTGGAACTTCTACTTCGATACCTGCTTCAGGCTCGATTTCTACTGGATGAGAATATCCAACGTTAAGAATTAGTTTAGTACCTTGTTTTTGTGCACGGTAACCGACACCAATAAGTTCTAATCCACGTTCAAAACCTTTAGATACACCTTCAACCATGTTTGATAAAAGAGCACGAGTAGTACCGTGTAAAGCACGGTGTTCTTTCGCATCAGACGGACGAGCAACAGTGATGATGTTCTCTTCAACTGTTACTGTGATGTCTGGATTAAAAGTACGAGTTAGTTCGCCTTTAGGGCCTTTTACTGTTACTGTAGATCCTTCTTGAACGATAGAAACGCCAGCAGGGATCTCAATTAGTTTTTTACCTACACGAGACATGAGTTTTGCACCTCCGTTCTTTTCTTAAATTATTACCAAACGTATGCTAGAACTTCTCCGCCAACTTGCTTAGCGCGAGCTTCTTTATCAGTTAAAACACCTTGTGAAGTAGACACAAGTGCTACTCCTAAACCGTTAAGTACGCGAGGTACTTCATCAGATTTCGCATAAACACGAAGACCTGGTTTAGAAATACGTTTTAATCCAGTGATTACACGTTCGTTGTTCACACCGTACTTCATGAAAATACGGATGATACCTTGTTTGTTATCTTCAACGTACTCAACATCGCGAACGAAACCTTCACGCTTAAGGATTTCAGCGATTTCTTTTTTAATATTAGAAGCCGGAATTTCTAGCTTCTCATGACGTACCATGTTCGCATTACGAATACGAGTAAGCATATCTGCAATTGGATCTGTCATAACCATTGAATTTACCTCCTTCCCGAGTGTGGGATATTACCAGCTTGCTTTCTTTACGCCAGGGATTTGACCCTTGTACGCTAATTCGCGGAAACAAATACGGCAAAGCTTAAATTTACGTAGTACTGAATGTGGACGTCCGCAACGCTCACAACGAGTGTACGCTTGTACATTAAACTTTGGAGTGCGCTTTTGCTTTGCAATCATTGATTTTTTAGCCACGATTTCGCCTCCCTTTATGATCGATTACTTTTGGAACGGCATTCCGATTTGAGTTAATAGTTCACGAGCTTCTTCATCAGTGTTAGCAGTTGTAACAATAACGATGTCCATACCACGAACTTTAGATACTTTATCGTAGTCGATCTCAGGGAAGATCAGCTGCTCTTTTACACCTAATGTGTAGTTTCCACGACCGTCGAAAGATTTCTTAGAAACCCCGCGGAAGTCACGTACACGTGGTAAAGATACTGTTACTAATTTGTCTAGGAATTCGTACATACGCTCGCCACGAAGTGTAACTTTCGCTCCGATAGGCATACCTTCACGAAGACGGAAACCAGCGATAGATTTTTTCGCACGAGTTACTAGTGGTTTTTGACCAGCGATCTGTGCTAATTCTTCCACTGCTACATCAAGAGCTTTTGCGTTTTGTACAGCGTCACCAATACCCATGTTGATAACGATTTTATCGATTTTTGGAACCTGCATAACTGATTCATAACCGAATTTAGTTACTAATGCAGGACTAATCTCTTTATTGAACTTTTCTTTTAGGCGGTTCATTTAAGGTACCTCCCTTCACAATTAACTATTTATCTAGAATTTCACCTGATTTTTTTGCTACACGAACCTTTTTACCGTCCTCGACTTTATACCCTACGCGAGTTGGTTCGTTTGTCTTTGGATCGATTACCATTACATTAGAAACATGAATTGCTGCCTCTTGAGTAAGAATTCCACCTTGTGGATTAAGCTGAGAAGGCTTGGAGTGCTTTTTAACAACATTTACACCTTCAACAAGTACACGGTCTTTTTTAGGGAAAGCAGCTAAAACTGTACCAGTTTTACCTTTGTCTTTTCCTGTGATAACCATGACTTTATCACCTTTTTTTACATGCATTTCGTTCGCACCTCCTTGGTTGCACAGTCAATTATATTAAAGAACTTCTGGAGCTAGAGAAACGATCTTCATGAAGTTGTTTTCACGTAATTCACGAGCAACTGGGCCGAAGATACGAGTTCCACGTGGGCTCTTATCGTCTTTGATGATGACACATGCGTTCTCATCGAACTTGATGTATGTTCCGTCTGTACGACGTGCGCCACTCTTTGTGCGTACTACAACAGCACGAACTACATCACCTTTTTTAACAACGCCACCTGGTGTTGCTTGTTTTACAGTACATACGATAATGTCACCGATGTTGGCAGTTTTACGGCCAGATCCACCTAGAACTTTAATCGTAAGAACTTCACGAGCACCAGAATTATCAGCTACTTTTAAGCGAGATTCCTGTTGAATCATCTACGTTACCTCCTTCCGGAATAAGCGTATATCCAGACTTTTATCATTAGATAATTACTGCTTTTTCAACTACTTCAACTAAACGGAAACGTTTTGTTGCAGATAGTGGGCGAGTTTCCATGATGCGTACTACATCACCGATCTTCGCAGTGTTTTGCTCATCATGAGCTTTGAACTTCTTAGAGTACTTTACACGTTTGCCGTAAAGTGAGTGTCTTTTGTAAGTTTCAACCATAACCGTTACTGTTTTATCCATTTTGTCGGATACAACACGGCCAGTGTAAACTTTACGTTGGTTACGTTCACTCATTGTGCAAACCTCCTCTCAATTATCGGTTGTTTACTCCAATCTCTCTTTCACGAATCACAGTTTTCATACGAGCGATCGCTTTGCGCACTTCACGAATACGAGCAGTGTTTTCAAGCTGACCAGTCGCTAATTGGAAGCGTAAGTTGAATAATTCTTCTTTAAGAGATTTTACCTTTTGTTCGATTTCAGCAGTGGTAAGTTCACGAATATCATTAGCTTTCATTTGATTCACCACCAATTTCTTCACGTTTTACAAACTTACATTTAACAGGAAGTTTGTGTGATGCAAGGCGAAGAGCTTCACGAGCGATCTCTTCAGAAACGCCAGCAACTTCGAACATGATCTTTCCAGGTTTAACAACAGCTACCCATCCTTCTGGAGCTCCTTTACCGGATCCCATACGTACTTCTAGAGGTTTTGCTGTATATGGCTTATGAGGGAAAATCTTAATCCAAACTTTACCGCCACGTTTCATGTAACGTGTCATCGCAATACGAGCAGACTCGATTTGACGGTTTGTGATCCAAGATGCCTCAAGTGATTGTAGACCAAATTCACCGAAAGAAACTTCAGTTCCGCCTTTCGCACGTCCACGCATCTTTCCGCGGTGTTCGCGACGGTACTTCACGCGTTTAGGTAATAACATGATTAGTTTCCTCCTTCCTCGGTTTTCTTCTTAGTTGGAAGGACTTCACCACGATAGATCCATACTTTAACGCCAAGCTTTCCATAAGTAGTATCAGCTTCAGCATGTGCATAATCGATGTCAGCACGAAGAGTATGAAGTGGTACAGTTCCTTCAGAGTAAGACTCAGAACGAGCAATATCTGCTCCGCCTAGACGACCAGATACCATTGTTTTAATTCCTTTTGCTCCAGCGCGCATTGCACGTTGAATTGTCTGCTTTTGAGCACGACGGAATGAAACACGGTTTTCTAATTGACGAGCAATGTTCTCAGCTACTAATTTTGCATCAACATCAGCGCGTTTGATTTCAACGATATTGATGTGAACTCGTTTGCTAGTTAACGCGTTAAGAGCTTTACGTAAAGCTTCCACTTCCGTACCACCTTTACCGATAACCATACCTGGTTTAGCAGTGTGGATAGTGATGTTAACACGGTTAGCAGCGCGTTCGATTTCTACTTTTGATACAGACGCGTCGTTTAAGCGTTTTGCAATATACTCACGAATTTTTAAGTCTTCGTGTAATAGATCTGCATAATCTTTTCCAGCGAACCATTTTGATTCCCAGTCACGAATAACGCCAACGCGTAGTCCTATTGGATGTACTTTTTGACCCACGGATTATCCCTCCTTCTTTTCTGATACCACTACAGTAATGTGGCTAGTGCGTTTGTTGATTGCGCTTGCGCGTCCCATAGCACGTGGACGGAAACGTTTAAGTGTTGGACCTTCGTTTACGAATGCCTCAGTCACAACTAGGTTATTAATATCCATTTCGTAGTTATGCTCTGCGTTCGCAACAGCAGATAATAACACTTTCTCTACGATTAGAGAAGCAGCTTTAGGCGTATGTTTTAAAATCGCAACTGCCTCACCTACTTGCTTACCTCGAATAAGATCAGCTACTAGTCGTGCTTTACGAGGAGCAATACGTACTGTTCTTGCAACAGCTTTTGCTTGCATCAGGATGCCCTCCTCTCAATTAACGTCTTGTTTTCTTATCGTCTGCACCATGGCCTCTATATGCACGTGTTGGTGCGAATTCACCAAGCTTGTGACCTACCATGTCTTCTGTTACGTATACAGGAACGTGTTTGCGTCCATCGTATACCGCAATTGTATGACCGATGAAATTAGGGAAAATTGTAGAACGGCGAGACCAAGTTTTGATAACTTGTTTCTTGCTTGCCTCATTCATTTTCTCTACTTTAACCATAAGATGATCATCGACAAATGGTCCTTTTTTTAAGCTACGACCCATTGTGGTACCTCCCTTCGTGTTTGCGCTACGGCTCTTCTGGAGAACCGTAGTTCAATCACGTTATTTTTTACGACGACGTACGATAAATTTATCGGACTTATTTTTCTTCTTACGAGTTTTGTATCCAAGAGTTGGTTTACCCCAAGGAGACATAGGTGACTTACGTCCGATTGGTGAACGTCCTTCACCACCACCGTGTGGATGGTCGTTAGGGTTCATTACAGATCCACGTACAGTTGGGCGTTTACCTAACCAACGAGAACGACCTGCTTTACCAATGTTGATAAGTTCATGTTGCTCGTTACCTACTTGACCTACAGTCGCGCGGCAAGTAGCAAGAATCATACGAACTTCACCAGAGTTTAAACGAACTAGTACGTATTTACCTTCTTTACCTAGTACTTGTGCAGAAGTACCAGCAGAACGTACTAATTGTCCACCCTTACCTGGTTTTAATTCGATGTTGTGAATAACTGTACCTACAGGGATGTTTGTAAGTGGTAAAGCATTACCTACTTTGATATCCGCGTCAGGACCAGACATAACCTCTTGTCCTACAGTTAATGTTTTTGGAGCTAAGATGTAACGCTTTTCACCGTCAGCGTAGTTAACTAACGCGATGTTAGCGGAACGGTTTGGATCATACTCGATTGTAGCAACGCGTCCTGGTATACCATCTTTGTTTCGTTTGAAATCAATGATACGGTATTGACGCTTGTGGCCACCACCTTGATGACGAACAGTAATTTTACCTTGGTTGTTACGGCCTGCTTTGTTCTTTAATGGAGCAAGCAATGATTTTTCCGGCTTATCAGTAGTGATTTCCGCAAAATCAGAAGTCGTCATATTACGACGGCCGTTTGTGGTTGGTTTATACTTTTTAATCGCCATGTGTTTTCCCTCCTCTTCTTATTTTAAAGTGAATTACATTTCGAATAAGTCGATTGTTTTGCTATCAGCCGTTAATTTAACGATAGCTTTACGACGCTTGTTTGTATAGCCACCGAAGCGACCCATGCGCTTAAATTTACCTTTGTAGTTCATGATGTTAACTTTCTCAACTTTTACATCAAAGATTTGCTCTACAGCATCTTTAACTTGAGTTTTGTTAGCACGAAGATCAACTTCAAAAGTGAATTTATTTTCGCTCATTAAGTCAGTGGAACGCTCAGTAATAACGGGGCGCTTAATGATATCACGTACATCCATTATCCTAGAACCTCCTCTACTTTTTGAACAGCAGCTTTTGTCATAACAAGGTTGTTGTGACCAAGAACATCAAGAACGTTAATTCCTTCAGCTGGAACAACAGTTACACCTGGGATATTACGAGCAGAAAGTGCTACATTCTGATCTAGACCATCTGTAACGATTAAAGTCTTTTTCTCAAGAGATAGACCTTTTAATACGTTTACGAAGTCTTTTGTTTTTGGTGCATCAAATGCAAGACCTTCTAGTACAACTAGATTTTGATCTAACACCTTGCTTGATAATGCTGATTTAATTGCTAAACGACGAACTTTCTTTGGTAGTTTGTAGCTATAGCTACGTGGAACAGGACCGAATACTGTACCACCACCACGCCATTGTGGAGAACGGATAGAACCTTGACGCGCACGTCCAGTTCCTTTTTGGCGCCATGGCTTACGACCACCACCAGCTACTTCAGAGCGGCCTTTTACTTTGTGGTTACCTTGACGTAAAGAAGCACGTTGCATAACTACTGCTTCGAATAATACGGCTTGGTTAGGTTCGATACCAAATACAGATCCATTAAGTTCGATTTCTCCAACTTGAGAACCAGTTTGGTTAAATAACGCTACTTTCGGCATTCCTGTTTTCCTCCTTTCTCAGTATGAAAATTAGTTAGATTTTACAGCTTTTGCAACTTTGATTAGAGCTTTTTTCGCACCAGGTACGTTTCCGCTAACTAATAAAAGGTTACGTTCTGTATCAACTTTAACGATTTTTAGGTTTTGGATTGTCTTTTGTTCTCCACCCATGCGTCCTGGTAACAATTTGTTCTTGAACACGCGGTTTGGAGCTACAGGTCCCATAGAACCTACGCGACGGTGGTAACGAGAACCGTGGGACATTGGTCCACGAGACTGTCCGTGACGCTTAATAGCACCAGCAAATCCTTTACCTTTTGTAATTCCAGTTACGTCTACTAATTCGCCTTCTGCGAAAATATCAACCTTGACTTCTTGACCAAGCTCGAATTCTCCTTCTGCGCTGCGGATCTCACGAATGAAGCGCTTAGGAGCAGTGTTTGCTTTAGCAACGTGACCTTGTTCTGGTTTGTTAGAAAGCTTCTCACGCTTATCTTCAAAACCTAACTGAATAGCTTCGTAGCCGTCAGTGTCAACAGACTTCTTTTGAAGAACAACGTTTGGAGTAGCTTGGATAACTGTAACAGGGATTAAATCACCGTTCTCAGCGAACACTTGAGTCATACCGATTTTTCTTCCTAAGATTCCTTTGGTCATGAGTCACACCTCCTGTAAAAATTAAATTCTATTATAATTTGATTTCGATATCTACACCTGATGGTAGGTCTAAACGCATTAGTGAATCAACTGTTTGTGGAGTTGGGTTCACGATATCGATTAAGCGTTTATGTGTACGCATCTCGAATTGCTCACGAGAATCTTTGTACTTATGCACCGCACGTAAGATTGTGTAAACAGATTTTTCAGTTGGTAGTGGGATTGGACCCGATACTGCCGCACCTGAACGTTTAGCTGTTTCTACAATTTTCTCAGCAGATTGATCTAGAATACGGTGATCATATGCTTTTAAACGAATGCGAATCTTTTGTTTTGCCATTATTTTCCCTCCTTTTTCGCCTATTTCAATATAGACATTCTCCACGAAAATTTTCCGATCACTCGCCATGGCAAAGCGGCCGGGTGTGTCGGTAACCTCTCGCTTCATCGCAGTCAAAGACCAACATTGTCTATTATACATAAAGCCCAGTAGTATTTCAAGTGTTTCTTGAATATTTAACTGTCTTTAGCGCACTCTTGTAATTATAAAAAATATGAAGGTTAAATGCAACCCATTTAAGAGAAGTCTGCCAATTCAAATTTAGAGGATAATCATACGTATTCTGAGCAATATATATATAGAAGAAAGGTGGTGATTATATGCAAATGCCTAAAAATGCACGTGGCTATGTCCAAGACTCATGCACTTCACTAAACGAAGCCGTATCCTGTTTACAAAACGCGCTTAACACTGTTGAAAAAGATCAGAATCGAACACAAATTGAGCAATCTCTTCAACAAGTTCAACAAGCTCTTCAAACATGTAGTAGCACTTCAAACTCTCTAGAAGCACAATAAGCTATTACATAAAGGAGCCCCCTTGCTTCATTAAAAGCAAGGGGCTTTTATTGTTACTATAGTTTTTCAAAGAAGCTTGAATTACTCATTTGCTATTTTACTATGTATAACCTTGAGCATACAAAACTGTTCGTTGATATAATCTTTTATTAGAATTTTATAGACATAAAACTTCGTGGAGATTTGATCCCTTTTCTAAGTTGTTGTTGATCGCAAAACAGTAAAAAAGCTATCCGATAAATCGGATAGCTTTTTTTATATCACTATTACTCAGTGATTGTAGCAACAACGCCAGCACCAACAGTACGTCCACCCTCACGGATAGAGAACTTAGTACCTTCTTCGATAGCGATTGGAGCGATTAGCTCAACAGTCATCTCGATGTTGTCACCAGGCATAACCATTTCTACACCTTCAGGAAGGTTACAGATACCAGTTACGTCAGTTGTACGGAAGTAGAACTGAGGACGGTAGTTTGTGAAGAAAGGAGTGTGACGTCCACCCTCTTCTTTAGAAAGTACATAAACCTCAGCTTTGAATTTAGTGTGTGGAGTGATTGTTCCTGGCTTAGCAAGAACTTGTCCACGTTGGATGTCTTCACGAGATACACCACGAAGTAGTGCACCGATGTTGTCTCCAGCTTCTGCATAATCAAGAAGCTTACGGAACATTTCAACTCCAGTTACAGTAGTTGATTTAGACTCTTCAGCTAAACCGATGATGTCGATAACGTCACCAACTTTAACTTGTCCACGCTCAACACGACCTGTAGCAACAGTTCCACGACCAGTGATTGAGAATACGTCCTCAACTGGCATCATGAAAGGCTTGTCAGTTTCACGAGGTGGTGTTGGGATGTACTCGTCAACTGCGTTCATAAGTTCAACGATTTTTTCTTCCCAAGCAGCGTCACCTTCTAGTGCTTTAAGAGCAGAACCTTTGATTACTGGTACATCGTCTCCAGGGAAATCGTAGTCAGATAGTAGATCACGAACTTCCATTTCAACTAGTTCTAGTAACTCTTCGTCGTCTACCATGTCACATTTGTTCATGAATACAACTAGGTAAGGAACACCTACTTGACGAGAAAGAAGGATGTGCTCACGAGTTTGTGGCATTGGACCATCAGCAGCAGATACTACTAAGATACCGCCGTCCATTTGTGCAGCTCCAGTGATCATGTTTTTAACGTAGTCAGCATGTCCTGGGCAGTCAACGTGTGCATAGTGACGAGTATCAGTTTCATACTCAACGTGTGCAGTAGAGATTGTGATACCACGCTCTCTTTCTTCTGGTGCTGCGTCGATCATATCATACGCCATTGCAGCGCCTTTACCGCTACGCTTAGCTAGTACAGTTGTAATAGCAGCTGTTAAAGTTGTTTTACCGTGGTCAACGTGTCCAATTGTACCGATATTGGCATGTGTTTTGGAACGATCGAATTTCTCTTTACCCATTATAAATTCCTCCTTCAAATAGTAGAAATAGTATAGTTACGGAGCTAGATTCAGTGGGTCTGAATCTAGCATCCAATGCTTCCAATGATAGTTATACTTTATTAAAGACGATAAATCAATTATTCGCCTTTATTTTTTTTGATGATTTCTTCAGAAATAGACTTTGGTACTTCTTCATAATGATCGAAGTGCATGGAGTAGTTTCCACGTCCTTGCGTATTAGAACGAAGTGAAGTCGCATATCCGAACATTTCAGATAGTGGAACAAACGCTTTAACTAATTGAGCGTTACCGCGTGCTTCCATACCTTCAACGCGTCCACGACGAGACGTTACATCACCCATGATATCCCCAAGGTATTCTTCAGGGATAACAACTTCTACTTTCATAACCGGCTCAAGAAGAGCTGGTTGACACTTAGAAACTGCGTTTTTAAGAGCCATAGAAGCTGCGATTTTGAAGGCCATTTCAGAGGAGTCAACATCATGGTATGAACCATCGAATAGTTTAGCCTTGATGTCTACCATAGGGTAACCAGCAAGTACTCCATTTTTCATAGCGTCTTCAAGACCTGCTTGTACTGGTGCGATGAATTCACGAGGAACAGATCCCCCAACAACAGCGTTTTCGAATTCGAATCCTTTTCCTTCTTCGTTAGGAGAGAATTCAATCCAAACGTGTCCGAATTGTCCACGTCCACCAGATTGACGAGCAAACTTACCTTCCACTTTTGCAGAACCACGGAAAGTTTCACGGTAAGATACTTGAGGAGCACCAACATTAGCTTCAACTTTGAATTCGCGACGCATACGGTCAACGATGATATCTAAGTGAAGTTCACCCATACCTGCGATGATAACTTGTCCAGTCTCTTCGTCAGTACGAACACGGAATGTAGGATCTTCCTCTTGTAGTTTTTGAAGTGCAGTAGTCATTTTATCTTGGTCTGCTTTAGACTTAGGCTCAACAGATAGAGAGATTACTGGCTCTGGGAAAGTCATAGACTCTAAGATAACCAGGTTTTTCTCGTCACATAATGTGTCACCAGTTGTAGTGTCTTTAAGACCTACAGCAGCCGCGATATCTCCTGCGTATACTTCAGAAATCTCTTCACGAGAGTTAGCATGCATTTGTAGGATACGTCCTACACGCTCACGCTTACCTTTCGTAGAGTTCTGAACGTATGATCCAGCAGAAAGTACACCAGAGTAAACACGGAAGAATGTTAACTTACCAACATAAGGGTCAGTCATAACTTTGAATGCAAGAGCAGCAAATGGCTCTTCATCGCTAGACGTACGAGTAACAGGCTCTTCAGTATCTGGTAATGTACCTTTAATAGCTGGTACATCAGTTGGAGCTGGAAGATATTCAATAACTGCATCTAGCATTTTTTGAACACCTTTGTTTTTGAAAGCAGAACCAACAAGAACTGGATAGAACTCGATGCTTAGAGTCGCTTTACGAATACCAGCTTTAAGCTCTTCGTTAGAGATCTCTTCTCCACCAAGGTACTTTTCCATTAATTCTTCGTCAAGTTCAGCTACAGCTTCAATTAGTTTCTCACGGTATTCAACAGCTAGATCCATGTGCTCTTCAGGGATTTCACGGTCTTGAATATCCGTACCAAGGTCGTTTCCGTAGAAAGTAGCTTTCATTTCCACAAGGTCAATGATTGCTTCGAACTCATCCTCTGCACCAATTGGTAATTGGATTGGGTGTGCGTTCGCTTGTAAACGGTCATGTAACGTTCCTACTGAGTATAGGAAGTCAGCTCCCATTTTATCCATCTTGTTTACGAATACGATACGAGGTACTCCGTAAGAAGTAGCTTGACGCCATACAGTTTCTGTTTGTGGCTCAACACCAGATTGAGCATCTAGTACAGCAACTGCTCCATCAAGTACACGAAGAGAACGTTCAACCTCAACTGTGAAGTCTACGTGTCCAGGTGTATCGATGATATTTACACGGTGATCTTTCCAAGAAGCTGTTGTTGCAGCAGAAGTGATTGTGATTCCACGCTCTTGCTCTTGCTCCATCCAGTCCATTTGAGATGCACCTTCATGAGTTTCACCGATTTTATGAATACGACCAGTATAGTAAAGAATACGTTCTGTAGTAGTCGTTTTACCAGCATCGATATGGGCCATGATTCCAATGTTACGTGTTTTCTGTAATGAAAACTCTCTAGCCATGTCGTCAATCTCCTTCCTATTATGGAGTATATTAAAAAATTACCAACGATAGTGAGCGAACGCTTTGTTTGCTTCCGCCATTTTGTGAGTGTCTTCACGTTTCTTAACTGCAGAACCAGTGTTGTTAGCTGCATCAAGAATTTCGTTAGCTAGACGCTCTTCCATCGTTTTTTCACCACGAAGGCGAGAGTAGTTAACTAACCAACGAAGACCAAGAGTTGTACGACGATCAGGACGTACCTCAACTGGTACTTGGTAGTTTGCTCCACCAACACGGCGTGCACGTACTTCAAGTACAGGCATGATATTTTTTAAAGCTTGATCAAAAACTTCCATAGCATCTTTACCACTACGTTCTGAAACGATATCAAAAGCTGCATATAGAATCTTTTGAGATGTACCACGCTTTCCATCAATCATCATTTTGTTGATTAAGCGTGTTACAAGTTTTGAGTTATACATAGGATCTGGTAATACGTCACGTTTTGCAACAGGACCTTTACGAGGCATGTAAGTTCCTCCTTTCGAAATTTAAGTTTTTATTATTACTTCTTAGCTGCTTTAGGGCGCTTAGTTCCGTATTTAGAACGGCTTTGCATACGGCTGTCTACACCAGCTGTATCAAGAGCACCACGTACGATGTGATAACGTACCCCTGGTAAATCCTTTACACGTCCGCCACGGATAAGAACAACACTGTGCTCTTGTAGGTTGTGACCGATACCAGGAATATAAGCTGTTACCTCGATTTGGTTCGTTAAACGAACACGAGCATATTTACGAAGAGCCGAGTTTGGTTTCTTCGGTGTCATCGTACCTACACGAGTACATACTCCACGTTTTTGAGGAGATGAAACGTCAGTTTGCTCTTTCTTGAAGCTGTTGTAACCTTTGTTAAGTGCTGGTGATTTAGAGTTATACACCTTTGACTTACGAGGTTTACGAACTAATTGGTTAATAGTTGGCATTTGAAATGTCCTCCCTTCGACTTTCTTTAAGCCCACACATCCAGGTGGTTCATTTTAAAACAAAAACAAAGTCTTTATAGCTTTCTACTATAAAAACATGTTAACGAGTTATGGCGACTGTTGTAGCTCCGATATCAATACCGGCAACTTCTCCGAGCGTGTCCATTGAATTAACTGTAGAAATAGGAACTTTATGAAGTTCTGCTACTTCTATAATCTTCTTTGCAACAAGTGGATCAGCATCTAAGGCAACAACAACCTCTAGAACACTCCCTGATTTCAGAGCTTTCAATGTTTGTTTTGTTCCTATGATTTTACGTTTAGCCTGCGCTACTTTTTCATAAGACATAATCATATCCTCCAAAGTAATAACAGGATGCTAAATAGGAGCAACCTTAAGTATATTATCATCTGAAGATACCTATGTCAACACACACTAAAAAATATTCATAATAATTGCCGGGAGATCCTCCCGGCAATTATTACTTTTTATTCCACAGTAACTGTTTCTTCTTGCGGAGCTACAGGAACTGCGCGACGATAACGCTGCATTCCAGTACCAGCTGGAACTAGCTTACCGATAATAACATTTTCTTTAAGACCAAGTAATTCATCACGTTTACCTTTAATCGCTGCATCAGTAAGGACACGAGTAGTTTCCTGGAATGATGCTGCTGATAAGAAGGAATCCGTCTCTAGAGACGCTTTTGTGATACCAAGGATTACAGGTCTTGCCGTTGCAGGCATTTTGCCTTCCAGAAGTACTTTCTGGTTAGCATCAGTAAACTGATGGATATCAAGCAGAGATCCCGGTAATACATCAGTATCTCCAGCTTCGATAACACGTACTTTACGAAGCATTTGGCGAACCATTACCTCTACGTGCTTATCTCCAATTTCTACCCCTTGCATACGGTATACTTTTTGAACTTCGCGTAGTAAGTACTCTTGTACAGAGGATACATCACGAACTTTAAGTAACTCTTTTGGATCGATAGAACCTTCAGAGATTACTTGACCAGTTTCAATACGGTCATTCATAGATACTTTTAGACGAGCATTATATGGAGCCAAGTATGTGCGTGTTTCCACTTCACCTTGTACTACCACTTCTTGTTGGCGTTCACGAACTTCGTTAATCGCTACAACAACACCCTCAATTTCCGAGATAACCGCTTGACCTTTAGGGTTACGCGCTTCGAAAATCTCTTGGATACGCGGAAGACCTTGAGTAATATCGTCTCCAGCAACTCCACCTGTATGGAACGTACGCATCGTTAACTGAGTACCTGGCTCACCGATAGATTGGGCAGCGATGATACCAACTGCTTCTCCCACTTCCACTTGTTGACCAGTTGCAAGGTTACGACCATAACACTTCTTACATACACCATGACGTGTATTACAAGTGAATACAGAACGAATCCATACTTTTTCTACTCCAGCTTCAATGATAATCGTAGCAATATCTTCTGTGATTAACTCGTTACGAGCAATAATTACTTCACCAGTTTCAGGGTGTTTAACAGTTTTTTGAGAATAACGACCAATTAGACGCTCTTCTAGTGGTTCAATAATTTCTGTTCCTTCTTTAATTGAACCAATATGAAGCCCTCTATCTGTACCACAATCTTCTTGACGTACAATAACATCTTGCGCAACGTCTACAAGACGACGAGTCAGGTAACCTGAATCGGCAGTTTTCAGGGCTGTATCGGCAAGACCTTTACGAGCACCATGTGTAGAGATGAAGTATTCAAGTACTGTTAGACCTTCACGGAAACTTGATTTGATTGGTAACTCAATGATACGACCAGCCGGATTGGCCATTAGACCACGCATACCAGCTAGCTGCGTAAAGTTAGATGCGTTACCACGGGCTCCGGAATCACTCATCATAAAGATTGGATTTCGTTTATCCAAGGATTTCATTAGTAATCCTTGAATTGTATCTTTCGCTGCACTCCACACAGAGATTACACGATCATATCGCTCTTCTTCTGTAATTAGACCACGGCGGAATTGTTTTAGAACGTTATCTACTTTCGCTTGCGCTTCTTTTAGAATGTGTTCTTTTTCACCTAGAACTACGATATCGGCTACACCAACCGTGATACCGGCTTTTGTAGAGTATTTGAAACCAAGATCCTTCATTTTGTCTAGCATTTTAGACGTTTCAGAGATCTTGAACTTTTTAAATACTTCAGCGATGATATCTCCAAACATTTTCTTCTTGAATGGTGGGATTTCATCTACACCTTTGAAGTACTCCTTCACATCTGTAGAAGGTGATACGAAATACTTTTCAGGTGTTGCTTCTTCTAGGTTTGTTTTTGTAGGTTCATTCATGAACGGGAACGTATTCGGTAAGATTTCATTGAATACGATCTTACCAACAGTTGTCACTAACAGCTGCTTGTTTTGCTCTTCTGTAAATGTCAAGTTTCCTAGACTACCTGCTGCGATCGCAACACGTGTGTGAAGGTGAACATAACCATTTTGATAAGCAAGAATAGCTTCGTTAGCATCTTTAAAGACAGTACCTTCTCCGTTAGACCCTGCACGTTCCATCGTTAAGTAATAGTTACCTAGAACCATATCCTGAGATGGAGTAACTACTGGTTTACCATCTTTCGGGTTAAGGATGTTTTGTGCAGCTAACATTAGAAGACGAGCCTCTGCTTGTGCTTCTGCAGATAGAGGTACGTGAACAGCCATTTGGTCACCATCAAAGTCAGCATTGTAAGCTGTACATACTAGCGGATGAAGACGGATTGCACGTCCTTCTACTAGAGTTGGTTCAAATGCCTGGATACCAAGTCTGTGAAGCGTTGGTGCGCGGTTAAGTAAAACTGGGTGTTCACGGATTACGTTTTCTAATACATCCCAAACTTCCGGTTGAACACGTTCAATTTTACGCTTTGCACTCTTAATGTTGTGCGCTAATCCACGCTCAACTAATTCTTTCATAACGAAAGGTTTAAATAACTCTAACGCCATTTCTTTCGGTAAACCACATTGATACATTTTTAAGTTTGGACCTACTACGATAACGGAACGACCAGAATAGTCTACACGTTTACCAAGTAAATTTTGACGGAAACGACCTTGTTTACCTTTTAGCATATGAGATAGAGATTTTAATGGACGGTTACCAGGACCTGTAACAGGGCGACCACGACGACCATTATCGATTAACGCATCTACAGCTTCTTGTAGCATACGTTTTTCGTTTTGTACGATGATGCTAGGAGCACCAAGATCCAATAGTCTTTTTAGACGATTGTTACGGTTGATAACTCGACGATATAGATCATTTAAATCGGAAGTCGCAAAACGACCGCCGTCTAATTGAACCATTGGACGTAGTTCTGGTGGAATAACCGGAAGAACATCTAAGATCATCCAATCAGGATCGTTGCCTGAATGACGGAAAGACTCTAATACTTCAAGACGCTTAATCGCACGAGTACGACGTTGTCCTTGCGCAGTTTTAAGCTCTTCTTTTAGGAAGTCTACTTCTTTATCTAAATCAATATCTTGTAGAAGCTTTTTAATTGCTTCTGCACCCATCGCAGCTTGGAACTTAGTCCCATACTTTTCACGATATGCACGGTATTCTTTTTCTGATAGCAGCTGTTTCTTTTCTAAAGCTGTATCAGCTGCATCCGTAACTACATAAGAAGCGAAGTATATAACTTCTTCTAATGCACGAGGAGACATATCTAGAACAAGTCCCATTCGACTTGGAATACCTTTGAAGTACCAAATGTGGGATACAGGAGCTGCTAACTCAATATGTCCCATACGTTCACGACGAACTTTCGCACGAGTTACTTCTACTCCACAACGGTCACAAACTACGCCTTTATAACGAACGCGTTTGTATTTACCACAGTGACATTCCCAGTCTTTCTGAGGGCCGAAAATACGCTCACAGAACAAACCATCTTTCTCTGGCTTAAGCGTACGATAGTTGATTGTTTCTGGCTTTTTCACCTCACCGAATGACCAAGAACGAATCTTGTCAGGTGAAGCTAAACCAATCTTCATGTACTCGAAATTATTAACATCTAGCAAGGGGCCAACCTCCCTTTTTCTATCTGGTTTTGATGCGCTTATACGCAACCATGAAGCGAATTATATATATACAGAAAAGAACAGTAAGCCGCACCTCTCTATGTAGCTGTCGGCTTACTGATTACAAGTTTACTCTTTCATTCCAACTGGCTCAGATACTTCTTCACGATCACCAGCAAGGTTAAGTGTATCCGCATCTTGTTGCTCATCATCTTCTGTGTCGCGAAGTTCAATTTCTTGTTCATCGCTTGTTAACATCTTAACGTCCATACCTAAACTTTGAAGCTCTTTAATCAATACTTTGAATGATTCAGGAACTCCTGGTTCAGGAACGTTTTCACCTTTAACAATTGCTTCGTATGTTTTCACACGTCCAACAACGTCATCGGATTTAACTGTTAAGATTTCTTGTAGTGTATATGCAGCACCGTACGCTTCTAGTGCCCATACCTCCATCTCACCAAAACGCTGTCCACCAAATTGCGCTTTACCACCAAGTGGTTGTTGCGTAACTAGTGAATATGGTCCTGTAGAACGAGCATGTAGTTTGTCATCAACCATGTGAGCAAGTTTGATCATATACATAACTCCAACAGATACACGGTTATCGAACGGTTCACCCGTACGGCCATCGTATAGGACTGTTTTCGCATCACGTGACATTCCTGCTTCTTCAATCGTTGACCAAACATCTTCTTCTCGCGCACCATCGAATACCGGTGAAGCAACATGAATACCTAGGTAGCGTGCAGCCATTCCTAAGTGTAACTCAAGCACCTGACCGATGTTCATACGTGAAGGTACCCCTAGTGGGTTTAACATGATATCGATTGGCGTACCATCTGGTAGATACGGCATATCTTCTTCTGGCATGATACGAGAGATAACACCTTTGTTACCATGTCGTCCGGCCATTTTATCTCCTTCAGAGATCTTACGTTTCTGAACGATATATACGCGCACTAATTGGTTAACACCTGGAGGAAGCTCATCTCCATCTTCACGATTAAAGACTTTTACATCCAATACGATTCCACCACCACCATGTGGTACACGTAATGACGTATCACGAACTTCACGAGCTTTTTCTCCGAAGATTGCATGTAGAAGACGTTCTTCTGCTGTTAATTCCGTAACACCTTTAGGAGTTACCTTACCAACTAATAGATCACCATCTTTTACTTCTGCTCCAACACGGATGATTCCGCGCTCATCTAAGTTACGAAGCGCATCTTCCCCTACATTAGGGATATCACGTGTAATTTCTTCAGGTCCTAGCTTCGTATCACGAGACTCAGACTCATACTCTTCAATATGAATAGATGTGTATACATCGTCTTTTACTAAGCGCTCGCTCATGATAATCGCATCTTCGTAGTTATAACCTTCCCAAGTCATAAATCCTACTAATACGTTACGACCTAGAGCCAATTCACCTTTTTCCATTGAAGGACCATCTGCAAGGATTTCACCTTTAACCACTCTATCTCCAGTGCTAACGATAGGACGTTGGTTATAACATGTACCTTGGTTGGAACGGATGAATTTTTGCATACGGTAACGATCTAAGTTACCTTTTACTTCTTGACCATCTACAATTTCAATGCGTCTAACCGACACTTCGTTTGCTTGAACATGCTCAACAATACCTTCATGCTTACAGATTACTGCAGCACCAGAGTCTTTTGCAGATACATACTCCATACCAGTTCCAACAATAGGTGCTTCTGGATTTAATAGAGGTACTGCTTGTCGTTGCATGTTCGCTCCCATTAGCGCACGGTTGGAGTCATCGTTTTCTAAGAACGGGATACAAGCTGTTGCTGCAGATACTACCTGTTTAGGAGATACGTCCATGTAGTCAACGCGTTCTCTTTTAACAACAGTGTTTTCTCCACGGAAACGAGCTACGATGTTCTCATCAAGGAATGATCCATCTTCACCTAGACGAGCATTTGCCTGTGCAACTACATAGTTATCTTCTTCATCAGCTGTTAAGTAATCAAATTTATCTAGTACTTTACCTGTGTCTGGATCAACACGACGATAAGGTGTTTCAATAAACCCGAAGCGATTAACCTTTGCGAATGAAGATAATGAGTTGATTAGACCAATGTTTGGTCCCTCAGGTGTTTCAATTGGGCACATACGACCATAGTGAGAATAATGAACGTCACGTACTTCGAATCCAGCACGTTCACGTGTTAAACCACCTGGTCCTAATGCTGATAGACGACGCTTATGCGTTAATTCTGCTAATGGATTCGTTTGATCCATGAACTGAGATAACTGCGAACTACCAAAGAACTCTTTAATAGAAGCAATTACAGGTCTAATATTAATTAACTGTTGTGGTGTAATAGTAGCTGTGTCTTGGATAGACATACGCTCACGTACTACACGCTCCATACGAGAAAGTCCAATTCTGAACTGATTTTGTAGAAGCTCTCCTACTGAACGTAGACGACGGTTACCTAAGTGGTCAATATCATCCGTATCTCCAACCTCATGTAGTAAGTTGAAGAAGTATGAGATAGAAGAAATGATATCAGCTGGTGTGACATTTTTCACTTCTTCGTCAATGAAGGCATTACCAATAACATTGATAGCTTTTTCGCCTTCTTCATTCGGAGCGAAGATTTTAATAGATTGAAGAGTTACATCGTCTTCTAATACACCTGCAACAGGAGTAAGAGATTTGAAGTTAACCCCTTCTTCTAATTTAGGAATCAATTTATCTAAAGTACGACGATCTAACGTTGTACCTTTTTCACATAGAATCTCACCAGTCTCAGGATCCACTAACGTTTCTGCAAGAGTTTGGTTAAATAGGCGATTCTTAATATGAAGCTTTTTGTTCATCTTGTAACGACCAACGTTTGCTAAGTCATAGCGTTTTGGGTCAAAGAAGCGTGAGATTAATAGGCTCTTTGCGCTTTCTACTGTAGGTGGCTCACCTGGACGTAGACGCTCATAGATTTCAAGTAACGCTTTTTCTGTACTTTCCGTATTATCTTTTTCAAGTGTATTACGGATGTACTCGTTATCTCCTATTAAATCAATGATCTCTTGATCACTACCAAAACCTAAAGCACGTAACAACACGGTAACTGGTAGTTTACGTGTACGGTCAATACGAACATATACTACATCTTTTGCATCCGTTTCGTACTCTAACCAAGCACCACGGTTTGGAATTACAGTAGCTGTATAGCCACGTTTTCCGTTTTTATCAATTTTTCCACTAAAGTACACACTTGGAGAACGAACCAACTGAGATACGATAACACGTTCTGCTCCGTTAATAACGAATGTACCCGTTTCTGTCATTAGTGGGAAATCTCCCATAAAGACATCTTGATCTTTAACTTCGCCTGTTTCTTTGTTAACAAGACGAACCTTTACGCGAAGTGGAGCCGAGAACGTAACATCACGTTCTTTTGATTCTTCCACTGAATACTTCGGATCACCTAAACTATAATCGATGAACTCTAATGAAAGATTTCCAGTAAAGTCTTCGATCGGTGAAATGTCACGGAACATTTCACGTAAACCTTCTTCTAAGAACCAATCATACGAAGCGGTTTGGATTTCAATTAGATTTGGTAATTCTAAGACTTCACTGATGCGCGCAAAACTTCTACGTTGGCGGTGTCGTCCATACTGAACAAGTTGACCTGTCAACTGATTCACCCCTCAAATCATACGTTTTGAATGCGTCTATATGCTTCAATATCGAAGCAAAAAAGAAAAAGGGTTTCATTATGTAAAACCACATTTTCAAATGACGGACTATGTTTGTTATAGTTTTTCCAATATAGCCTCGTATTATACATAGAACTTAAAGAAGGCATAATACCGGAATTTAATATATTGGCATTTTATAATACTAACATAGGCACATTACTCCGTCAACTTTTTCTATTGACAAATAGATAGATTTGCAGTATACGGCTACTTGATTGCTTTTACAATCCAATAACCTTTCACTTTTTCTACAACTTCTACTTCTTTAAATAAACTTTCTAACTTTTCTACTGTGGAAGGTGCTCCTTGCTTCTTTTGAATTACCACCCACAACTCTCCATTCTCTATCAATCGATCATACGACTGTTCATAAATAGAATGAACGATATCTTTACCTGCCCTTATAGGAGGATTGGTCACGATTGCAGCAACAGAAGGAGCTATTATTTCCGCAAGTCGATCACTTTCATAAATTCGCACGTTACTGATTCCATTTAACTCTGCATTTTGTTTAGATAACAAAATAGCGCGTTGATTGACATCTACCATATGGATTGTACGTGAAGGCATGCTTGACGCTAGAGATAAACCGATAGGCCCATAGCCACATCCAACATCAATAATAGCTCCTTCTATTTCCGGCTCTTCAAAAGTATCTATTAATACCCTTGACCCAAAATCTACTTCTTTCTTTGAAAACACACCAGCATCAGTTGTAAAAGTGAAATCTTTTCCCATTAAGTTAAAAGTAAAACTTTGAGGTTTGCTCTCCACATCTGGTTTAGAAGTATAATAGTGACTCATTGTAAAACCTCCGTAAAAAGAGTAGAAAAAACCCGCTTTATTCAAGCGGGTTTTTAGTTCAAAGTAGAATTACTTAACTTCTACGCTAGCGCCAACTTCTTCAAGTTTACCTTTAAGCTCTTCAGCTTCTTCTTTAGAGATGCCTTCTTTAAGAGCTTTAGGAGTGTTATCAACAAGTTCTTTCGCTTCTTTAAGACCTAGGCCTGTGATTTCACGAACAACTTTGATAACTTTGATCTTTTGAGCACCAGCGTTAGCAAGTACTAGATCAAACTCAGTTTGTTCTGCAGCAGCGTCGCCACCAGCAGCGCCACCCATTACTGCTACAGGTGCAGCAGCTGTTACTCCGAATTCTTCTTCGATTGCTTTAACAAGATCGTTTAGCTCAAGAACTGTCATAGTCTTGATTGCTTCGATGATTTGTTCTTTAGTCATGATTAGTTCCTCCTTAAAATAGTTAAAATAGTTTTTTAGGATGCTTTACGAGATTCGTAAGCGATTAAGCGCCTTGCTCTTCTTTTTGATCTGCAACTGCTTTCGTTGCAAGGGCAACATTGCGCATTGGTGCTTGTAGTACGCTGAGTAGCATAGAAAGTAGACCTTCGCGAGACGGTAGTTCCGCAAGAGCTTTAACTTCTTCTACTGTAGCAACGTTTCCTTCAATTACACCAGCTTTGATTTCAAGAGCTTCGTTTTTCTTAGCGAAATCGTTAAGAATTTTAGCAGGAGCAACAACATCTTCTGTAGAGAATGCAATTGCGTTTGGTCCTGTAAGTACTTCATTTAAGCCTTCAAGACCTGCTGCTTCAGCTGCACGGCGAGTCATCGTGTTCTTGTAAACCTTGAACTCGATTCCAGCTTCGCGAAGTTGCTTACGAAGTTCTGTAACTTGCGCAACAGTTAGTCCACGGTAGTCAACTACAACTGTAGATACGCTAGCTTTAAACTGTTCAGTAATGTCAGAAACTAATTGTTTTTTCGTTTCAATTACACTGCTCATCATGACACCTCCTATTAGAATGGTTGATGAACATTTATACCGACTCAATGGAAAACCTCCATATCTATAAGACATGGAGGCATCACGAATAACAGTTTCCTGTTATATATATCGTCATGACCTCGGTAGGAAATTAAGCTTGTAAGCCCCTACTGTCTACGGTACAAATGTTTAATTAGCACAACAGAATCTACAATACAGTAAATTCGAGATCATGTCAACACTAATATTACTTAGCGTTGAAAGATGAAGCGTCAACCTTAACACCAGGGCTCATAGTTGAAGTAACAGTGATGTTCTTCATGTATGTTCCTTTAGCTGCAGAAGGCTTAGCTTTTAATAGAGTTTCAAAGATTGTTTGGAAGTTTTCCGCTAACTTGTCGTTATCGAAAGAAATCTTTCCGATTGGCGCGTGTACGTTACCAGTTTTATCAGCGCGGTATTCTACTTTACCCGCTTTGATTTCTTTAACTGCTTTGTCTACGTCAAATGTAACTGTACCTGTCTTAGGGTTTGGCATTAAGCCTTTAGGTCCTAATACGCGTCCAAGTTTACCAACTTCACCCATCATGTCAGGAGTTGCAACGATTACATCGAAATCGAACCAACCTTGTTGGATTTTTGAGATATATTCTGCATCGCCTACATAGTCTGCTCCAGCTGCTTCAGCTTCTTTAAGCTTCTCACCTTTAGCGAAAACTAGTACACGTTGAGTTTTACCAGTACCGTTTGGTAATACTACCGCTCCACGAATCTGTTGATCGTTTTTACGAGTATCTACTCCAAGACGGAAAGCAACCTCTACAGTTGCGTCGAACTTAGCGAAGTTCGTCTTTTTAACTAATTCAATCGCCTCTTCTACTGAGTAAGTAGTAGTACGATCTACTAATTTTGATGCTTCTAGGAATTTTTTCCCGTGTTTTGCCATTGTAATTTCCTCCTAGTTTGTGGTTTTAGCGGAATGACCTCCCACGAATAAAGGTTGCGAGCAAATTAAAATCGCAACGCAACCTCAAAACAAGTGCAACATTCCAAAATAATGCTATAAGATATAGCAATTTTGAAGATATTCCATCATAACAATGAGTTAATCAGAAATTAGTCTTCTACAACAATACCCATACTACGCGCAGTACCTTCTACCATACGCATAGCTGCCTCAACGCTGGCTGCATTAAGGTCAGGCATTTTTTGTTCAGCGATTTGACGAACAGTATCCTTGTTCACAGTCGCTACTTTGTTGCGGTTAGGTTCACCTGAACCAGACTCGATACCAGCTGCTTTCTTCAGAAGAACTGCAGCAGGTGGAGTTTTTGTGATGAATGTAAATGAACGGTCTTCAAATACCGAAATTTCAACCGGAATGATTAGACCAGCTTGATCCGCTGTACGAGCGTTAAACTCTTTACAGAATCCCATAATGTTCACACCTGCTTGACCTAGTGCAGGACCAACCGGTGGAGCTGGGTTTGCTTTACCAGCAGGAATTTGTAATTTTACAACTTTCACTACTTTTTTAGCCACGAGACACACCTCCTTAAGTCCGTGATGTGGTAATAGGGTTTTTACCCTCCCACTCAATGTAAATAAATCTTTATTTAACATAAAGATATTTGAATATGTTCAGTCTCTCTTTTGGAAGAGACATACTGACCTAAAAAATTCTATCACTTTCTACTACCAATATCAAGTTAATTTCTTTTATAATTTGCTAACTTGATTAAAATCTAGTTCTACAGGGGTTTCACGACCGAACATATTGACCATAACTTTGACTTTTGACTTGTCACGATCAATTTCCTCAATGTTCCCTTCAAAGTTTGCGAACGGACCTTCGATAACTGTAACTGCTTCACCAATTTCGAAGTCAATTTCCACTCTAGCTTCTTGTACACCCATGCGTTTTAACACAACATCGATTTCTTCAGGCAGTAATGGTGTAGGTTTAGATCCAGATCCTGATGAACCTACAAACCCTGTTACTCCAGGAGTATTTCGTACAACGTACCAAGAATCATCTGTCATAACGATTTCTACCAGTACATAACCAGGGAATACTTTTTTCTTCACTACTTTTTTCTTACCATTTTTAATATCTGTTTCTTCCTCTTCAGGTACTACTACTCGGAAAATCTTATCTTGCATGCCCATTGTTTCTACACGCTTCTCTAGATTCGCCTTTACTTTATTTTCATATCCTGAATAGGTGTGAACGACATACCAATTTTTCTCCATGTAATTGGACGAACGTCCTTCCCTCCTTTTTTGATCATAATCACACAACACTAACATAAAGTTGTTTACGCTAACATTTTTTGACAAATTAAAAAACCCGTAAAACGGGCTTTTTTGCTTTGCCTATGATTTTTTATCATTATAGCATGAAGTGATACTAGTTATTCAATACCTATACTATAATTTTAAAACTTCACGCACAACAAAGGATAATCCTAAGTCAACAGCCCATAGGAACAGTGTTAAAAATGAAACCGTCACTAATACTGTTATCGTATAACGAGTTAGCTCTTTTCTCTTCGGCCAGCTCGTTTTACGCATTTCACTTGCTACATTACGAAAGAACTGCATCATCTAGTGTGTACCTCCTATCGCGAATCCACTCGCGTCACTTCGTTTCGCGGTGAAGTGTATGCGCATTACAACGCTTGCAAAATTTCTTCATTTGTAAACGTTCTGTTGTACCAGAGGAAGGAGCAGGAACAGAATAATTGCGACTGCCACATTGTTCGCAGGCTAGTACTCTTTTAACTGCCATTTTTTCACCTCTATTAACATGAAACAGGATAAAAATATAGTCTTATCCTATCATTCTCTTAAGTGTATACCTTACAAAAAATAACACGAGGATTGTCTCCCTGTCAATTGCCTCTTTTCAGTTAAAGGGTTATTTCTCGTATTTCTAAATAACGCTCTAACTTCCTCTTTACCCTCTGTAAAGCATTATCGATAGATTTGACATGCCTATTCAATTCTTCCGATATTTCTTGATACGACTGACCATCTAGATATAAGTTCAGAACTTTTCTCTCCAGGTCGCTTAAGAGTTCTCCCATTTTCCCCTCTATGCTCGAAAACTCTTCACGATGTATCATTAACTGTTCGGGATCTGTAATCTGGTTATTTGTAATAACATCCATTAGCGTCCTATCCGATTCTTCATCGTATATAGGCTTGTCCAAAGACACATACGAGTTTAACGGAATGTGTTTTTGACGTGTTGCTGTCTTAATAGCTGTAATAATTTGTCTAGTAATACAAAGCTCAGCAAAAGCTTTAAAACTAGTCAATTTATCTCCCCTGTAGTCTCGAATCGCTTTATACAAGCCAATCATACCTTCTTGTACAATATCCTCTTTGTCTGCACCTATTAAAAAATAGGATCGTGACTTAGCTCGTACAAAATGCCGGTACTTTTGAATAAGAAAATCTAGTGCCTCCGTTATGCCATCATGAACTAGTGCAACTAACTCTTCGTCTTCCATACTTCCGAAACGCTGATCATTTACCTCTTGTTGGTTCCTGCTCACCGTGATCCCCCTTTACAGCTTTCGATGGATGTTTCCATCTTTCGCTAACCCGTAATCATCGTGCAGATCTTGATCATTTTGTACGAAATAGCATAAAGTTTGACACAAATAGTACCAATCCTTCACCATTTTACGTCCTTTTTACGACTTTTCAGATACATTAGATAGCAATATTATACAGGAGGGGTTTTTTTATCGTCAACAGCCTATTCTTGCCCACGACGCCATTTTTCAAACTTTTCTGCAACTTCTGGTGCTAAATGGATATTAGATATCGGTTTTTGTTGATAATTATTTTTCACCGACTTTTCTATCTTTCTTTGGATAACACCCATGTCTGTCAACAGTTCTCTTGCAGACTTCCGCAGAGCCCCTTGCCCAAAAATAGCCCATTGTTCTGTATAATCGGAAGTTGCAACATGGATTTGCGTTTTTCTATTATTTAATTCAATTGCTAATTTCTCAATGCGTTCATCAGCCGTTTCATTTTCTTTTGTAAAGATAATGTCCATTCCATAATTCTTTTTCTTTCTTTCTACATCACGGACAAAATGAGCATCAAATACGATAACTATCTTAAAACCAGTATAACCTTGATATTCTGCCATAAGTTCAATCAGACGATCTCTTGCTGCAGAAAGATCTTTCATCTTTAAGTCCCGAAGTTCCGGCCAAGCACCTATTATGTTATAGCCATCAACAATCAAGATGTCCATCTCTATGACTCCAGTGAGTGTCTCTTACGGTATACCTCGTACATTAAGATACTAGCTGCAACAGAAGCATTTAAGGATGTTACATGCCCAACCATAGGTAAATGGATTAGGAAGTCACACTTTTCTTTAATTAGTCTTCCAATGCCTTTTCCTTCACTACCAATGACTAAACCAAGTGGCATTGTTCCATCTAGACGTCTGTAATCTTGGCTATGCTTTGCATCTGTTCCCGCAATCCAAACGCCTTGTTCCTTTAAATCATCGATCGTTCTGGCTAGATTCGTTACTCGTACAACCGGAATGTGTTCGATAGCTCCTGTGGAAGCTTTCGCCACCGTTGCAGTTAGTGATACAGACCTTCTCTTTGGAATAATAATCCCGTGTGCTCCTACAGCATCAGCTGTTCTCATAATAGAACCTAAGTTATGAGGATCTTCTAATTCGTCTAATAAAATAAAGAACGGATCTTCTCCTCTATTTTGTGCAATTGCAAACAAATCATCTATATCTGCGTACTGATAAGCAGCAACTTGAGCGGCTACACCTTGGTGTTGCCCAAGCTCTAGTTGATCTAATTTACTACGTGGAACCGTTTGTACAGTAACGCCTGTATTTTTAGCTAAGTGTAATATATTTTGTATAGGTCCTTTTTGTGCACCTTCCGCTATCCAGATCTTATTAATATCACGCTCTGAACGTAAAGCTTCTTGTACAGGATTACGACCACCAATCCATTCTTGTTCTTGTGTCATTATTTACTTCCTCCTTCACGGTGTTGAATATAGGACACACTCTTCTCTAAAAGCACTTGCAATCGTTCTTCATTAGGAAGTAGATGTGTATAGCCAATAACCGCTTCAAATCCTGTTGCATTTTTATATGTTTGTACATCCGTGTTTTTAGGTACTGTACCGGATTTAGCGTTTCTTCCACGTTTAAAAACCGCTTCCTCTTCTTCTGTTAAAAGCTGATCTTGCAACATTTGCTGAATAATATAACTTTGTGCTTTTGCCGATACAAAGCTCGTTGCTGTTCGATGTAGTTGATGTGGGCGGATAACTCGTCCAGATGCTAAAAGGTAATGCCGGATATGCTTTTCATACACGGCATCCCCCATATAAGCTAGCGCTAAACTGTTTATTTCTAGAGGGTGTTTCATCCTCGTTTCCATCTCGTTCCTTGTGCTGTATCTTCTAATACAATATTTTTTTCTTTTAAAAGATCACGGATTTCATCGGCACGTGCGAAATTACGATCTTTTCTTGCTTGAATACGCTCTTCTAACAGCTGTTCGATTTCTTCATCAAGTAATTTACTATCTTCTTCCCAAGTTAAGCCTAGTACATGACCAATTTGATCAAACAAGTCTAAAAAGGCGTCGATTGTCTCAGTAGACGTAGTGGCTTCCAATAGATAAAGGTTAGCTTGTTTAGAAACATCAAACAGTACAGAAATTCCATCAGCAGTGTTAAAATCATCATCCATTCTAGCGATAAGCTGTTGTTTACTGTCTTCTATATTTTTTAACCACGTAGTTTCAACCGTCTCTAAATTCACACTAGATTCTTTTCTATGACGAAGATTCATTATTGTGGTGCGGATTCTATCTAATCCCGCTTTTGCACCTTCTAATAATTCTTGACTAAAGTTAATTGGGTTACGATAGTGTACTGACAACATAAAGAATCGAAGCACTTGTGGATCAATTTGCTTAATAATGTCATGTACTAATACAAAGTTCCCAAGGGATTTACTCATTTTTTCATTATTGATATTAATGTATCCGTTGTGCATCCAATACTTCGCAAACTGTTTCCCTGTCAAAGCCTCCGATTGCGCTATCTCATTTTCATGATGGGGGAACGCTAAATCTTGTCCTCCAGCATGAATATCTATTGTGTCACCAAGATATTTTCTCGCCATTGCGGAACATTCAATGTGCCAACCTGGTCTTCCTTGGCCCCAAGGTGAGTCCCAAGCAATTTCTCCTTCTTTTGCCGCTTTCCATAAAACAAAATCTAATGGATCTTCTTTCTTTTCCCCAACTTCAATACGAACTCCTGATTTCAAATCCTCTATTGATTGATGTGATAATTTACCGTATCCTTCGAACTTTCTTGTACGATAGTAAACATCTCCACTAGACTCATAGGCAAATCCCTTTTCTATAAGCGTCTCAACGAACTCAATAATGATATCAATATTTTCTGTTACCCTTGGGTGGACATCTGCTTTTTTACACCCTAATGCAGAAACATCCTCGTGGTATGCAGCGATAAATCTCTCGGCAATGGTTGGTACATCTTCTCCTAATTCGTTTGCTGCTCTAATCAACTTGTCATCTACATCTGTAAAGTTAGAAACAAAGTGCACGTCATACCCTCTAAATTCTAAATATTTGCGCACAGTGTCATACACGATAGCAGGTCTTGCATTACCAATATGAATGTAGTTATACACGGTTGGTCCGCATACATACATACTAACTTTTCCCTCTACCTGTGGTACAAATAATTCTTTTGATCGAGTTAATGTATTATAAATTTTTATGGACATCTTCTTCTGCCCCTTTCTTACGATATTTATCTAATTCTTCCTGAAGCTCATTGATTTGTGACTGTAACTTTTCACATCGATCTTCCATCGGATCTGGTAATGTATGATGATTAAAGTCTTTATTTACCCGGACTCCGTCTTGAATTACCACGTGTCCTGGGATTCCTACAACTGTTGAATTAGGTGGTACATCTTTCAACACAACAGAACCAGCACCTATTTTAGAATTCTCTCCAATGGTGATAGATCCTAATACTTTGGCACCTGTGGCGATTAGCGCGTTGTCTTGGATGGTAGGATGCCTTTTACCTTTTTCTTTTCCGGTTCCCCCTAACGTAACGCCTTGAAAAACAGTTACATTATCCCCTATTTCACACGTTTCACCAATGACAACACCCATACCATGGTCTATAAAGAATCTCCTACCAATCTTTGCGGCAGGGTGAATTTCTACTCCTGTCAAAAATCGAGTAAGCTGACTAATCACACGAGCGATAAAATATAATTTTCTTTTATAAAAAACGTGTGCAATTCGGTGTCCCCAAATAGCATGTAACCCAGAGTACGTTAAAATAACTTCAAGATAGCTCCTTGCTGCTGGGTCTTGCTCAAATACCGCTTCCACATCTTCTTTCATGAGCTTCCACATGGTTTAGCTCTCCCCTTTTTAAGCGAGTGCTGCAAACATCTCTTATTTCTCAGCACTACATTACGCTTTATTCTTCAAATATTGATATAAAATCCATACTTCATCACCATATGAACACATTCACAAACGGACACAATAATTAATTTATATAGGGTTTCCATTTATTTTGGCCTAATTAAGCGAACTTAATAGATACGTGTGTGATTCCGTTTGTAACAAGTAAACTCATCCGAAAACAAACCTCAGCACGTGGCTAACGATGAGTTGTTACTAATCACGTAACCAAAAAGAAAACGCCTCTGTTAAAAAACAGAGACGCTTCTATACGTGGTTCCACTCTGATTAAGTAAATGGAAGTCTTCAGAGTTCCATTACCTCACTCAAGCCTAATAACGGTAGGTAACCGCCATCCTCTAGTACCAAAAGGGTTCAAAGACAGACTCAAAGGTGCATTTCAGAGTTATAGGGACCCAAACCACTTTCAGCCGATGATGGTTTTCTCTTTAGAGTATATAGACTCTTACTTATCCTTTTCAACGTGTTAAATATGATCTAGTTATACTATATACCACACAAGAGAAAATGTTAATTAAAAATGCTCGTCAAATTATCCTAAAACTCTGTGTAGACGTGCTTTTACTTTTTCTCTTCCAAGTAGCGCTATCGCATTTGGCAATTCTGGACCATGTGTTTGACCTGTTGTCACTACACGGATAGGCATAAATAGTTTCTTCCCTTTATGACCAGTCTCTTTCTGTACTGCTTTAATCGCACTCTTAATAGCTTCTGGAGTAAACTCTTCTAATTGGTCTAGTTGACCATCTAAAGCTTTCATCACTTCTGGAACTTGTTCTTCGCTAACAACCGCTTCCGCTTCTGCGTCAAAGGCAAGTTCTTCTTTAAAGAATAAATCAGATAACTCTACAATCTCCGCTCCAAAACTCATTTGTTCTTGATAAAGACCAATCAGTTTCTCTGCCCAAGTTAATTCTGCCGCTGTTGGTTCTGCAGCAACTAATCCTGCTTTTTGTAAATGAGGTAAAGATAAAGCAACCACTTCGTCTAATTGCAGATTTTTCATATATTGATTGTTCATCCATGTAAGCTTTTGTGTATCAAAAACAGCTGGAGATGTAGATAAACGCTCCGGATCAAAGATTTCGATAAATTGTTCTTTAGAGAAGATCTCTTCCTCTCCTTTTGGAGACCAACCAAGCATTCCGATAAAGTTAAACAAAGCTTCTGGAAGATACCCTAAATCTTTATACTGCTCAATAAATTGAATAATGCTCTCATCACGTTTACTTAGCTTTTTACGAGATTCATTAACAATCAACGTCATATGGCCAAATACCGGTGGCTCCCAACCAAACGCTTCGTAAACCATTAACTGTTTCGGTGTATTAGAAATATGGTCATCACCACGTAAAACGTGTGTTATTTTCATTAAATGATCATCTACCGCAACAGCAAAGTTATACGTTGGAATACCATCTTTCTTCACAATAACAAAGTCGCCGATACCATCTGATTCAAATGATACCTCTTCCTTCACCATGTCTTGGAATTTGTATACTTTTCCTTCTGGTACGCGAAAACGAATACTAGGTAATCGTCCTTCCCCTTCAAAAGCTTCTTGCTCTTCTTTTGTCAGATTACGATGTTTGCCAGAGTATCTTGGCATTTCACCTTTAGCAATTTGCTCCTCGCGCTCCGCTTCCAGTTCCTCTTCTGTACAGTAGCATTTGTATGCTAAACCTTTATCAAGTAGCTCAGTGTATAGTTCTTTATAGATATCGTTACGCTCTGATTGACGGTAAGGACCATACTCTCCTCCAACATCAATACTCTCATCCCACTCAATACCTAACCATTTTAAGTATTTTAATTGACTTTCTTCTCCACCTTCAATGTTACGTTTCGCATCTGTATCCTCAATACGGATAATAAACTTCCCTCCCGTATTACGAGCGTATAAATAGTTAAATAACGCCGTACGAGCATTACCGATATGTAAATGTCCAGTTGGACTTGGTGCGTATCGCACACGAACTTCTGTTGTCATGGACGAATCCTCCTAATTAAATGGTGAATCTATTGTACCACTGAATTGATTTTGACAAAATGGTATTTACTCAGCAACTAGCAAGATTACCGCTTGTGATGCAATACCTTCTCCTCTACCAGTGAAACCTAACTTTTCTGTCGTTGTTGCTTTTACGTTAATTTGTGAAACATCAGCTTCTACTAATTGTGCAATACGCTCTCTAATTGGCTCAATATAAGGTGCCATTTTTGGCTTTTGCGCAATAATAGTACAATCCATGTTACCTAATTTGTACCCTTTTTCTTTTACTAGAGCCCACACATGCTCTAATAACTTTGCTGAGTCTGCATCTTTAAATGCTTCATCTGTGTCAGGAAAATGCTTACCTATATCTCCTTCTCCGATGGCTCCTAGTGCTGCGTCAGCTATCGTATGTAGCAATACATCTGCATCTGAATGTCCGAGTAATCCTTTTTCGTAAGGTATCGTGATACCACCCATTATTAAGGGACGACCTTCTACTAACTGATGTACATCAAACCCCTGTCCAATTCTCATTGTTTCTCCTCCTGACTCTTCGCTTGAAGAATCGCTTCTCCAAAATAAATGTCTTCTTTTGTTGTCAATTTTATATTGTCATAAGATCCTTCTACGATAGAAACTGGATAGGAAATTTTTTCTACTAGGGAAGCTTCGTCTGTTCCTAAATAGTTGTTCACCCTTGCCCACTGATGCGCTTCATGTAATATAGACAAGCGAAAAGCCTGCGGCGTTTGTATTTGCCACAAGCTTGAACGATCTATTGTTTCTTGCACAACGGAACTTTGAATGCGTTTAATGGTGTCTTTTACGGGTACACCTACAATTGCTGCACCGTTATCGTTGGCTTTCTGAACTACTTTTGCAATTACCTCTCTAGTAATAAACGGCCTTGCTCCATCATGCACCAATACTAATGTATCCTCTTTAGCATCTATACTAGACAATCCGTTTGCTACACTGTGCTGGCGTTCTACTCCTCCATTTACAAAAGTAATTTTCGATCGATCACCTTTTAGAGAGAGAGATAAAAATAACTCTCTCTCTTCTTCATTAGTAGATAAAATAACTGTTTCACATGAAGAATCTTGAAGAAACACATCAAGTGTGTGTGCGATTAAAGCTCGTCCACCCAAAGGAAGAAATAATTTATTATACCCTAAACCCATTCGCTTCCCTTGTCCTGCAGCAGGAATAATCACTCGATAGTTCATCTAATCTCCTCCTGACTAACTACAAAGCTTTTTCTAATACTTTAGGTTTCGCAAAGATCATGCGACCTGCTGAAGTCTGTAATACACTAGTTACCACTACTTCAATACGTTTACTAATATAATTGCGGCCTTCTTCCACTACAATCATTGTACCATCATCTAAGTAAGCTATCCCTTGATTATGTTCTTTTCCATCTTTAATAACTTGAACCATCATTTCTTCTCCTGGGAGAACTACTGGTTTAACAGCATTTGCTAGATCATTGATATTCAAGACTGGTACTCCTTGGAATTCACAAACTTTATTTAAATTATAATCGTTTGTAACAAGCATGCCATCCATTAATTTTGCTAGTTTAATTAATTTACTATCTACTTCTTGAATATCATCAAAGTCACCCTCATACATCTCCACGTTAACAGGTAATTCTTTTTGGATACGGTTTAAGATATCCAAGCCACGTCTTCCCCTATTACGTTTTAGTACATCAGATGAATCAGCAATATGTTGGAGTTCACCAAGGACAAACTGTGGTATCACTATTGTTCCTTCTAAGAAACGAGTTTGACAGATGTCAGCAATTCGACCATCAATTATGACACTAGTATCTAAAATTTTATACTGATAAGAATGCTCCTCTTCAGCGTGAACGGCAGATCCTTTTTTCTTTTGTCCTTTTGAAGAAGGTGTAAATAACTGAACTAGCTCATCTCGTCTTTTGAATCCCACTTGGAAACCCATATATCCTAGTAACAACGTCAGTAGAATTGGAATAATTGTATTAATTACTGGTATATCCATTGCATTAAAAGGTAGTCCGGCTAAAAAGGCTAATAATAAACCTATGATAAGTCCTAATCCCCCAAATAATAAGTCTGTTACTGGAGCTTTTACTAATGAATCTTCCATCCATTTTATTACCCTTAAACAATAATCTATCGCCCAAAATGTCATAAGATAAAATAATACAGCGCCTATAATTGCAGTCATATAGTTGTTGTTAATAATAGGTTGGTTTAACACATCAAACCCTCTTATAGCATATGGGAGGAAAAGCACTCCGAGCGTACCACCAATTAGCAGAAAACATAATTGAACAATTCGTTTTAACATCCTTATTCACCTCCTCTAATCATTATAAACAATTCAAATTAATGTAAACGTGGAATTGAATAATATTTTGGTAATGTAATAATACCGTCATCATCTTGTTAAAATTCTCAGTATTTTTTCATACTTTTCCTTAAAATTTTAGAGATGACGGTCAGCAAAAGTTTGTTCCCTCACTTGTCTAATTCCTTCAATTATCTTTCTAGCTCTTGCCTCTCCAACACCTTCCACATCATCTAGTTCCGCTACACTTGCCTTATAGATTGCTGGGAAAGTTCCGAAATGGTCTACTACATTTTCAATAATCATAATTGGAAGTCTAGGGATACGCATCAACACTCGATATCCTCTTGGATGCACGATCTCCTCTGAGTGAGTTGTCGTTTGGTATCCTAGTAGCCTTAATAAAACATGTTCCTCTAAAAACTCTTGATGAACAAGATTCTGAAGTTTTCCTAATTGTTCATAAGGCTTTAACGCTCCTTCTGGACTATAATCACGAAGAACATGTAAAGCTTCTTCTTCTATATCAGACAGTAACTCATTCATCTGTAACTGAATTAGACGACCTTCCGTACCTAGTTCGCTTAAGTAGATAAGCAATTCATTTTTTACACGTAACACCATTGCTACACGATTTAACACCTGAAGCAAATCATTAATTGTGACTAACTCTTCAAACTCTAAAGCTGCAAGATTTGCCATCGCTTGATCGTGAACAATTTTATATTTCTCTAATGTATTAATAGCTTGATTAGCCTTTGTCAGTATTACCTCTATCCCTTTAACTGCGTAACGGAAATTACCTTGATATAAGGTAATGACATTCCTTCTTTGACTAATCGCAATAACTAGAGCTCCTGTTTGTTTTGCAACTCTCTCTGCTGTACGATGTCTCATTCCTGTTTCCGTAGATACTAATGAAGCATCAGGATTTAGATGTGCATTAGCATAGATGATCTTGGTTCCTTCTCTATTGAGAATAATAGCACCATCCATTTTCGCTAATTCGTATAGATAACTTGGGGTAAATACTGTATCTATATAAAAGCCACCATCAACAAGGGCTTTCATACTCTCGTCAAACCCTAATACTATTAACCCACCTGTGTTTGCACGCAACACATTGTCTATTCCTTCTCGTAAAGGACTACCTGGCGCTACCCATTGAAGAGCTTCCATCATCCTCCTACTATGTGCTTTATGCTCATCCATTTAGTCACGTCCCTCCTAACGCATACTTCATCGCTTCTGCAACAGAGTGTACTCCTATTACCTGAATAGAAGATGGAGGCGTCCAGCCCCCTATATTATTGGCAGGTAATATAATTCTTTCAAAACCTAATTTAGCCGCTTCTTGTACTCTTTGTTCTACACGCGAAACTCTTCGCACTTCCCCTGTAAGTCCTACTTCTCCTATGATGCAGTCAGTAGGCTTTGTTGGTTGATCTCTAAAGCTTGAGACAACACTTACAGCTACGGCTAAATCAATTGCAGGTTCATCTAATTTTACGCCACCAGCCACTTTTACATACGCATCCTGTTGTTGCAATAACATCCCTAATCTTTTTTCCAGGACAGCCATAATTAGTGGTAAGCGACTATGATCTATTCCTGTTGCCATTCGTCTAGGATTTCCATAACTAGTAGGAGATATTAACGCCTGTATTTCAACAAGTACCGGACGTGTTCCTTCCATTGAAGCTACTACAGTAGATCCGGCTGCTCCTTTAGAACGCTCTTCTAAGAACATTTCTGAAGGGTTAGCCACTTCCTCTAATCCTATTTCTTTCATTTCGAATATACCCATTTCATTAGTCGATCCAAAGCGGTTCTTTACAGCTCGTAGAATTCGATACGAATGGTGTCTTTCACCTTCAAAGTAAAGAACGGTATCTACCATGTGCTCTAAAATTCTTGGACCTGCAATGGAGCCTTCTTTCGTTACGTGACCAACGATAAAGATGGCAATCCCTTTTGTCTTGGCTAAACGCATCAACTCTGCCGTGCATTCCCTAACTTGCGATACGGATCCTGGGGCAGAAGTAACATCTGGGTGATAGATAGTTTGGATGGAGTCAATAATAACAAAAGGTGGTGATAACTCCTCAATTGTTTGTCTGATAGGGTCAAGGTTTGTTTCTGCGTATACATAAAGATTTTCACTCTTGATATCTAACCGATTTGCTCTAAGTTTTGTTTGTTTAACAGATTCTTCTCCAGAAATGTATAATACCTTCTCTTGTTTTCTCGTTAATTGATCGGAAACTTGGAGTAATAGAGTGGATTTCCCGATCCCCGGATCTCCTCCGATTAACACTAACGAACCTGGTACTATCCCCCCACCTAAAACTCGGTTAAGCTCCAACATATCTGTAGTAACTCGAGGTTCTTCCATTGATTCAATTGAGGTAAGCGGAGTTGCTTTAGTAGGTGTAGAAGAGGCTGTATGATTAAATACTCCTCTTGTTTTTGTCACTACTTCTACTTCTTCCACCATTTGATTCCATTCACCACATCCAGGACATCTTCCCATCCATTTCGGTGATTCATATCCACAAGACTGGCACATGAATTTGGTTTTCTTTTTAGCCATTTACTCACTCTTTTCCGAACTAGTATTATCATAATTGTAAGTTTTTTATAGGTGTTTTTGCAAACCGGAAGAAAAGATAGGTTGCATATCCAGCTATTTGTACTCTATTATTATTTTAGAAAACGACGTGTAAAGAAGAAAAGACTTCGCTACCTGCATAGCGAAGTCTTTTTAATTTATGATTGTACAGAAGGCTCTTTTTTATTAACTAAGAACTCTCCTTCTCTGTAATCTAATTCAATATGGTCACCCATTTTGATTGATCCTCGAAGTAAATCTTCTGACAAGCGATCCTCTACATGCTTCTGGATCGCTCTTCTTAAAGGTCGAGCACCATACTCTTGATCAAAACCTTCATCAGATAGCTTTTCTTTCGCTGCATCTGTAATAGATACGTGTAAATCTTGATCTGCCAAACGTTTTGTTAACTGTCCCGCTAGAAGAGTAACAATCTCTTTAATATGTGTCTTCTCAAGAGAGTGGAAGACAATTGTCTCATCTACACGGTTTAAGAACTCTGGACGGAAAGCTCGCTTCAATTCTTGCAGAACATTCCCTTTCATATCTTTATAGTCTTGTTCTCCATCGTTAACATTGAAGCCGACATTCTTATTCTTCTTCAACTGTTCAGCACCTACGTTAGATGTCATGATGACAATCGTATTTCTAAAGTCAACTGTACGACCCTTAGAGTCTGTTAAACGACCATCTTCTAATACTTGCAACAAGATATTAAATACGTCTGGATGTGCCTTTTCAATCTCATCTAGAAGCACTACTGAATAAGGCTTACGACGTACTTTTTCTGTTAATTGTCCACCCTCATCGTATCCTACGTATCCTGGAGGAGAACCAACGAGACGAGAAGTAGAGTGTTTTTCCATGTATTCGGACATATCAATACGAATCATTGCTTCTTCGTCACCAAACATAGACTCAGCTAAAGCTCTAGCTAATTCTGTTTTACCTACTCCAGTAGGTCCCAAGAAAATAAAGGAGCCAATTGGACGCTTAGGATCCTTCAGTCCTGCACGTGCACGGCGAACTGCTTTAGAGATAGCTTTAACTGCTTCTTCTTGCCCAATAACTCGTTTGTGTAAGATCTCTTCTAGGTTCAACAAACGATCTGTTTCTGTTTGTGCTAACTTAGAAACTGGTACACCAGTCCAGTTGGATACTACCGTAGCAATATCTTCAACTGTTACTTCCGTATTTTCTTGGCCTTGTTGTTCCTTCCAAGACTTTTTCGTATCATCTAATTCTTCACGTAATCGCTGTTCTGTATCACGTAAGGAAGCAGCTTTTTCAAATTCTTGGCTTTGCACAGCCTCGTCTTTTTCGTTTTTAATATTTTCTAGACGTTGCTCTAATTCTTTTAAGTTAGGTGGTGTTGTGTAGGAACGTAAACGAACTTTAGAACCAGCTTCATCAATAAGGTCAATTGCCTTATCTGGTAAAAATCGATCTGTAATATAACGATCTGATAATTTCACCGCCGCATCAATTGCTGAATCTGTAATGGATACACGATGATGCGCTTCATATCGATCACGTAAACCAGTTAGAATTTGAATAGATTCTTCTACAGTAGGTTCATCGACTTGAATTGGTTGGAAACGTCGCTCTAATGCAGCATCTTTTTCAATATATTTACGATACTCATCTAGCGTTGTAGCACCAATACATTGAAGTTCACCACGTGCTAGAGACGGCTTTAGAATATTCGAAGCATCAATGGCTCCCTCCGCTCCTCCAGCACCAATCAGCGTGTGTAACTCATCAATGAATAGAATAATATTACCTGCTTGTCGTATTTCGTCCATAACTTTCTTCAAACGATCTTCAAATTCACCACGATACTTAGTACCCGCAACAACTGTACCCATATCTAATGTCATTACTCGCTTGTCACGTAAGATTTCTGGAACTTCATTTGCCACAATTTGTTGTGCTAGGCCTTCAGCTATAGCAGTTTTACCTACCCCTGGTTCACCAATTAATACAGGATTGTTTTTTGTACGACGGCTTAATACTTCAATTACACGTTGAATTTCTTTACTTCTCCCGATAACCGGATCTAAGCTTCCTTCTCTAGCTACAGCAGTAAGATCTCTAGCTAACGAATCTAATGTAGGGGTATTAGCATTTGTCGTAGTATTTCCTTGGTGACCAGCTGTTTCATTACTACCAAGAAGTTGAAGTACTTGCTGGCGGGCTTTGTTTAAGCTTACACCTAAGTTGTTTAACACTCGGGCAGCAACGCCTTCTCCTTCACGGATTAACCCTAGTAAAATATGCTCCGTACCTACGTATGAATGACCTAGTTTACGAGCTTCATCCATTGAAAGTTCAATAACTTTTTTGGCTCTTGGAGTATAATGCGGATTATCTGGCTTTTCTGTACCTTTACCAATTAACGTTTCTACTTCTTTTTGAATTTTTTCAGAACCCAAGTTAAGGCCTTGGAGTGCTTTTGCAGCAATGCCTTCTCCTTCACGAATTAACCCTAACAGTATGTGCTCTGTACCAATATTATTATGAGACAATCGAACTGCCTCTTCTTGTGCTAATGCTAATACTTTTTGTGCACGCTCTGTAAATCGACCAAACATCATAGGTTATTCCTCCTTCAGTTCTTCTTTTAATCTAGATCTGATTAAGTTAGCTCTTCTCACATCGCGTTGACTAGCAGATAAAGTTTCTCCTGCTCCTAGTTGCAAAAATGCTGGCTGACTTTGTATCATCAATTCCGTTAATAATGGACGCTGAAGTCCCTTAATATACCCTAAGTCTATCCCTAATTGTATATCCGATAAACATTGAGAAGCTTCTTTTGATTCAATAATTCTTGCATATTTCAACGTTCCAAAAGAACGATGTACTCTATCTTCTAATTGTATGTTGGATTGCTTAACTAATGTCTCTCTTGCAAGACGTTCTTGTTGAATGATTTGATGAACGACAGATTCTAAATGTTCAATCAACTCTTCTTCCGATTTCCCTAACGTCGTTTGATTGGATATTTGAAACATGTTTCCTAATGCTTCTGAGCCTTCACCATAAATTCCTCTTACCACCAAACCTAATTGGCTAACAGCAGTAATGAGACGATTGATTCGATTAGTAAGTACAAGACCTGGGAGATGTATTAGAACAGAAGCTCGTAAACCAGTACCTACATTTGTAGGACAACTAGTTAAATAGCCAAATGAGTCATGATAAGAATAGGTTAAAGACTTTTCTAACAGATCGTCCACCTCTGTGGCAGTTTGAAATGCTTCTTTTAATTGCAATCCTGGAAGTAGACTTTGTATTCTTATATGATCTTCTTCGTTCACCAAGACACTTACGTTTTCTTTTTCAGATATCAGTACTGCTCCATTCTCTTCATGAGAGGCTAGCAAGGGACTAATTAGGTGTTTTTCCACTAGCACAGCTCTTTTTAAAGATGATAACTCGCTCATAAGCGTCCAATAGGATGGAACGTTAATTGTTTGTTGTTCTTCTTTCCATGCGTCATAGATTTTCTTTAAAACGTGTTTACCCTCTTCTAAAGAATGTGTTGTTGGAAATTCTATGTCTTCTAAGTTCCGGGCTAATCTAATACGCGAACTTAATACAATATCATTTTCTGGTCCATTCCAGTCCATCCAAGGACTGCGACCTGTTTGTAACATTGTCTCTGGGATCATCACTCTTCCCCCATTTGCTCTTGTAATAATCTAATTTCATCCCGTACTTTAGCGGCTTCTTCAAATTCCTCTTGGTGGATTAAGTCTTTTAGTTTTTCTTTCAAGGATATGATATGTCTTTTCCGATGTATATTTTCACCAGCTCGAACAGGGACTTTGCCTAAATGTTCTATACTACCGCCATGCAACCTTCTTAATGCTGGTTTAAGGTGTTCTTCGAATGTTTCATAACATTCACCGCAACCAACCTTTCCTACTTTAGAAAACTTTTGTAAAGTCATTCCACAACGCGGACATGATACCACTTGTTTTTCCAAACTAGTTGTTGGTTTGGATTGATTTGGAATCACATAAGACTCTGGTGAAAATAAACCTGCTAAGATATGTTGTAACGAAAAGTCAGATGATGAAAACATACTCATATCCCCTTGCTCCTGGGCACATTTCTCACATAGATGCATTTCTCGCTTTTCTCCATTAACTACCTGTGTTACATGTAAAGCAGCTTCGCGAGCATGACATCGTTGACATTCCATTATCCTCACCTCTTTTGTATTTCTATCTTTATTTGAATTTAAGGGTTTGTAGCATTGTTTTTAATAAAGAAGCTCGCAGCTGGTCTCTGTATGGTAGATCAAGGTTCAAAACCGATCTATCCATAATTCCCACGATCATTCTAGCTTCACGTTGTGTAATAATTTTTTCTTCAAATAACCGTAATACTATACTCTCTGCAGCTGGTTGTGTGACATTGTTACCTGTCACTTCAATTGCCTGGTCTATCATATCTGAACGGTCATGAAGTTTTATTTTCATAATCCTAATATAGCCACCACCGCCACGCTTACTTTCGACCAAGTATCCTCTTTCGACAGTAAACCTAGTATTTATTACATAGTTGATTTGACTTGGTACACAACTGAATTTATCAGCCATTTCACTTCGTTTCATCTCTACTATGTCAGATGGACTGCTATCTATAATCTGTTTTATATAAGCTTCTATAATGTCTGATATATTTCTCATTTAGCCCTCCTCCAATA